>NZ_JBHXNY010000044.1:0-35622 GCF_042719275.1 Nocardioides sp. NPDC058538 | reverse complement strand
CCCGCTCCCCCCCCCCCCCCGCCCCCGCCGACCCGGGCGCGGTCCGCGGCCGCCGCGGCGGCCCCCCCCGCCCGACCGGAGTGACGCTTCGACCTGCGTACCTGACGCTTCCGCGCTACGCGCGGTTACTCGGCCGACGCGAGTGACGTCTCGGCCGTCGAGGGTCAGACGATCTTGCGCATCCAGCCGAAGGTGTCCTCGGCCCGGCCGAACTGGATGTCGACGAGCTGCTTGCGGAGGGTCTTCCAGACCTCGCCATCTCCTGCGGAGGCGATGGAGCCGCCCTCGTGGACGAGCTCACCGACGGGGGTGACGACGGCGGCGGTGCCGCAGGCGAAGACCTCGGTGATCTCGCCGGACTCGACCCCGGCCTTCCACTCGTCGATGGCGAACTTGCGCTCCTCGACGGTGTAGCCGAGCTTGCCCGCGAGCTCGATGATGGAGGCGCGGGTGATCCCCTCGAGGATCGTGCCGGTCTCGGGGGTGACGATGCGGCCGTCGGCGTGGACGAAGTAGAGGTTCATGCCGCCGAGCTCCTCGACGTACTTGCCCTCCTGCGCGTCCAGGAAGACCACCTGGTCGCAGCTCTTGGCCGACGCCTCGGCCTGGGCGACCAGGGAGGAGGCGTAGTTGCCGCCGGTCTTGGCCGCGCCCATGCCGCCGCGGCCGGCGCGGGTGTAGTCCTCGGTGAGCCAGATCCGCACCGGCTTCACGCCGCCCTTGAAGTAGGAGCCGGCGGGCGAGGCGATGACCATGTAGGTCACGTGCTGGGCCGGGCGCACGCCGAGGAACGACTCCGAAGCGAACATGAAGGGCCGCAGGTACAGGCTCTTCTCATCGCTCTCCGAGGCCTCGGGCACCCACCGCTGGTCGACCTTGACCAGGTCGAAGACGGTCTGCACGAAGTCCTCGATCTCCAGGACGGGCAGCGCGAGCCGCTCGCTCGAGCGGGCCATCCGGGCGGCGTTGGCCTCGGGCCGGAACGACCAGATCGAGCCGTCGGCGTGCCGGTAGGCCTTCATCCCCTCGAAGATCTCCTGGGCGTAGTGCAGCACGGCTGCCGACGGGTCCAGGCTGAGCGGTGCGTACGCCTCGATGCGACCGTTGTGCCAGCCCTGTTCGGGCGTCCACTCGACGGTGAGCATGTGATCGGTGAAATGGTTGCCGAAGCCTGGGTTCGCCAGGACCTCCGCGAGCTGCTTGTCGGTGGCCGGTTGGGTCGACAATGTGGTGCTGATCTCCATGACCATGAGATTAGTCCTGTTCTACGAGTGCCGTGCTATTGCGGCAGGGGAAAGTGATGGGGACGGACGAAGGGGCCGGGCGCAGATTCGTCTGCGCCCGGCCCCTTCGGGGATGAGCGTCTAGCTGGCTACGCGGGCGGCGATCGCGTCGCCGACCTCGGAGGTCGTACGTGGCTCCGAACCGCGCTCGGAGAGGTCGGCGAGCACGGCGGCGTCGATGGCGGCGGCAGCCTCGGGGTGACCGAGGTGCTCGAGCAGAAGGGCCCCGGACAGGATGGCCGCGGTGGGGTCCGCCTTCTGCTGGCCGGCGATGTCGGGGGCGGAGCCGTGGACGGGCTCGAACATCGAGGGGAACTCCCGGGAGGAGTTGATGTTGCCGGAGGCGGCCAGGCCGATGCCGCCGGTGATGGCAGCGGCAAGGTCGGTGATGATGTCGCCGAAGATGTTGTCGGTGACGATCACGTCGAAGCGGGCCGGGTCGGTGGCGAGGAAGATCATCACCGCGTCGATGTGGAGGTAGTCCACGGTGACGTCGGGGAACTCCTCGGCGACCTGCTGGGTGATCCGCCACCACAGCGAGCCGGCGTTGACGAGCACGTTGGTCTTGTGGACCAGGGTCAGCTTCTTGCGCGGGCGGGCCTGGGCACGGGCGAAGGCGTCGCGTACGACCCGCTCCACGCCGTAGGCGGTGTTGATCGAGGTCTCGGTGGCGACCTCGTGCGGGGTTCCGACCCGCATCGCGCCACCGTTGCCGACATAGAGCCCCTCGGTGCCCTCGCGCACGACGACGAAGTCGATCTCGCCCTTGTCGAGCACGGCCGGCGACAGCGGGGACACCGCCCCCGGGAAGAGTCGCGACGGACGCAGGTTGACGTAGTGGTCCAGCTCGAAACGGAGCTTGAGGAGGAGCCCGCGCTCCAGGATTCCGGGAGGCAGGTTCGGGTCGTTCGGCTTGCCGCCGATCGCGCCGAGCAGGATGGCGTCCTGCTCCTTGATCTCGGCGAGAACGGACTCGGGGAGAACCTCACCGGTGGCGAGATAGCGCTCGGCGCCGAGGTCGTAGCGGGTCTGCTCGAACTTCACCGGAGAGGCGATCTCGAGCACCTTCAGCGCCTCGGCGGTCACCTCCGGTCCGATGCCGTCGCCGGGGATCACTGCGAGGTTGGTCGTAGACATACGGCGAGACTAGTTGTCGTCGGGCAGTTGGCCGCCGTTGTCCCGCAGGTCGAGCGCCTGCTGCACCGCGGCGATGGTGTTCTCGACGCTGTGCGGGTTGTCGGGGTCGTGGCTCGCCGGGCCCCACTCGCGGCCCTTGTTGTATTCGGCAGGGCTCTCGGGGTACATCGCGTACATGGCTTCTTTCCTTCACACATCGGGAAACAGAGGGTGTGGGAGAGAAGCCGGGGTCTTTGGAAGACGGAAGCCACCGCGACGAGGTGGCTTCTCCTGCGGTCGTTACCGCCGGGCCCCGTCGCGGCACTCGAGTACGAGAAAAATGCTCCGCATGGTGCTCTGACGTTAACCCGACAGACGCTTCCAGAGAGCAGATCTGGACGAATGGTCCGCCATCCGAGACACCCGTGCGCGCGCTCACACGCGATATCGGGAAGACTGGCCCTGTGAGTGCACCCCCAGAGCTTCCGGACATCGTGACCCGCGCCTTCGACGTCTCCCGTCGCGCGGGCTATGTGTCGTTCTGCCGCAACGAGACCGGGCGGCTGCTGGCGACTCTGGCGGCCACCCGGAGCGGCACCATGGCCGAGTTCGGCACCGGGTGCGGTGTCGGCACCGCGTGGCTGCGAAGCGGCGTACGCGGCGAGGCCGCCCACATCGTCTCCGCGGAGCTCGACGAGCACCTCGCCAAGGAGGCTGCCGAGATCTTCGCCGACGACTCGCAGGTCGAGGTGATCGCCGCCGACTGGGGCATCCTGCGCGACCGTGGCCCGTTCGCACTGCTCTTCCTCGACGCCGAGACCCCCGGCGGGGTCTCCCCCGACCAGCTCTCCGACCTCGTCGAGGAGGGCGGCATCGTCGTCATCGACGACCTCATCCCCACCGACCTGTGGCCGCCGATCGTCTACGGCCGCGTCGACAGCCTGCGCGAGTCCTGGCTCACCGACGAGCGCTTCACCACCGTCGAGGTCATGGTCGCCGCCGACACCAGCGTCCTGCTCGCCACCAAGCGCTAGTCCGTTCCGGCCCGGCGGCTCAGATCGCGCAGCCGTCGGGACCGCAGGCGTCGCCCTCGCCGACGAGCGTGAGCGCCGGCTTGGTCTCGGCGTGCACCTTCTCCAGGAGCTGGCTGAACAGGTCGGTCGGCTGGGCGCCGGAGACGCCGTACTTCCCTTCGACGACGTAGAACGGCACCCCGGTCGCACCGTAGGCGCGGGCCTGGTCGATGTCGGCCTGCACCTCGTCTGCGAACTCGTCGCTCGCGAGCACCTCGTCCACCCGGCCGGCGTCGAGGCCGACGCTCACCGCGGCCTGCTTCAGGACGGCGTGGTCGCCCATCGACTCACCACGGGTGAAGTACGCCGCGAGCAGCTCCTCCTTGAGCACGGCCTGCTTGCCCTCGGCCTTGGCCAGGTGGAGCAGCCGGTGGGCGTCGATGGTCCGCGCGTGCGGGGTGTCCTCGTGACGGAAGTCGAGCCCGGCCGCGGCCGCGGGCACGTTGGCCTGCTTCATCATCTCGCGGGCCTGGTCGACCGAGGCGCCGAACTTCTTCGCCAGGGCCTCGACCGTGGTCTCGACGGGCACCTGCGGCGCGCTGGGGTCGAGCTCGAATGAGTGGTAGACGATCTCGACGTCGTCGCTGTGCTCGAAGCGCTCCAGGGCTTCCTCGAGGTGGCGCTTGCCGATGTAGCACCAGGGACAGACAACGTCGGACCAGACATCAATACGCATGCTTTGAGAACGTTTCGTCCGGTACGAAACATTCCACAGCGGACTGATCTACCCCGAGACGGTCTCAGGGGAGATCAGGGGAAGGTCCAGGCACCCGCCAGGGATCTGCCCGACGCGCCCGAGGGCCGCCTGGCACCAGGCTCGGAGCATGATCCAGATCGATGCCCTCTCCAAGAGGTACGGCAGGTTCACGGCCGTCGACAACGTGACCTTCACCGCCGAGCCCGGCCGGGTGACCGGCTTCCTCGGCCCCAACGGCGCCGGTAAGTCCACGACCATGCGCATCCTGGTCGGACTCACCGATCCGTCCTCCGGCAGCGCGCACCTGCTGGGCCGCCACTTCTCCCAGCTGCCCAACCCCGGTCGCGAGGTCGGGGTGCTGCTGGACGCCTCCGCCCAGCACGGCGGCCGCACCGGCCGCGAGATCCTCACCCTGGCCGCCCGCACCATGGGGCTGTCGAAGTCCAGCGTCGCCGAGACCCTCGACCGGGTGAGTCTGACCGAGGAGGAGGCCGGGCGTCGCGTACGCAACTACTCCCTCGGGATGCGGCAGCGACTCGGCATCGCGACGGCCCTGATCGGTGACCCCGAGGTGCTGATCCTCGACGAGCCGGCCAACGGGCTCGACCCGGCCGGCATCCGCTGGATGCGCGACCTGCTCCGTGGCTTCGCTGACGACGGCGGCACCGTGCTGCTCTCCTCGCACCTGCTGCACGAGATCGAGGTGATCGCTGACGACATCGTGGTCATCGGCAACGGCCGCATCGTGGCGCAGGGAACCAAGCAGGAGCTGCTTTCCAGCGGCGAGACGTACGCCCGTTCCAGTGACCCCACCTCACTCGGCCGGGCTCTCCAGCGGGCCGGCCACACCGCCGAGCTCACCACCGAGGGGGCCGTCCACAGCGACGCCGACCTCGCCACCGTCGGCCAGATCGCCTTCGACACCGGGCTCGTGCTGACCGAGCTCCGGGCCGCCGATGGCGCCGGCCTGGAGGAGATGTTCCTCCAGCTCACCGCCGAGACCCAGCGCGACCACGTCCAGACCCCGGAAAGGGAAGCAGCATGACCACCACGACCATCGCCCCCGAGCCGGCCAGCCCGACTACGGTACGCCGCCGCGAGCGGGCCGTGCCCGCCCCGATCCCCTTCGGCCGGATCGCCGGCGTCGAGCTGCGCAAGATGTTCGACACCCGCTCGGGGTTCTGGCTGATGGCCAGCCTGGTCGTGCTCGCCCTGGCCGCGACCGCCGCGATCACGATCTTCGTGGACGGCGACGACCTCGACTACGAGAGCTTCGCGACCGCCTGGGGAATCCCGATCTCGGTCATCCTCCCGATGATCGCGGTGCTCGCCGTCACCAGCGAGTGGAGCGCCCGCAGCGCCTTGACCACCTTCACCCTGGTGCCCGGACGCGGCCGCGTCATCGCCGCGAAGGCGCTGGTCACCGCCGTGGTCGGCGTCGTCTCCATCGCGGTCGCCGCTGCCGTCGGCGCGCTCGGCTACCTCGGCGCCGCAGCCGTCATGGACCTCGACCCGGTCTGGAACCTCTCCTTCGGCGAGCTCGCCCGGGTCACCCTGGTCCAAGAGATCGGGATGTTCATGGGCTTCATGCTCGGCATGGTCTTCCGCAGCTCCCCCGGCGCCATCGTCGCCTACTTCGTCTACTCCCTCGTCCTGCCCACCGTCTCCTCGGCCCTGGCCTCGACCAACACCTGGTGGGCCGAGCACGCCAACTGGTTCGACCTCAACTGGGCGACGATGAACCTCTACTCCGAGACGACCGCCAAGATGTGGGCACAGCTGGGCGTCGCCAGCCTGATCTGGCTGATCATCCCCACGATCATCGGCCTCCGCCTGGTCCTCCGGTCCGAGGTCAAATGACCCGCCGAGGCGGCGCAGACTGACCATGAAACCAAGCCGAGTCGGCGCGTTAGAACGCGCCGACTCGGCTTGGTCTTTCTGTGCCGGCTCGGCACTACTGAGGGGTCAGCGAGCTGCGCTGCCCGAGCAACCCTTCGGGCCGCTGGGTCGCTTGCTCGGCGAACGAGCCAACGCTCGCTGGCGCTCGCGAGCTCGTTACCTCGCTGCGCTCCCCTCGGTGTAGTCGTCGTCGGACTGGCTCCACGAGAAGTGGGCGCGCAAAGCCTTGCCGGTGGCCTCGATCGGGTGGCCGGCCTCCTCCTCGCGCAGCTTCTTGAACTCGGCCGCACCGTTGTCCTGGTCGGCGATGAAGCGGGCGGCGAAGGAGCCGTCCTGGATCTCGGCGAGCACCTGCTGCATGGTCTCCTTGACCTTCGGGCCGATGACGCGCGGGCCGGAGACGTAGTCGCCGTACTCAGCGGTGTCGGAGATCGACCAGCGCTGCTTGGCGATGCCGCCCTCCCACATCAGGTCCACGATGAGCTTGAGCTCGTGGAGCACCTCGAAGTAGGCGATCTCGGGCTGGTAGCCGGCCTCGGTGAGCGTCTCGAACCCGGCCTGGACCAGGTGGGACACGCCGCCGCAGAGGACAGCCTGCTCGCCGAAGAGGTCGGTCTCGGTCTCCTCGGTGAAGGTCGTCTTGATGACACCGGCGCGAGTGCCGCCGATGCCCTTGGCGTACGACTTGGCGAGGTCCCACGCGGAGCCGGAGGCGTCCTGCTCGACGGCGATGATGTCCGGGATGCCGCGGCCGGCGACGTACTCACGACGGACCGTGTGGCCCGGGGCCTTCGGGGCGACCAGGATCACGTCGACGCCCTCGGGCGCCTTGATGTAGCCGAAGCGCACGTTGAAGCCGTGGCCGAAGACGAGGGTCTTGCCGGCGGTCACGTGCGGCGCGAGCTCGTCGTTGTAGAGACCACGCTGGTGCTGGTCGGGGGCGAGGATGACGATCACGTCGGCCTCGGCAGCTGCGTCGGCCGGGGTGAGAACCTTCAGGCCCTCCTCCTCCGCCTTGGCAGTGGACTTCGAGCCGGGCTGCAGGCCGATGCGCACGTCCACACCGGAGTCACGCAGGTTGAGCGCGTGGGCGTGGCCCTGGCTGCCATAGCCGATGACGGCAACCTTCTTCGCCTGGATCAGCGCGAGGTCGGCGTCGTCGTCGTAGAAAATCTCAGCCACGAGGGCTTCTCCTTTAGTTGTGTTTGATAGGGGTTCAGACCGCGGAAGGCGGAGCGGGCACAGCCACGGATCGCAGGCTGCGCTCGGAGATCGACCGGGAGCCGCGGCCCATGCCGACCATGCCGGACTGGGAGAGCTCACGGATGCCGAAGGGCTCGATGACCCGGAGGAAGTCGTTGAGCTTCCCGGTGTTGCCGGCGAGCTGGACGATGACGGTGTCGGTGGACACGTCGACGACCTTGGCGCGGAAGAGCTGGATGGTGTCGAGCACCTGGCTGCGGGTCTCCGTGGTGGCGGTGATCTTGACCAGCATGAGGGCGCGCTGGACGCGCGTCTCAGGCTCGAGCTCGACGATCTTGATCACCTCGACCAGCTTGTTGAGCTGCTTGGTGACCTGCTCGAGGGGGGTGTTCTCGAGATTGACCACGACCGTCATGCGGGAGAGCTCGTCGTGCTCGGTCGGGCCCACCGCGAGCGACTCGATGTTGAAGCCGCGGCGCGAGAAGAGCGCGGCGACGCGGGCCAGGACGCCGGGCTTGTTCTCGACCAGGACGCTCAGCGTGTGCTTGCCGCCGGTCTTCACGGGCTGGATGCTCATCACAGGTCGTCCTCGTCGAACTCGGGCGCGAGGTCGCGCGCGTACTGGATCTCGTCGTTGGAGGAGCCGGCGGCGACCATCGGCCACACCATGGCGTCCTTGTTGACCCGGAAGTCGACGACGACGGGCATGTCGTTGATCTCCATGGCCTTCTCGATGGTGGCGTCGACGTCGTCGGCGGAGTCGCAGGCCAGGCCGACGCAGCCCATGGCCTCGGCCAGCTTGGGGAAGTCAGGGATGCGCTTGGGCTGGCCGTGGGACTGCAGGTTGGTGTTGGAGTAGCGCTCGCCGTAGAAGAGCGTCTGCCACTGGCGCACCATGCCCAGGTTGTCGTTGTTGATGATCGCGACCTTGATCGGGATGCCCTCGATCGCGCAGGTGGCCAGCTCCTGGTTGGTCATCTGGAAGCAGCCGTCGCCGTCGATCGACCACACCGTGGAGTCCGGGCAGCCGACCTTCGCGCCCATCGCGGCCGGAACGGAGTAGCCCATCGTGCCGAGGCCACCGGAGTTGATCCAGGTGTTGGGGTGCTCGTAGCCGATGAACTGCGCGGCCCACATCTGGTGCTGGCCGACACCGGCGGTGAAGATCGTCTCCTCGCCGGAGATCTTGCCGAGCCGCTCGATGACGTACTGGGGCGAGAGGCCGTCCGCGGGGAGATCGTAGCCGAGCGGGTACGCCTTCTTGATCCCGGCCATGAACGCGACCCAGCCCTCGTAGTCGCCCTCCTTGCCGGCTTCCTTCTCGGCGGTGAGCACCGCGATCAGGTCGGTGAGGACCTCACGCACGTCGCCCACGATCGGGACGTCGGCGTAGCGGTTCTTGCCGATCTCGGCCGGGTCGATGTCGGCGTGGATCACCTTGGCGTTGGGGGCGAAGGAGTCCAGGTTGCCGGTGACGCGGTCGTCGAAGCGGGCGCCGAGGCTGATGATCAGGTCCGACTTCTGCAGGCCGGCGACGGCGGGGACGGTGCCGTGCATACCCGGCATGCCGAGGTGCTGCGGGTGGGAGTCGGGGAAGGCGCCGCGCGCCATCAGGGTGGTCACCACCGGGATCCCGGTGAGCGTGGCCAGCTGCAGGAGCTCGCGGTGGGCGCCGGAGCGGATGGTGCCGCCGCCGACGTACAGGACCGGCTTCTTGGCCTCCAGCATCAGGCGCGCCGCCTCGCGGATCTGCTTGGCGTGCGGCCTGGTCACCGGGCGGTAGCCCGGCAGGTGGAGCTCGGTCGGCCACCGGTAGGTGGTGGTGGCCTGCAACGCCGACTTGGTGACGTCGACGAGGACCGGACCCGGCCTCCCGGAGGAGGCGAGGTGGAAGGCCTCAGCGACCCGCAGCGGGATCTCCGCGGGGTCGGTGATGAGGAAGCTGTGCTTGGTGACCGGCATCGTGATGCCCCGGATGTCCGCCTCCTGGAAGGCGTCGGTGCCGATCATCGCCGCGCCGACCTGGCCGGTGATGGCCACCATCGGCACGGAGTCCATGTTGGCGTCGGCGAGCGGGGTGACCAGGTTGGTCGCGCCCGGGCCGCTGGTGGCCATACAGACGCCGACCTTGCCGGTCGCGGCGGCGTAGCCCTGGGCCGCGTGGCCGGCGCCCTGCTCGTGACGTACGAGGATGTGGCGGATCTTCGAGTCCATCAGCGGGTCGTACGCCGGAAGGATCGCTCCTCCCGGAATGCCGAAGATGTTCTCGGCCCCCGCTGCTTCCAGCGACTTGATCAGGCTCTGCGCGCCTGTCATCTGCTCGCTCATGTCCGCCGTCCTACTCATCAGAGCTGTCTACTCATGGGCTGTCTCGTACATCTGCTTGTGCAACAAAAAACCCCCCGGCCCGGCGGGCAACGGAGGGAGACGCGTCGTCTGGGGCCAGTGGCTCCTAGGCGACGCGCCTGATAAGTACGAGAATGCTGTTCAGCATGCCCACACGTTAACCCCATGTGTCGCGCCGTGTCACCTCACCCTATCGCGCGTCCCATGATCTGAGATCACCGTCCCAGTATCTGTCAGTCGTTCGGCTGGGCGGATCTCAGGGTTCTCACCGAGGCGACCGGCCCGCCGCCGTCGATACGCTGGCCGGAGACGTGGATCTCGGGTCTGACCCGCCCATGGAGGCAACGATGTCGACCGACGAGAATCAGAAGTCCCCGTGGCTGCCGCCGCGCTGGTTCATCCGCGCCGCGTGGTGGTTCCACCGCCGGCTGTACGCCGCGGGCGGAGCCCGCTTCCTGCGCCGCCCACGCCCCGACCGAGCGGGCATGCTCCGGCTGACCACGATCGGGCGCCGCACCGGACAGGAGCGTTCGGTCATCGTCTCCTACGTCCCCGACGGGTCCGGCTACGCCACGCTCGCGATGAACGGCTGGGCCGAGCCCGCACCGGCGCGGTGGCTCAATCTGCAGGCCCACCCCGAGGCGCGCGTGGAGACGGTCGAGGGCGGAGTACGTGAGGTGCGTGCGCGCGAGGCCGTCGGCCCCGACCGCGACCGGCTCTGGGAGCTGCTGGCAGCCGTGGACGACGGATGGGGCGAGCTCGACGACTTCGCCGCTCGCCGCTCGCACCCCACCCCCGTCGTGGTCCTGGAGCCCACCGAAGCGTCGTAGCCGCCCCGGGATCAGACCAGACCGAGCCGCTCGCGCAGGAAGGTCCAGGCGAAGGCGGAGAGGTGGGCCGACTGGGCGTTGTTGGCGGCGCCGCCGTGGCCACCCTCGATGTTCTCGTAATAGGTGACGTCCTTGCCGGTCGCGGCCAGGAGAGCGGCCATCTTGCGGGCGTGGCCGGGGTGGACGCGGTCGTCCTTGGTGGAGGTGGTGAGCAGGACGGGCGGGTAGTCCCGGGCGCCGTCGAGCAGATGGTAGGGCGAGAAGGTCTTGATGAACTCCCACTCCTCCGGCACGTCCGGGTCGCCGTACTCGGCCATCCAGCTCGCCCCGGCGAGGAGGTGCGAGTAGCGCTTCATGTCCAGCAGCGGCACCTGGATCACGACCGCGCCGAACAGCTCGGGGTAGAGAGTGAGCATGTTGCCGGTCAGCAGCCCGCCGTTGGAGCCACCCTGGATCCCGAGGTGCTGGGCGTCGGTCACGCCGGTCTCGACGAGGTGGCGGGCGACCGCGGCGAAGTCCTCGTACGCCTTGTGCCGGTTCTCCTTCAGCGCCGCCTGGTGCCAGGCCGGGCCGTACTCGCCTCCCCCGCGGATGTTGGCGACGACGTAGACGCCGCCCTCACTGAGCCAGGACCGGCCCACACCGGCGGAGTAGCCCGGCGTCATCGGGATCTCGAAGCCGCCGTAGCCGTAGAGCAGGGTCGGCGCCGGTCGACCGTTGCCGGCGAGCGCGGCCTCGGCACCGACGATGAAGTAGGGGATCCGGGTGCCGTCCGCCGAGGTCGCGAAGCGCTGCTCGGCGCGGAGCCCCGCGGTGTCGAACCAGGCCGGCGCCGACTTCAGCGGCTCGATCGTCGCGGCACCGACCTCGGTCAGCCCGTACGTCGTGGGAGTCAGGTAGCCGCTGGTGACGACCCAGACCTCGTCGGACTCGACCGCGTCGACGGCACGGGTGCCGACCGCGGCCACCGGGTCGGTCGCCGGGAACTCCGAGCGGGTCCACTCGCCAAAGGCGGACGGCGTCAGGACGTGCAACCGGTTCTTGACGTCCTCGAACACGTTGAGGACGAGGTGGTTGCGGGTCCAGGTCGCTCCGGCGAGCGATGTCTTCGCGGTGGGCTCGAAGAGCACGGTGAGGTCGCGCTCACCGGCCAGGAACCGCTCCGCGTCGGTGGCGAGCAGCGAGCCGGCGGCGTACGTCTGGTCACCGACCGTCCACTCGTCGCGAAGCTCGATGACCAGCCACTCGCGGTGGAATCCGGCCTCGGCGGAGTCGGGGATGTCGAGCTTGGTGAGGGTCTGCTCGGGGGTGCCGGGGTCGGTGGCGACGTACGTCTCGGACTTGTAGAACGCGATCGAGCGGCTGACCAGGTCGCGCTCGAAGCCGGGGGTGTGGATGCGGCGGGCGGAGATGTACATGTCCTCGTCGGTGCCCTCGTAGACCACCACCGCGTCCTCGAACGGGGTGCCTCGGCGCCACAGCTTCACGATGCGGGGGTAGCCACTCGGCGTGAGCGATCCCGGCCCGAAGTCGGTGAAGACGTAGACCGCGTCGGGGCCGCACCAGGAGAGCGCGCCCTTGGCGCCGCCCTGCTCGACGGCACGGGTGAAGCCACCGTCGGCCGGGCTCACGAAAGCCTTGGTGACCAGGTCGAACTCCCGGGTCACGTCGGCGTCCGAGCCGCCCGGGGAGAGGTCGACGAGCACCTTGCGCCACGGCTCGCCCGGCTCCGGCCGCAGCACCGAGGCGCCGTGCCAGACCCAGCTCTCACCCTCGTCGGCGGCGAGCGCGTCGAGGTCGAGCAGGATCTCCCACTCGGGGTCCTCGGTGCGGTAGGACTCCGGCGTGGTGCGTCGCCAGATACCGCGCTCGTGGTCGGCGTCGCGCCAGAAGTTGTAGAGATGCTCACCGAGGCGTGAGACCTCGGGCACCCGGTCGTCGGAGTCGAGGACCTCGAGGATCTGCGCCTCGATCTTGGCGAAGACGGGGTCGGCGCCGACGCTCGCGTGGGCCTCCTCGTTGCGGGCCCGCACCCACGCCAGCGCCTCGACCCCTTCGACCTCCTCCAACCAGCCGAACGGGTCCTCCCCGGCGGGGTCGAGCGGGGTCACGATCGTCAGCTCAGAGGTCATGCCACCGCCTCCGTAGGGCAGGGCGAAGAGTACGGATGCGGTGGCCTGAGGCTTGTCGTCGTTCGCTGGCGCTCACTCATGCCGGAAGGCTACTTCGCGGTGTGCAAGTTGCAGCCGACAGGCACAATTGCGGCATGAACGAGGCGGAGGGGTCGTCGAAAGGTTTGCCGCGGCGAGCGGCGACGCGGACGGCGAAGCTGGCCGCGCTGCCGATGGGGTACGCCGGGCGCAAGGCGCTCGGGCTCGGGAAGCGGATCGGGGGCAAGCCCGCCGAGGCGGTGCTGGCCGATGTGCACCAGCGTACGGCCGACCAGCTGTTCCGCACCCTGGGCGAGCTCAAGGGCGGCGCGATGAAGTTCGGACAGATGCTCTCGGTGATGGAGGCGGCGCTGCCGGAGTCGCAGGCCGCCCACTACCGCGCCCAGCTCACCCGCCTCCAGGACTCCGCTCCCCCGATGCCGACCGGGATCGTACGCGGCCTGCTGGCCCGTGACCTCGGACCGGACTGGGCCTCGCAGCTGGTCGAGCTCGCCGACGAGCCGGCCGCCTCGGCCTCGATCGGGCAGGTCCACCGGGGCCGGTGGGCCGACGGCCGCGAGGTCGCGGTGAAGGTGCAGTACCCGGGCGCCGACGAGGCGCTGCGCGCCGACCTGCGCCAGATCGGCCGGGTCGCGGCGATCGGCAACGCGGTGGTTCCCGGGATGGACGTCAAGGCACTGGTCGCCGAGCTGCAGGAGCGGGTCGTCGAGGAGCTCGACTACCCGAAGGAGGCCGAGGCCCAGCACGTCTTCGCCGAGGCGTACGCCGACCATCCCCTCATCGAAGTCCCCGATGTCGTCGCCGTGGGACCCTCGGTGCTCGTCACCGAGTGGGTGGAGTCGGAGGGCTCGATCGCGAAGGTGATCGCCGAGGGCACTCCCGAGGAGCGCGACCACTACGGCGAGCTGCTCGCCCGGTTCTGGTTCTCCGCGCCCGGGCTGACCGGGATGCTCCACGCCGACCCGCATCCGGGCAATTTCCGGGTCCTTCCCGACGGCCGCATGGCCGTGCTCGACTTCGGGCTCGCCGCGCGGCTCCCCGAGCGGGGCTTCCCCGAGCCGATGGGGCGGCTGATCCGGATCGCCGCGACCGGCGACGCGGATGCCCTGGTCGCGGGCCTGCGCGACGTGGGCTTCATCCGCGAGGGCATCAAGGTCGAGCCGCAGCACGTGCTCGACTACCTGGCGCCGTTCGTGACCCCGGCGCTGGAGGAGCGCTTCCGGTTCACCCGGGAGTGGATGCGCGAGGAGTTCAAGCGGATCAACGACCCCAAGGATCCCGCCTACACGGTTGGCCTCAAGCTCAACCTGCCGCCGTCCTACCTGCTCATCCACCGGGTCTGGCTCGGTGGTCTCGGGGTGCTGGCGCAGCTCAACGCGGAGGCGCCGTTCCGGTCGATCCTCGAGGAGTATCTGCCCGGGTTCGCGGACTGATCGGGTCAGGGCAGCACGGTCTGCCCCACCGGGCCGGGGTTGTAGGCGATCTCCCAGCGCACGCCGTCGGGGTCGGCGAAGTAGCCGGTGTAACCGCCCCAGGCCCGCTCCTCGGCGGCTGAGGCATCCCGCCCGAGCGACCGGGCGAGCTCCAGGACGCCGTCGACCTCCTCGCGGGTGGCGACGTTGTGGGCGAGAGTGAACGGCGCGACGCCGTCGGCGACGGCGAGCGTGCCGACCTCCTCCTCGAACTCGCCCCGGTCCCACAGCGAGAGGATGACGTGCTCACCGACGCGGATCATGAGCACCCCGTCCGCCTCCATCTCGGGAGTCCAGCCGAGGCCGTCGACATAGAACGCCCGGCTCGCCGCCACGTCGGCGACGGCCAGGGTGATGAAGCTGATGCGCTGGTCCATGACGCTCAGCCTGTCACGGACCAGCGCGCGTGGTCAGCCTTCCTTCGCGCTCCCCGGCTTGGCCGGCTTCTCGCGGAGGACCTCCCGGCGGGCGCGGTACTCCGTCTCGTCGATCTCGCCCGCGGCGTACCTCTCGGCCAGCCTGGCCTCGCCCGCGCGCCGCGGCCCTTCGGCCACCCGCTTGCGGTTGAAGAGGACGACCGCGGTGATGATCGCCGCGATCACCAGGAACCACAGGATCGGGAAGATCGGCCAGAACGCCGGCGGCCCGCCGCCGTCCTGCCACGGCCCGTTCTCGCGCCACGGGCCCCAGTGGTCGTCGGCCACCACGGTGGCCACTGTCTCGTTGATGCTCATTGCTCGTGTCCAATCTGTCGGGCTTGGCTATGCCCTCCAGAGTGCTGCGCGCGAGCCGCCCGCACATCGGCTCAGGAGCGGGGGCTGCGTACGCAATCGTGCGTACGCAGCCGGGTGCGCTGGCGCCCCTGCTCGTCGAAGTTCGCGGGGTCGAGCCAGCGCTCGTGGCCCTCCCGCACGCTCGGCCACTCCTCCGCCGTCACCGAGAACCAGTCGGTGTCCCGGTTGCGGCCCTTGACGACCATGTGGTTGCGGAAGCGGCCCTCGTAGGCGAACCCCAGGCGCTCCGCGGCCCTGCGGGACGGCTCGTTGAGCGAGTCGAGCTTCCACTCGAACCTCCGATAGCCGAGCGTGTCGAAGGCGTGGCTCATGAGCAGATGGATCGCCTCGGTCGCAGCCCTGGTGCGGGCGAGCGCCGGCCCGAAGAGCACTCCGCCGACCTCGACGCTGCCGTTCGCCGGGTTGATCGCGTGGTAGCCCGCAACCCCGCTCGCCCTGCCTTCCCGCTCCCCCTCCAACGGGGCGAACGCGAACGGCACGACGTCGACCGCGTCGACGAGCCCCGCCAGATGCATCCACAGGTCCTGCAGCGAGGTCGGCATCGCGATCGGCCGGTAGGTCCACAGTTCGGCGTTGCCTGGGCCGCAGACCGCGGCGTAGAGGTCCGAATACTGTGCCGACGAGAGTGGAGCGACCCGGACGTAGCGTCCCTCGAGGGTCACCGGTTCGGGCCACGGCCGCGCCTGCCAACCTTCGACGACAGCACCGACGGGATACGAAAAAGCGGTCACGGCGGTCATTGTCTCCGACCGCCGTGACCGTTGCTCGGGAGGCCGCGCTCAGGCGGCTGCCGCGTCCACGGTGGCGAGCGAGCGCCGGGCACTGCCGAGGGCGAGCATCCCGATCAGGCTGCCCAGGAGCAGCACCCCGGCGAGGACCATCACCGACTCCACCGCGAACCTGTCCGCGAGCGGCCCGAAGACGATCATCGAGACCGGCATCGACACCGACATGACGATCCCGTAGAACCCGAACACCCGGCCGCGCATCGAGTCCTCGACCTGCTCCTGCAGGACTGTCGCGGCGGGCACCAGCAGCGTCTGGAAGAGAACGCAGATGACCAGGCCCGCGACGGAGAACACCCAGAAGTCGGTGGAGACGCCCAGCCCGATGACGAGCACCCCGACACCGACCGAGGCGGCCACCATCAGCCGCACCCGACGCTTCACCCGGGGGCCGAAGACGGCCATCATCGCGCCGCCGATGACCATCCCGACGCTCCAGAACAGCTCGTTGACGCTCAGCATCCAGACCTCGTCACCGAAGCTGCGCGTGATCATCAGCGGGGTGAGGTGCGCCGGGGCGCCGGCCATGAACATGACGACGGCCACGAGCCCCATCACCCAGCGCACGGAGGGGTTCTGCTTGACGTACCGCACCCCGGCGAGGAGGTCGCCGAAGTAGCTCACGGGTTCGGTCGAGCGGACCATTCGCGCCACCGGCACCAGCAGCAGCAGGAGTACGCCGGCCACGGCCGTCACCACGTCGATGAAGAAGACCGCGACGATGCCTGTGCTGGCGTAGACCGCGGCGGCCACCGCCGGCGCGAACAGCATCATCCCCGACTGGATCGTCTGCTGGGCGCCGTTGACCCGCATCAGATGCTCGGCCGGGACGATCTGCGGGAGCATCGCGTTGACCGCCGGGCCCTGGATCCCGGCCAGCGCCGAGCGGACCGCCATCGCGACGAAGATCATCCACAGGTCGCCGACGCCGCTCAGCATCAGCAGCGCGAGCACCAAGGTCGCCACCGCGATCGCCGAGTCGGCCCCGATGATCAACAGCTTGCGCGAGTGCCGGTCGGCCCATACGCCGCCGAAGACCGACACCACCGCCTGCGGCAGCATCCCGGCCGCGACGCTCAGCGTCAGCACCGCGGCCGACCCGGTCTCGACCGTGAGGTGCCACATCACCGCGTACCCGACGATCATCGATCCCAACGACGACACCGTCTGGCCGCCTAGGAAGACCAGCAGGTTCCGCTTCCATCGATTCGACTGTTGAGCCGACATCGCAACCACTCCCGCATCAGGTGGGCCGCCGTGTCGGCCCCTCACCCATGCCACGAACGGCCGCGGTCCGTTTCGACAGGCGCGGAGAGACGGCTATTCGGATGCGGGGTCGAAGTCGAACGCCGGGAGCCCGTCGAGGCTGGAGAGGTTCTTCCGGCGCCGATACTCGGCCGACCCCTCGACCCCCTTGCGCTCGAAGTACGCCGGTAGCAGGTCACGCTCACCGACGTAGGACATCAGCGGGACGGCGAAGCCACAGGAGTCCGAGACCCGCTCGATGTCCACGACGACGACCGCGCGGGCACCGGGCAGGTCCGTGAAGCGACCGGCCAGGTCGGCGTACTCCTCCTCGTAGCGGGTCACGACCCGGCCACGCCCGTGGAAGCGGACGATGTTCGGCGCCCCGTCGAAGGCACAGAACATCACCGTGATCCGGCCGTTCTCACGCAGGTGCGCGATCGTCTCGCTGCCACTCCCGGTGCCGTCGACCCACGCGAAGGTGAGCTCGTCGAGCATCCCGAAGGTGCCCGGGATCCCCCGGGGCGACAGATTGACGTGACCCTCACCGGCGAGCGGTGCGGTGGCCACGAAGAAGACGACCTGACGATCGACGAACTCCCGCAGGCGACCCTCGAGCCGCGAATTAACCTTCCCCTGGGGTCTGTTGGTGCAAGCTAGTGTTTTTGAGGTTGCGTTTGGCCTATAGGTCACTCTCAGCTTCACAACCTTGGGCGGATTACTCGGGCACGAGGCGGTAGGCGCCGTCGGAGGCCGAGGTGGCCATCGAGGCGTAGGCCCGCAGGGCCGCGGAGACCTTCCGGTCACGGTCGGCCGGGGTGTAGGGCTTGTCCCGCTTCTCCTCAGCGGCGCGACGTTGGTCGAGGACGAGGTCGTCGACGTCGAGCGAGATCGAGCGGTTCGGGATGTCGATGGAGATCTGGTCGCCGTCCTCGATCAGCGCGATCAGGCCGCCGCCGGCCGCCTCCGGGGAGACGTGGCCGATCGAGAGGCCGCTGGTGCCGCCGGAGAAGCGGCCGTCGGTGATCAGCGCGCACTTCTGGCCCAGACCACGGCCCTTGAGGAACGAGGTCGGGTAGAGCATCTCCTGCATTCCCGGCCCACCCTTCGGGCCCTCGTAGCGGATCACCACGACGTGGCCGGCCTCGACCTTCTTGGCGAGAATGCCGTCGACCGCGGCGTCCTGGGACTCGAAGACGATCGCGGTGCCGGTGAAGGTCAGGCAGTCGTCGGGAACACCCGCGGTCTTCACGACACAGCCGTCGGGGGCGATGTTGCCCGACAGGATCGCCAGCCCGCCGTCTTCGGAGTAGGCGTGCTCGAAGTCGCGGATGCAGCCCTCGGCGGCGTCGGTGTCCAGGCTCGCCCACAGGTTCTCGGTGGAGAACGCCTCGGTCGTACGCACCCCGCCCGGCGCGGCGAGGAAGAGGTCGAGCGCCTCCTGGCTGGGGTTCTCGGCGCGGATGTCCCAGCTGCTCAGCCACTCCTCGATGGTGTCGGAGTGGATGGTGTGGACGTCCTCGTTGAGCGCGCCGCCACGGCGCAGCTCGCCGAGCAGGGCGGGGATGCCGCCGGCGCGGTGGACGTCCTCCATGTGGTACTTCGGGCTGTTGGGGGCGACCTTGCTCAGGCACGGCACCCGACGCGAGATCGCGTCGATGTCGTGGACGCTGAAGTCGAGCTCGGCCTCGCGCGCGGCCGCGAGCAGGTGCAGCACAGTGTTGGTCGAGCCGCCCATGGCGACGTCGAGGGCGACCGCGTTCTCGAAGGCGCTGCGGCTGGCGATGCTCCGTGGCAGGACGGACTCGTCGTCCTCCTCGTAGTAGCGGCGGCACAGCTCGACGACCGTACGTCCCGCTTCCTCGAAGAGCGCGCGGCGCTTCGCGTGGGTGGCGAGGGTCGACCCGTTGCCCGGCAGGCTGAGGCCGATGGCCTCGGTGAGGCAGTTCATCGAGTTGGCGGTGAACATGCCGCTGCAGGAGCCGCAGGTCGGACACGCGGAGCGCTCGACCGTGTCGAGCAGCTCGTCGCTGACCGCCTCGTTGACCGAGAGCACCATCGCGTCGACCAGGTCGAGCTTGTCGTGGACCAGACCCTCGACCGCGACCGTCTTGCCGGCCTCCATCGGGCCGCCGGAGACGAAGACGACGGGGATGTTGAGACGCAGGCTGGCCAGCAGCATGCCGGGGGTGATCTTGTCGCAGTTGGAGATGCACACGATCGCGTCGGCACGGTGCGCCTCGACCATGTACTCTACCGCGTCAGCGATCAGCTCACGGCTCGGCAGCGAGTAGAGCATCCCGGCGTGACCCATCGCGATGCCGTCGTCGACGGCGATCGTGTTGAACTCCTTGGCTACTCCGCCGGCTTCCTGGATCTTCTCGGCGACGATCTTGCCGAGGTCGCGGAGGTGGACATGGCCGGGCACGAACTCGGTGAACGAGTTGGCGATCGCGATGATCGGCTTGCCGAAGTCGTCATCGGTCATGCCGGTGGCGCGCCACAGCGCGCGGGCACCCGCCATGTTGCGGCCCGAGGTCGAGGTTGCGGAGCGAAGAGTGGGCATACCAGAAGGCTAGACCGGTTCGGGTGGATCGTTCGACCCAGCGCCGAACGGCGGACGTCAGGCGAGCCAGGCGAGCATGATCCGGCCGGTGCGCACGAGCTGCGCCGGGTCGACGACATCGGGTGTGTCGGCGGGTGAGTGGTAGGCGGCGTATGGAGTCGAACCGAGGCGCACGCCGGGCAGGCCCGCCCGTACGAAGGACCAGTGATCGCTGGAACGGTTGGGGGTCTGGGAGCAGCCGGTGGTCGGCACCTTCGCGCGCCGTGCCGCCGCTCGGAGGCTCGCCAGGGTGCGGTCGAGTCCTGGGCGTGCGCCGCACGCCGGGACGGCCTCCCCTACGCCGACCCGGTCCAGTGAGACCATGCCGGCCAGCGACCTGCGCTCGACGGGCGTGAGGGACGCGACGTACGCGCGAGAGCCGTAGTGGTGGTCGTCGTCGGTCTCACCTCGCGGCTCCTCGGAGCCGAAGACGACCAACCGCACCGGCACCCTCGTCGACCGTCCTGCCGCCGTCTCGGCGATCGCCAGCAGCACAGCCACGCCGGATGCGTTGTCCTCCGCGCCCGGCGCCTGCGGGACGGTGTCGAGGTGGGCACCGACCAGGAGCCACGGCTGCCCGGGGCGTACGTCTCCTCTGTCTGCGACCAGGTTGACCGACTCCCCCGCGCTGACCGGGATGCCCCACGAGACTCCGGCAGGCGTCTGGAACCGCTGTCGGTGCACCTGCCAGCCGAACCCTGCCAGCTGTCCCTCGACCCAGGCAGCGGCTCGATGGTAGGCGGGCGACGTCCCGGGTCTCGGGCCGATCTCACCCGCCAGATGGCGTACGGCGGCGGTCGCCGTCACGACGCGGAGCTGCTCGGGTGTCAATGGCGGGGCGGCCTCGGTCCCGCTCGGGGTGGGCGAGGGCTTGGACGTGGCCGGCGCTGTCGCGGCGGTTGTCGGAGAGGTCTCGGGGGTCGGTGACGCCTCACCGCACCCGGTGAGGACGAGGAGGGACCCGGCCGCGAACGTGATACGACG
The DNA here is from genome assembly GCF_042719275.1 of Nocardioides sp. NPDC058538. Classification (NCBI taxonomy): domain Bacteria; kingdom Bacillati; phylum Actinomycetota; class Actinomycetes; order Propionibacteriales; family Nocardioidaceae; genus Nocardioides; species Nocardioides sp. NPDC058538. The sequence continues at coordinate 15,119 of NZ_JBHXNY010000044.1, read as the reverse complement.
GATCATGGCCTCGCCTGCCCAAGGATCCTGGCCGCCTCACGACCGCCCACCACGCGTGGAGCAAACGTCTCGGGATCCATCCGGTAGGGCACGAGGTTCAGATCCTCCAGCGTGGCGCCGCGGAAGGTCGCCTCGAGAACGACGCCCTCCATCGTCTGGGACATGAAGTCCATGTCGAAGACGAAGTTTCCGAGCGAGTGGATGACCGGTACGCCGCCGACCCGCTCGAGCGGCTGGACCCAGTGCGGGTGGCCGCCGACGACAAGATCCGCCCCGGCAGCGACGAGACGACGAGCGACATGGCGCTGGATCGCCTCGGGGCGATGGGTGTACTGCGTACCCCAGTGCGGCAGCACCACCACGACGTCGGCGACCTTCTCTGCGGCTCGGACCTCCCGCTCGACCCGGCGCAGGTCGGCATCGACGAGAGGACCCGTACGTGGCGGCATCCGCACCGAGAAGGCGCCCGGGTCGCTCGTCGTCGCCCGAGGCGTCTCGCCGATCGCGTTGAACCCCAGGAACGCGAAGGTGATCCCGGCTCTCTCCACCAGGGCCGGCCGGGCAGCCGCGTCGAGATCCCGCCCCGCCCCGAACGGCACGATCCCCGCCCCCGATGACGCCTCGACCGTCTCCGTCAACGCCCGGTCGCCGAAGTCACCTGTGTGGTTGTTCGCCAACGAGATCGCATCGAAACCAGCCTCCCGCAGAGGCCGCAGCAGCTCCGGCCCAGCACCGAAGGAATCCCCACCCTGAGTCGGGCTCCCTGCTTTCGACAACGTCGACTCGAGATTGCCTACGGTGATGTCAGCGCCCGCCAAGCGCGCCTGCATCGGAGCCAGCGCCGCCGCCGCATCGCGCACCCCGCGGGTCAGCATCAGATCCCCGACGACGGTCAGCCGCACTCGCGGCTCCGCAGCAAGAGTGGGCACCGGAACCGACGAGGACGAGGGAGGAGCCTGCGTCGTTGAGGACCCGACTGGTGTGCCGCCTCCGCAGGCGGACAGCGCGCATACGAGTACGGCGGTGAGCCATTGGCTTCCCATACATCCAGCATGCCCCCAGACCAAGGATCCTGTGCGGCCTCGACCGCCCGCATCGAGGACGGCAACACGCTACGGATCCGTGCGCCTCAGATCTTCGCTGCCCTGACCACCATCACGTCGGGGATGTCGCGGAGGACCTCGCGCCAGGTCTCGCCGGCGTCGGCGGAGGCCCAGACCGAGCCGTTGCGGGCACCGAAGTAGACACCGGCGCTCTCGTGGTCGTCGGCGCACATCGCGTCGCGCATGACGCCCACGTAGAAGTGGTCGGGCAGGCCCTTGTCGAGCGCCTCCCAGTGGTCCCCGCCGTCGCGCGAGCGCCACACGATCGGCTTGGCCTCCGGTGGGTAGCGGGACTCACCGGCGCCGATCGGGAAGGTGAAGATCGTGTCGGGTTCCTGCGGGTGGACGACCATCGCGAAACCGAAGTCCGTGGGCAGGCCGTCGGCGATCGACTTCCAGGAGGCCCCTTCGTCGTCGGAGCGGTAGACGCCGCCGTGGTTCTGGAGGTAGAGCCGCTCGGGACGGGCGGAGTGGCGGGCCACCTTGTGGACGCACTGGCCGAACTCGGGATACTGCTGCCCCTCGGGCAGGAAGACCGCGATGATGCCGTTGTTGCGCGCCTCCCAGGTCTCCCCGCCGTCGCGGGTCTGGTAGACGCCGCCGGTCGAGATCGCCGCGGTCACCGAGTCGGGGTCGGTGGGGTGCGGCAGGATCGTGTGGAACGCCTGCCCGCCGAAGCCCTCGTTCCACTCGGTGCGGTGCGGGTGGTCCCACAGCCCGCGCACCAGCTCGAAGCTGGCACCACCGTCACGAGAGCGGAAGATCGCGCCGGGCTCGACACCGGCCCAGATCGTGCCCTCCCCCGAGTCGACAGAGGGCCCCGGCTGGAGCTGCCAGACCCGGGCCAGGCTGGCGTCGACATCCTCCGGAAACGACATCGAGGTCTCGGTCCAGGTCTCACCGCCGTCGGCCGAGGCGCGCACCAGCGCACCCATCCACAGCGAGGAGCATCCGGCAAGGACTCGCCCGGTCCCGGGCTCGATCATGGCGGAGTAGATCTCCTCCATGTCATGGTGCGGACCGGTGAAGTCCCAGTCCTGCCGGGCGTCGTCAGAGCGCCCTATCCACAGACCCTTCCGGGTCCCGACCAGCAGCTGCGTACCCATGCCTTCCAGCATCCACCCGTCCGCCTTCTGTGGCCAGGAGATTTCGGCGAAAGAGCGGTGAGCGAAAACACCAGCACCAGCGGGGCCTGGTTCTTCGGCCTGGGCCACCCAGCCCCTAGCCTGAAGTCATGACCAGACCTGTTGCCTGGGAGACGTTCACCGCGATCCTCTTCGACCTGGACGGCGTGATCACGCCGACCGCTGTCGTGCACATGCGTGCGTGGGAGGAGATGTTCAACGCCTACCTGCAGGAGAAGACCCCGGGGGCGCCGGCCTACACCGACCAGGACTACTTCGCGTACGTCGACGGCAAGCCGCGCTACGACGGCGTCCGTGACTTCCTCGCCTCCCGCGACATCAAGCTTCCCGAGGGCACCCCGGACGACGCGCCCGAGCTCGAGACCGTCTGTGGTCTCGGCAACCGGAAGAACATCGCCTTCAACATGGTGCTCGAACGCGACGGCGTCGAGGCCTATCCCGGCTCGGTGCAGCTCCTGGACTATCTGGCCACCCTCGACGTCCGGCTCGGCGTGGTGTCCTCGTCGGTCAACGCGCCGACCGTGCTGAAGGCGGCAGGGCTGCTGGACCGGTTCGAGACGGTCGTGTCGGGAGCCGTCGCAGATGAGCAGGGCTTGCCCGGCAAGCCTGCACCGGACACCTTTGTCTACGCCGGTAAGGTCCTCGGAGCCACCCCGGGCGAGGCCGTCGTCCTCGAGGACGCAGTCTCCGGGGTGCGCGCCGGCAAGGCAGGAGATTTCGCGCTCGTCGTCGGGGTGGACCGTGGCGCCGGCCACGACACCCTCACGGCCGCCGGCGCCAGTCTCGTCGTATCCGACCTTGCTGAACTTGTCCCCGATGGACACAGTCCAGACCCTGCTCGAGGAGCACAGCAGTGAGAACCAACGTCGGCCCGAACCCCCTGGACCGGGCCCGTTACCCCATCGACCCGTGGCGGCTGGTCGAGACCAGCTACTCCCCCGACGACCTCGGCCTGACCGAGACGCTCTTCAGCGTCGCCAACGGCTATCTCGGCATGCGCGGCACCCCCGAGGAAGGTCGCCCCACCTACGCACACGGCACCTTCATCAACGGGTTCCACGAGACCTGGCCGATCCGCCATGCCGAGAACGCCTATGGCTTCGCCAAGACCGGCCAGACCATCGTCAACGCCCCTGACGCCAAGATCATGAAGATCTACGTCGACGACGAGCCGCTGACCTTCGGCACCTCCGACCTGGAGGAGTACGAACGGGTGCTCGACTTCCGCGAGGGTGTGCTGCGGCGGCATCTGGTGTGGCGTACGCCCTCGGGCAAGCGGGTCGCGATCAAGTCGACCCGGATGGTGTCGATGACGCAGCGCCACCTCTCGATCCAGACCCTCGAGATCACGATGCTGAGCGGCGCGGCGCCGATCGTGGTCTCGTCCCAGCTGCTCAACCGGCAGGACGGCAAGGACGAGTACCACGTGCCGTCGGCGGCGCTCGGCGAGGGCATGGACCCGCGCAAGGCCTCCGCCTTCGACACCCGCGTCCTGCTACCGCAGATGTCGGTCGCCGACGAGGAGCAGATGACCCTCGGCTACCGGTGCGCCAACTCGGGGATGACGATCGCCGTCAGTGCCGCCCACCAGATCGACACGCCGGACTCGGTCGAGACCGTGGTCCGTGCCGAAGACGATCTGGCCAAGACGGTCTTCCGGGTCGACGCGACCGAGGGCAGCACGCTGCGGTTGCAGAAGACCGTGGCGTACCACACCTCTCGCGGGGTGCCGGTGCGTGAGCTGGCCGACCGCTGCGGACGTACGCTCGACCGGGCGATCCGCCTGGGCGTCGGTCACTTCGAGCGCGACCAGCGCAACTGGTACGACGAGTTCTGGTCCGCTGCCGACGTCGAGATCTCCGCCGCCGAGGCGGACGACGCCGTGGACATCTCCGCGGCCCAGCAGGCGATCCGGTTCAACCTGTTCTCGCTGGCCCAGGCGACCGCCCGCACCGACGGGCTCGGTGTCCCCGCGAAGGGGGTCACCGGCTCCGGGTACGAGGGCCACTACTTCTGGGACACGGAGTGCTACGTCGTTCCGTTCCTCTGCTACACCCAGCCCGAGGTCGCCCGCAACGTGATGCACGCCCGCTCGGTGATGCTTCCCGCGGCCCGGCAGCGGGCGCTGGAGATGGCCGCGAAGGGCGCGCTGTTCGCCTGGCGCACCATCAACGGGCAGGAGGCCTCGGCCTACTACGCGGCCGGCACCGCGCAGGTGCACATCGATGCCGACATCGCCTTCGCGCTGATGAAGTACGTCTACGCGAGCGGTGACACCGGCTATCTCATCCGCGAGGGCGTCGACATCCTGGTCGAGACCTCGCGGATGTGGGCCGATCTCGGCTTCTGGCGCCACAACGGCGAGCCGTCCTTCCACATCCACGGGGTGACCGGGCCGGACGAGTACACCACGGTGGTCAACAACAACCTGTTCACCAACGTGATGGCCCGCTACAACCTGGAGAAGGCCGTCGAGACCATCGAGATGCTCCGGTCGGACTATCCGCGCGAGTATGCGCAGGTCATGGGCCGGCTCGACATCTCCCCCGACGAGGTCGAGGAGTGGGGTCGCTGCGCCGCCGCGATGCACATCCCCTACGAGGAGGGGCTCGGCATCCATCCGCAGGACGACAACTTCCTCGACCGCGAGGTGTGGGACCTGCCCAACACCCCCGACGACGTACGTCCCCTGCTGCTGCACTACCACCCGCTGGTGATCTACCGGTTCCAGGTGCTCAAGCAGACCGACGTGGTGCTCGCCCTCTTCCAGCAGGGCAACCGGTTCACCCCTGAGCAGAAGCGGGCCGACTTCGAGTACTACGACCCGATCACCACCGGCGACTCGACGCTGTCGGCTGTCGTGCAGTCGATCGTGGCGGCCGAAGTGGGCTACCAGGATGACGCGCTGCGCTACTTCTACGACGCGCTCTACGTCGACCTGCACAACATGCACGGCAACACCGTCGACGGGATGCACATCGCCTCCACCGGCGGCGTGTGGGGCGGGCTCGCGTTCGGCTTCGGCGGCATGCGCGACTACGACGGGAAACTCTCCTTCGACCCGCGCCTGCCGGTCCAGTGGGGCTCGCTGACCTTCCGGGTGCAGTGGCACTCGACCCGGATGCAGGTCGCGCTGACCGGCGACCAGATCGTCTTCACCGTCGTGGACACCCCGGGCGAGGAGTTCGACATCCCGATCAGCGTCCGTGGGGAGGAGTTCGTGGTCTCGAAGGGCTCGCCGGTCATCGTGCCGCTCGCCGACCAGGGGCCGCGGATCGGCACCCACCTCGACGAGGAGCCCCACGGCGGCATCCGCCCCGACGGCTCGCGGATCACCGCTACCGTGCCCGCGCCGATCCCGCCGGAGATCTACGAGCAGGACCACACCGAGCACGCCACGGTCCCGCACGACTCCCGGCGCGGGTCCGAGCGGCTCGCGGAGGAGGCCAACAAGGCCACCAACCTGTCCAACATCTCGCAGACGGACTCGGCGCAGTAGCGGGTCTTTACGTAACCCTAGACTGACCGGGTGGTCACACGCTTCTCAAACGGTAGAGCCTCCTCTCTCCGGGCGAGGCTGGCCCACCCGGTCGTCCTGGTTCTGATCGGGATCGCGTCGGTGCAGATCGGCGCGACCTTCGCGAAATCGCTCTTCGACGAGGTCACCCCGACGGCCATGGTCTGGCTGCGGCTGACGCTGTCCGCGCTGATCCTGCTGGCGATCACCCAGCCCCGGGTCCGTGGTCTCTCGCGCCGCGACTGGCTCGTCGTGGTCGCCTTCGGGGCCTCGCTCGGGCTGATGAACTGGGCCATCTACCAGTCCTTCGCCCGGCTCCCGATCGGGATCGCGGTCACCATCGAGTTCATCGGACCGCTCACGATCGCGCTGGTCACCTCGCGGCGGGCGCGCGACCTGGTCTGGGTCGCGCTGGCGGCCGCGGGGGTCGTGCTGCTCGGTCTCGAGCCCGGCCGGATCTCGATCGTGGGCGTGTTGTTCGCGCTGCTCGCGGGGGCCTGCTGGGCTGCGTACATCGTGCTGTCGAAGGCGACCGGAGCACGCTGGGAGGGGCTCGACGGGCTCGCCCTGGCCTCCACCGTCGCGGCGGTGGCGCTGACGCCTGCGGCGATGGCGTACGCCGACGGGCTGGGGTCTCCGCACGTGTGGCTGGTCGGGCTGATGGTGGGCCTGATGTCCTCGGTGATCCCCTACTCCCTCGATCTCGTCGCACTGCGTTCGATCAAGTCGGGGCTCTACGCGATCCTGATGTCGCTGGAGCCGGCCGCCGGCGCGCTGGCCGCGATCCTGATCCTTCACGAGGGGCTCTCGGTCCTGCAGTGGCTGGCCATCGCGTGTGTCGTGGTCGCCTCCGCAGGCGCGACGCGCACCGGCAAACCGGAGCATCACGTGCCGGCGGAGTCGACCCCTGTGTAGTGCCGCGTTTCACACAAGCGACATCCGCACGTCACTGACTCCGAACGTTGAGGTCACTACAGTTCGGTGACAACTCCCCCTCGCCGCCCGGTCCCGCCAGTCCTTGGAGTTGCTCCGTTGTCGACCATCACCGCCCCCGTACACACCGCTGCCGTCGCCCAAGTCGCCGCCCTCCTCGCCGCTCGCACCGCGGGGCGAATGGTCGGCCCGTTCCTACGACCCATCCAGCTGCTGCTCGCCTGGCCGGTGGCCTCCCAGCTCGTTGCCCGGCACAACGCCAAGGCCGCCGAGGAAGCGCTCCTGCTGCGGCGTGCCGAGCGTGAGGACGTGCACAACTATCTCCAGTTGCTCGCTTCGGAGAGAATGACTGCATGAGTGTCCCGCGGGCTGTTGCTGAGTCCACCGTTGCCTTTCGGGACGTGCTCTCCGACGACGGCACCCTGATCCGCGCCTGGACCAACGACCCCGAGGGCGTGATCGACGGGCCGACGGTGCTGCTGTGCAACGGCCTCGGCACCAGCCCGTGGAACTGGCCGGCACTGCTCCACACCTCGTGCGGCGTACGCGTCGTCTCCTGGCAGCACCGCGGCACCTCCGGCTCGGCGCGGCCGAAGGACCCGGAGCAGACCACCTCGAGGCACTTCGCCGAGGACGCGCTGTCGGTCATGGATGCCTTCGCGCTCTCCCGGCCGGTCGTGATGGGCTGGTCGATCGGGGTCAACACCGCGTTCGAGCTGGCCGCGGACCATCCCGAGCGGGTCTCCGGCGTCTTTGGTGTCGCCGGGGTGCCCGGCGACACGTTCAAGTCGATGCTGGGGCCGCTGCGGCTGCCCGCCCCGGCGGCTGCTCTCGTGACCCGCACCGCCTCGAAGGTGCTGTGCCGCACCGGCTCCCTGATCACTCCGCTGGCAGCGCGTCTCGATCTCGGCCCGCGGGCGATCGAGGTGTTCTCCAAGGCCGGCCTGATCGGCAAGGTCCCTGATCCCGAGCTCGCCGCGGCTGCGCTGGCGGAGTTCCTGACCACCCCGGTCGAGTGGTACTTCCACCTCGCGCTGCGCACCTCCCAGCGCCGCCCGGTCTCGCTGCGCCGGATCAAGGTGCCGGTCGTGCTGGTCGCGGGCACCCGCGACCTCGTCGCCGGGGCGCGCCACATGTCGCGGGTCGCTGCCGGGGTCAAGAACGGCACCTTCGTCGAGCTCGAGGGCACTCACTTCGTACAGATGGAGCAGCCCGAACGCGTCCACCAGCTGCTGCTCGGCTTTCTCGCCCGGGTCTCCGAGCACCAGCGCGTCTAGGGTGCCGCCACCGTCCCGGTGACGGTGGCGCGGCGGGCGACGCGGCGCAGGGTGGCCAGGACTGCGGGCCCGAGCAGGGCGATGGCGATGGCGGTGGTGATCGCGCGCACGGTGTCCCAGCTGCTGGTCGAGGTGACCAGGGTGTAGCGCAGGAACGTCGCCAGGTTCTCGCCGAACGCCGCACCGGGTTCGTAGGAGAGGTTGCCGCTCGCGCCGGGCACCGTGACCCCGGTGAGCAGCGGCCAGCCCTGCAGGTTGAGGAGGAGCCCGTAGGCGTACGAGGCGAAGACCCCGTACGCCGCCAGCAGCCCGATCTCCCGGCGGCCGCTCGCGCGTGGCAGGAGCCCGGCCCCCATCGCCACCCAGGCGGCACCGAGCATCTGGTAGGGCAGCCACGGTCCGACGCCGGCGGTGACGAGCGCGGCGACGAACAGGCTGGTGCAGCCGAGGACGAACCCGAAGGCCGGACCGAAGACCCGGCCGCCGAGGATGAGCATGAAGAAGACCAGCTCCACCCCGCCGGTGCCGGCGGAGAGGGCGCGCAGGACGGCCTCGATCGCGCTGAGCACGCCGAGGACCGCGATCATCCGGGTGTCGATGCCGCCCGTGGAGAGCTCGCTGAGCAGCACCACCAGCATCAGCGGCAGCAGCGCCAGGAAGATGAACGGCGGCTGCACCCGGTCGTAGCCGTGGAGCAGCAGCGGCCAGCCGAACATCATCAGCCCGGCCGCGGAGATGATGGCGAGCAGGACCGCCGTGCGGGGCGAGAACCTGATCATCTCTCGACCACCGCCTCCACGATCTCGCGTACGTTCAGCCAGCCCGGGCCGAAGACCTTGCTCACCTGGGGCGCGAACGCCGGCGACTCGGCCGTGACGGTGCGTACGTCACCGGCGGAGACCACCTCGCCATCGGCGAGCACCACCACGTCGTCGGCGGCCTCGGCGACGAACTCGACGTCATGGGTCGCCACCAGGACCGCCTTGCCGGCCTCGGCGAGCTCGCGCAGGATCTCGGACAGAGCGTGCTTGGCGGCGTAGTCGAGGCCGCGGGTGGGCTCGTCGAGGAGCACGACCGGCGGGTCGGCGCTCAGGATCAGCGCCAGCGCCAGAGCCAGGCGCTGGCCCTCGGAGAGGTCGCGCGGGTGCTGGCCGTCGGGGATGCCGGGGACGAGGCTGTCCAGGATCTCCCTCGTCCGTGGGCCGCCGGCATCGCACTCCTCGGCCACCGTCTCCAGGTAGAGCAGATCGGCCGCGGTCTGCGGCAGCAGCCCGACGAGGGCGCGTCGCTCCACGGGGTCGAGGGTCGCCGGATCCTTGCCGCCCACGTCCACCGACCCGGCCAGCCGCTTGTGGGTGCCCTGCAGCGACCACAGCAGGGTCGACTTGCCCGAGCCGTTGCGTCCCATCAGCGCCGTCACTCGCCCCGCGGGCAGCTCGATCGAGACGTCGTGCAGGACCGGCGTACGTCCTCGGGTGACGGTGAGCGCGCTGGCCGAGCCGCCGGAGCCAGAGGACGAAAGAGTGTCGGGACCAGCACGGTCAGCAAGCGCCACACCCCGCGCCTTCCGCTTCGCGTCGCGCACCGTCAGCGGCAGCGGCGACCAGCCGAGCTCGCGTCCGAGCTCGACGAGCGGCGGGACGATGGGTGAGGACCCGAGGATCTCGGCGGGGTCGCCGACGGCGACGGAACCGTCACCGACGAGTAGCGCGATGCGGTCGGCGAACGGCACGACCCGCTCGAGGCGGTGCTCGGCGAGAACGACGGAGGTGCCGAGGTCGTGCACCAGCCGGGTGATGGTGGCGAGCACGTCCTCGGCGGCCGTGGGATCGAGGGCGGAGGTCGGCTCGTCGAGCACGACGACCCGTGGGTGGGTGGTGAGCACCGAGCCGATCGCGACGCGCTGCTGCTGCCCTCCCGAGAGGGTACGCAGCGACCGCTGCCGCAGCTCGGCGATGCCGAGCAGGTCGAGGGTCTCCTCGACCCTGCGCCGCATGGTCGCCGGCGGGAGACCGAGCTGCTCCATCCCGTAGGCGAGCTCCTCCTCGACCGTGTCGGTCACGAACCCGGCCACCGGGTCCTGCCCGACGTAGCCGATGGTCCCGGCGCGCTCGCGCGGCGGCTTACGAACGATCGAGGCCCCGTCCAGCAGGACGTCACCGTCGAGCACGCCACCGGAGAAGCGCGGCACCAGGCCGGCAAGCACCCCGAGGAGCGTCGACTTCCCCGAGCCGGTCGGACCGGAGACGAGCAGCAGCTCGCCCTCCTCGATGGTGAGGTCGACGTCCTTCAGCACGTGCTCGGAGGAGTCGGGAGGGGTGAACGTGATGCCTCGCAGCTCGATCATGCGACTGCCTCCTCGTGGACGAGCGATGATGCCGGTAGCGGGGCGGCGACGGCCGGGACCAGCCCGACGAGCACACCGGCCATGGCGGTCAGCGTGACTTCCGGGAAGGTGCTCACGCCCGGAAAGGCGATCGGGACCTGGTAGCGGGCGATCCACCAGCCCACGGCGACGACCGCGATCCCGCTCAGCGCCACCACGACCTCCGGCCAGCGCCACCGGTCAGGACGGTAGACGGTTCTCGTCACCCGGCGGCCGGCGAGCGCCAGCCCTCCGGCGGCGGTGCCGACGCCCAGGCTCAGCATGGTGGCGGCCAGCCAGCCGGGCGTGGTGCCGTCCAGTACCGCGTAGACGCCGGCGCAGAGCCCGACGAGCGAGACCAGCATGAGCACCGAGGTGATCCGCCTGGTGGCGGCCGGGACGCCGGCCGTACGTCCGTAGCCGCGCGTGTCCATGCCCGCCGCCAGTGCCATCGACCGCTCCAGGGCGTCCTCGAGCACCGGCACCAGGAAGCGGCGCAGCCGCTTGACACTTCCGGTCGCACCGGCGCGTAGTCGTTGCGCGGCGCGCACCCGCTGCACCGACTCGGCCAGCTGCGGCAGCACCGTCACGGCGACCACGACGGCGGTGCCGATCTCGTAGAGCGCCGGCGGCAGCGAGCGCAGCAGCCGTTTCGGGTTCGCCAGCGCGTTGGCCGCGCCGACGCAGATCACGATGACGCCCAGTCGCAGCCCGTCGTAGAGGCCGGCCAGCAGCGCCTCGCGGGTGAGCGGACCGAGCAGCCGGATCCCCAGAACCCACTCCGGGAGCGGGATCTCGGGCAGGTCGAGGATCACGTGACCCGGCACGGCTCCCAGGAGCACCCGGAAGAGCACCCGGGTCACGACGATGAACACCGCGAGGCCGACGTAGAGCCGGAACGCCTTCGCCCACGGTTGCTCGCCACGACGCGCGGCGACCACGACCGACACCACTCCCACCACGAGCAGGAGGAGCAACGGGTTGGTGGTGAAGGAGGCGTACGCAGCCATGCCGATCGCCCACACCCACCAGGCGACGGGGTGCAGGTCGCGGGGCAGGTGCGCGACCGCGGCGGTGCGGAACAGCGCGCTCATCGCCGGCGCCACCACACGGCACCGGCGACGGCGAAGAGGGTGAGGATCCCCGCGGGGGCGACCCAGGTGGGCAGATGCTCGGCCTCGGAGGCCGAATCCGTCGGCTCCTCCGGAAATAACTCCGGCGACGGGCTTGAGGGCGCCCCCACAGCATCCCCAAGCTCCGTCGCCGGAGCGGTAACGACATTGTCGTCTATCCACGTGAACGCAACACCCTGCCCGGAGGTCACGCTGATTTCGGTAACATTTCTGGACGCGTAGCTCCAGGCCCCCGAATCGTCGGTGCTCCACAGCGACCAGTACGCGTCGGCAGGCGGCATCTGGGCGCAACCTGCGGCTTTCGGCCGCTCATCGACGCGGCATACGACGCTGGGCATCGAGGTCACATAGGTGAGCGGATGTCCCGCCTTCTCGAAGAGATCGGCGCCGGTGTCGCCCTCCCCGGGCTGGACACAGGTGACCTCAGGGCCGCCACCCAACGCGTTGGGCTCGACGACGACGGTGACGCCGTCACACGCCTCGGCGGACGATGCCGCGGACGAGGCGGATACGGGGGCGAAGACAGGTGCGGTGGCCCCGGCGAGGATCGCCAGGGCCACCAACGAGGATCGCAGGATGAGCCCGGATCGACCGATGGCCGCCGTCGCGAGCGTCACCAGACGGGTGTGATGGCAAGGCGACGACCGCGATGGCAAACCGGGCGTCTGTCGAGCGGCGTCAACGCCGCCAGCGCGCCCGTATGGTGGCGCGCAGCAGGCGGAGATCGGTCGATCTGGGCTCAGCACGAGCTCTTCGCGGTCGCGTCGTTGGGCAGGAAGACCAGCGACGGCAGCGCCTGGGCGGCGGCGAGGCGGTACATCCCCTCGGACTCCTTGGTCAGGCCCTTGGTGTTGCCCTCGGCCAGCGCGGCGTCGTCGTAGGCCACCGCACCGGCGTCGTCGCCACAGGTCACGACGTGGTCGGCGACCCAGGTCGCCGCCTTCTCCGCGGCCGCGGTCTCACCGGCGCGCCCGAACGCCCACCCGGCAAGGCCGGTGGTGTTGGAGTTGGCGATGTTGCCGGTCGCCGCCTTGAACGAACCGTCCTCGGCCTGGGTCTCCTTCAGCCACTCCACGCCCGCCTTGACGGCCTTCTCCGCCTCCGGAGAGGCCACCGAGGAGAGGGCGATCAGCGCGAACGCGGTGGCGTCAGCGTCCGGGGCAGCCTTCGGGTCGGCGTCGCAGGTCTGATCTGCCGCGGCCGGGTCGGCCGTGAAGGTGACCCGGAACCAGCCCTCCTCGCACTGCTGCCCGGCCAGGAACTCCGTCGCGGACGCGGCCTTCTTGCTCTCGGCGTTGTTCAGCGCCCACACGGCGTACGACTGTCCGATGGTGTTGGAGTAGTCGGCCGCCTCCTTGTTCTTGGGGTCGAGCTCGTCGGCGATGCGGCCGTTCTCGGCGACCGTGCCCTCGAGCTGCTTCAGCAGACCGGGGTCGGAGGCATCGACGTTCTGCTGGAGGACGAGCGCCTTCGCGGTCGCCCCTGCCGAGGTGATCGTGCCGAACCCGGGCGAGGTGTAGGCCGACTTGTTCTCCATCACGGCCGCGGCGATCGTGGCGATCTCCTCGTCGTAGCCACCGACCTCTGCCAGCGCGATCCCGATGTCGGCGCTGAGCCCGAAGTCATCGGTGCCGTACTGCGCGTTGCGGGCCACGCCCTCCGGCGCCTGGGCCACGAGCCAGTCGGCCACCGCGGTGGACACCTTGGCGTCGTAGGTGGGCTTCTCCCCCTCCTCGACGGCTTTCTCGCCACAGCCGGCGAGCGAGGTGAGGGCGAGGGCGGCGGCGATGCCACCGAGGACGGTCTTCTTCATGGTTCCTTCCGCGCTGTTCGCCGGGAAGGCCCAAGGCCGACCCGCTGCTTTCCACGACAGCGTCAGGTCAGTACGCGTCCGTCGGCAGGTGCTCCGGCTCGCCCAGGACACTCTCGCTGCCTGGGCCTACGGTTGCGGGTCAGCGCCGGGATTCGACCGGCTTCCCCCACCACGGCGTGTGTTGATTGAGGCTCTGCTAATTCGGGGCAATCCTATGCCGGGCGAGCCCTGCTTGCGGGATCGCCGACGAGCAGTCACTCTGTCCCCATGCGCCACAGGATTCTCGGCCTTGTCGCAGCATCGATCTCGGCCACCCTTCTCGCCCTCTCCCCGACCACGACGGCCGGCGCGGAGGAGGCACGGACATCGGTCACGTACGCCGATCTGGTCACCATGTTCGGCGACAAGGTCGGTGACCGCAGGACCGTCGAGACCGGGCTGCCGAGCCTCAACCGCGCGATGACCGACGCCCGGATCACCACCCCTTACCGGCAGGCGGCGTATCTGACCACGCTCGCCAACGAGAGCTCCTTCCACCACGACGCCAAGGGCCGCGACAAGCGGAAGTTCACCGGCCGCGGTTACATCCAGCTGACCGGCGAAGCCAACTACACCGACGCCGGCGCCTACTTCGACATCGACCTGCGCCGCCGTCCCGAGCTCGCCCGGTCGCTGGACTACAGCGCGCCGATCTCGCGGTGGTACTGGACCGTCGCCCGCGACATCAACCCGCTCGCCGACGCCCTCGACATGGGCAAGGTCAACGCGGCGATCGGCTACCCCTCGAACAAGAAGGAGGACACCGAGCGCTGCCGCGACTTCAAGGCCGCGCTGAAGCACCTCCACGGGTCCGTGCCGAAGGGCGTCAGATGCGCCCGCCCGGCCGCTGCGCAGACCCGCTAGCTGTGTTGTCCGAAGGGGCGTACGTCACTTCTTGGTGCGCTTGTCGCTGACCGCGATCGCCGAGGTGCCCTCGTCCTTGAGCTCGAAGAGGTCGATCGCCTTGATCAGCTTGGTCCAGGTGGCGTAGCCGTAGTTGCGCGGGTCCTCGGAGGACTGGTTGCGGATGCGGGAGACCACGGTGCCGACCAGGGCCCAGCCGTCGTCGTCGGCGGCCGCGGCGATGGAGTTGCGCAGCAGCTGGATCAGGCGGGCGTTGCGCTTGAGCGCCTGCCCGTTGGTCGCCGATGACGACTGCTTGCGGGTGCGCGTGGCCCCGGGCTCGGTATCGGCCTCGGTCTCCTCCTCGGAGCTGCCGAGCTTCTCCACCACGGTGAACCGGGTGCAGGCGCTCTTGAAGGGCGCCGGTGTCTTCTCCCTGCCGTAGCCGTAGACCGCGCGGCCCTTCTCCCGCAGGTAGTGCACCAGCGGCGTGAAGTCGGAGTCGGAGGAGACCAGCGCGAACGCGTCCGGGATCGCCGCGTGCAGCAGCTCGACCGCGTCGATGGCGAGCGCCATGTCGGAGGCGTTCTTGTGCGCGGTCAGGTCGAACTGCTGCATCGGCCTGATCGCGGCGTCGTGCAGCTCCTCGATCCAGCCCTTGAGCTCGGACTTGGTCCAGTTGCCATAGGCCCGGCGGATCGTCACCTCGCCGTACTCGGCCAGGTCGTTCAAGATCTCGTCGATCTTCGAGGCAGGCGCGTTGTCGGCGTCGATGAGCAGTGCGATGCGGAAGGGCTCGGTCACCGGATCAGTGTGGCAGGAACAGGACTGTGTTGGTCTCGACACGCCTTCGCCTAGCGGCTCCGGCGGCGGGGGCCCCCCGGCGGGCCCCGGCGGCGGCGGCGGCGGCGCCGGCGGGGCGCCCGGGAGGGGGACCAACAAGAACGCGGA
>NZ_JBHXNY010000043.1:0-39400 GCF_042719275.1 Nocardioides sp. NPDC058538 | reverse complement strand
AACTCGAAGGATCACGCGGTGGCCGCACCGTCGTCCGACGTACACGCCGGCAACGACCTGGGCGACCGCGCTACACCACTATCGGGGACTCAACTGACTGACTGGTTGGATCACCCACCGATCGACGTGACTATCGAATCATTTGATTCGCTGGGCCTTGCCGCGGGGATCAGTCCAGCGGATCGCTGAATGCGCCCCTCCGAACAAGCCGCAGCGGCTCACGCTTGTATGGGAGCGCGATCGCTGGGTTGGGCGACTCGAACTCGCGCGCAAGTCTGTGACCCTCGAACGTGACATCGGCCAGCGGGCGCGGCGACAGCGCATCCCCGATGCAGTGGACAGCTTCGATTCCCGCTTCTTCCAGCGCCTCGTGATCACGGACGAGGTCCTGGTACAAACCGTCGACCGGGACCCGCACAGTCACCAACACGAGTGCGTCGGTGCCCAGCGTGAAGGGCTCCTCGAATTGACCCACTCCATGGATCCGCCCGCGTTGGGCCGAGCTCAACGAGACATCACGATGCATCGCCACGCCGCTGCTGTGAAGCGCATCACGGATGGCCGATCCCTCCAACGTCATATCCGTCTCAGCCGCCACTTGAGCATGTGGTGTGACAAGATCGACTTTGTACCCTTCGTTGGCGAGGAGCTGGGCAACGCCAGCGCCCATGTAATAGCCGTCAGTGTCGTAAACGGTGACGTGACTCCCTTCAGCAGGACGCCGGTCATTGATCAGCACCTGCTCGGGGGTAAACACCCAGTCGGCCCCTTCGACTACGCCCTCCAGTGGGGCATGCGTCCCGGGCGTGAGCCCCGTACCTGACCACCGGGCCCCGGTCGCGACAACCACATGTGATGCCCCGTAGTCGCGGATGTCGTCTGCATCCAACCTGGTCGACGGTATGAACTGCAGATTCGGGAGCTTGCCAATTTGGATCATCCGATGGTCAATGAAACGCGTCCATTCCTGCAGACCCGACAGTCGCCCGACTGGTCGAAGATGCCCGCCGAGATGCTCCGAGGCATCGACGAGGTGCACCATGTCCGCTCCTCGTTTCGCCAGACCGATCGCCGCCTCCATACCCGCTGGACCGGCGCCCACAACCAGGACGCTGACTTCGGGACGGGCGAGAATGTCGAAACGCTCCGGGTGCCACCCTCGCCTGAACTCCTCGCCCGCGGTGGCATTCTGTGCACAGGTGAGATTTCCCCGGTCGAGGCTGCTGATGCAGTGGTTGATCCCCATGCATTCGCGGATGTCCTCGGTGCGCCCCTCTAGGACCTTCTGCGGGAAGAAAGGATCCGCGATTGACTGACGGGCGGATCCAACGATGTCGATGAGCCCAGATCGTACTGCCTGCGCCATGAGATCAGGACTTGTCAGTCGTGACACTCCCACCACCGGCTTCTCCGCAGCGCGGCGCACACGCCCGAAGAGCTCCAGGTTGTGGCCTTCGGGAATGACCCTCGAGGGACTGATATCGCTCCCCCAATCCAGGGAGCCGACGTTCAGGTCCCAGAGGTCGACAAGCGGATCGGCCATTCGTACCAGCGCCACGGTGTCGTCAATGCTCTGTCCCCACGGACCTTGCGTTTCGACTGCTAATCGCGTGGCAATGGCGCAGTCAGCACCCACGGCGTCGCGGACTTGGCTGAGCGTCTCGAGCCAGAACCGTGCGCGGTTCCCCAACGATCCGCCGTACCCGTCCGTACGGTGGTTGTGAAAGGGCGACAGGAACTGCGCGCACAGGTAGCCGTACCCCGCAAGCACGTCCACGATGTCGTAACCGACATCGCGAGCGCGCACCGCTGCGTTTACGAAGGACTGCTGGACCCTTTCGATGTCGTTCCGGCTCATGATCTTCGGAGTCCCCGGCGGGCACGCCGGCGGAGGGAGATCAGAGGACATGCCGGACGCGGAGAGAGCGGGCTCACGGGAGAGTCGACGCAGCGCGTGGACGCCGCCGTGATGGAGTTCGATGCTGGCCAGCGCGCCATGATCATGCACGGAATCCACCATCAGTTTATGGCGACAGGCGTCTTCCTCGTCCCAGATGTCGCTTGAGTGTAAGGGCCACTCGTCACTGCTGGGATCGACACTGGAAAATTCCGTCGACACGGCTGCCCATCCGCCTTCCGCGCGAGTTGCCCGGTATGACGCCCAGGTGGCCGGGCGGAGCGTCCCGTAGGCGGTGCCGTGCGGGACATTGTAAAGGCGGTTACGGAGAGTCTTGGGCCCGATGTCGATTGGTTCGAAGAGGACCTTGTGATGTTCAGCTGGGAGCACGAGTACGGACCTCATGTTGATAAACGTCGGTGATCGCGGGACAGCACCGTCCGGTATCCCGCCGAAACTAGGCGTTCGGCACCGTCGACATACCTAATCGTTCATATCAGCCGGCGCAATCATGGAGGAACGCTAGGGCGGACGCCTTGACTTCCCCTTGTCATGAAGAGACGGAAGAAGACCACATCCTGCCGGATCTCTGCAACTGGTTCCGGAGGGGCATGAGCCCTGCCATCGTCGACAATGAACTACTACCTGCCTGAGGGTCGAGGACCTGTTGCCGGTTACCTGCAAGCAGCCCGCGGACCTTTGCCCGCCTCGGTGTACGTAGCGTTCCAGATTCTCTCCTAGGTTGATGTGGTGACTGCCGCCCAGGCCTCGTGTCGACCTGGTGTCGCACTGCAACGGTTAGCCGACATCGCGAGGAAGGAAATACGGTGCGCGAGATCTTGGAGGAACTCACGAAATGGTGGGACCACGGTGAACCAGTGGGTCTCGCCACTGTTGTGAGCACGTCGAACTCGGCCCCTCGAGACCCCGGTGCTGCCATGGCGGTCGTGGCCAACGGGACCGTCCACGGCTCAGTCTCAGGCGGGTGCGTGGAGGGGGCGGTCTATGAGCTCGTACGCGAGGTCGTGGCTGACGGGGCACCGGTGCTTGAAGAGTATGGGTACTCCGACGATGATGCGTTTGCCGTCGGCCTGACCTGCGGTGGAAAGCTCGAGATCTTCGCCGAGCGTCTCGACAGAACGTCCTTCCCCCAATTTTCTGACGTTGTCGACGACGTCCGCAGTGGACGTCCCGTAGCACTCGCGACGGTCGTCGACCACCCCGATCCCGCCCGGCTTGGTCGACGTCTCGTGGTTCGCTCAGTAGGCGTCGCCGTGCCCACGGCAGGAACACTGGGAAGCCTGAGCGCTGACAAGGCGATCGCGGATGACGTCTTGGGGATGCTCGCCGTCGGTCACAACGGTTTGCTGACCTACGGACCCGACGGCGAGCGGCTCGGCGAGGGCATGAGGGTCTTTGTCCAGTCATTCGCACCAAAGCCAAGGCTGCTCGTTTTCGGCGCCATCGACTTCGCTGCTGCGGTTGCGAGTGTCGGGTCCTTTCTCGGCTACGAGGTGACGGTGTGCGATGCACGACCAGTGTTCGCAACGCAGGCTCGGTTTCCGGCGGCCGACGAGGTGGTCGTGGACTGGCCACACCGCTACCTGGCGAAGGAGCACGACGCTGGACGCATTGACCAGCGTACGGTCATCACGGTGCTCACCCACGACCCGAAGTTCGACGTTCCTCTACTGCAATGCGCTCTAGACCTTCCTGCCGCCTACATCGGTGCGATGGGCTCTCGCCGCACCCACAGCGACCGCCTCGCCCGGCTTCGCGAAATGGGTGTTGGCGAGGAAAAGCTCGATCGACTGTCGAGCCCTATCGGCCTGGATCTTGGAGCCCGGACTCCCGAAGAAACTGCAGTCAGCATTGCGGCCGAGATCATCGCGCACCGTTGGGGCGGCACGGGGTCACCCCTGCGGGAGACACGCGGTGCCATCCATCACTCGGGTTGACATTCTCGTCGATGTCGTCGATGTCGTTGAATCGCCTGGAGACGCAGCACGCTCCGCCAGTTCGACGACGTTCTTCAGGAGCATCGCTCGCGTCATGGGTCCCACACCGCCGGTAGCTTGCGTCCATTTGCCTGCGACCTGTTCGACATCGGGGTGCACATCCCCGAGGATGCCTTCAACCGTACGGGTGATTCCCACCGACAGCACTGTCGCGCCAGGCTTGATCCAAAACGGCTTCACCAGGTGCGCGACGCCAGCCGCGGCGATCACCACGTCGGCGACACGCGTGTGTGCGGCGACGTCGATGGTCGCGTCATTGCACATCGTCACTGTGGCGTGCTCGCTCGGCCTCGTCAGCATCAGTCCGAGGGGCCGACCGACGGTGGTTCCACACCCGATAACGCAAAACTGCGAACCCGTGATCGGAACATCGTTCCCCCTCAACAGTTCCAAGATGCCCCGCGGAGTGCATGGCAGCGTCGCGGGTTGCCCCAACACCAGACGACCGAGGTTGGTGGGGTGTAGGCCGTCGGCATCCTTGTCCGGGTCCACGGCGTTCAGCACTTCGTGTGTGTCGATATGTCGCGGGAGTGGAAGCTGCACAATGAATCCAGAGCAGCGGGGATCGGCATTCAGCTGAGCGACGGCCGCGAGCACGTCGTCGTGTTTTGCCGACGCCCTCAGCTCGATACGCAGCGACTCGATGCCCACCTCCGCGCAATCGCGATGCTTGCCAGCGACGTAGGCACGAGAGCCGGCGTCGTCACCCACCAGGATGGTTCCGAGTCCCGGCCGTCGGCCGACGCCCGCCAATGCCTCAACACGAGCCCTCAGACCATCCTTCACCCCGCTTGCCGCTCGATTGCCGTCGATAACGGTGGCTTTCCGTCCCATCTGTGTGCCCGACCTTTCGCATGCACCGCGCTGAGGCGGCTGTCTTACTAGCGCGAAAACAGTGCCTCGGACCCTGCTGCAACGTAAGTGGCAGATCGGATGAGTCGCGCCCACCGACTGCGGCGATCGTCTAGTCGACCTGGACACCCCTGGGTTGATCGATCGAACAAGAGGACTGCACCACGTCGACACTTCGACGCATGGAACAACGGCCGGCATCGGGCGGAGGCTGGGCATCGACGGAAAGGTGGATCCATGGGAGAGCAGCAACTTCCCCTTCGCGCGCAGGTCGTGATCGTGGGTGGCGGCATCATCGGGGCGAGTACCGCCTACCATTTGGCGCGCCGAGGATGGAGCGATGTCGTGCTCCTCGAGCAGAACACGCTCACCTCGGGTACGACGTGGCACGCTGCCGGGCTCGTCACCCAGGCCCGTGGCACGTGGGGGACCCGTGAGGTGGTCCAGCGCAGCCTAGAGATCTTTCAAGACCTTGAGGCGGACACCGGCTTCTCGACGGGTTTTGTGAAGACCGGCACGATGAACCTGGCCACGTCGAGGCAACGTCTCGAGGAGATCAGACACCAAGCAAGCGTCGTACGCAGCAACGGCATCGACGCACAACTGCTCACCGTGGATCAGACGCTTGAACTCCACCCACTGCTGAACCCGGCGGGTCTCCACGGGAGCCTCTACTTCCCCGAAGACGGACGCGGCACCGCTACGGACACCACGATCTCCCTGGCACGCGGCGCCACGGCTCGCGGCGCCCGCGTCATCGAAGGCGTCGAGGTAACCGGTTTCATAACGACTGGTGACCGCATCAGCGGCGTCACGACGTCCGCGGGAGACATCGAGTCGGAATACGTCGTCAACGCCACCGGGATGTGGGGGCGCGAGGTCGCGGCTAAAGCCGGTGTGGCGGTGCCACTCCAAGCGCTCGCGCACTACTACGTCGTCACAGAAGCCATCAAGGACCTGCCACGCAACCTGCCCACGCTCAAGAGCGGCGACGAGTACGCCTACGTCAAGGACGAAGCGGGCGCGCTGATGGTCGGGTTCTTCGAACCCGGCAGCTACCCGTGGAGCTCGAAAGGCATTCCACGAAGCAAAGGGTACGTCCACCTTCCCGAGGACTGGGAGCATCTGGGACCCTTCTACGAGAAGATGGTGGAGCGGGTCCCTGTCCTCGCCGACGCAGGTATCCGCTTACACTTCTCGGGTCCTGAGAGTTTCACCCCCGACGGCCATTATCATCTGGGGGAAGCGCCCGACCTGCGCAACTACTTCGTGGCGGCGGGGTTCAACTCGGTTGGTTTCCTCTCGGGACCTGGTGCGGGCTCTGTGCTTGCCGACTGGATAATCGATGGCCGCTCCCCCATCGACCTGCCCGAGACAGACCCAGCTCGAGTGCAGCGGCATGAAGTCAATCGGCGCTTCCTGGAAGCCCGGGTCGTCGAGACCTTGGACCTCGCCTACGACGTCCACTGGCCGTTCCAGCAGCGCACAAGTGCACGTCAACTGCGCCTCAGCCCCTTATATGGCCCGACCAAGGCAGCGGGTGCAGTCTTCGGTGAGTTGGCCGGCTGGGAGCGGGCCAACTGGTATGCCCCTCCCGGCGTGGCACGGGAGTACAAGTACACCTTTGACCGGGCGAACTGGTTCGAGCATTCCGCCGCTGAGCACTCCGCGATCCGTGATGGTGTCGGCATGATCGACACCTCCTCGTTCGGCAAGCTGCTGGTTCAGGGCCGAGACGCCGCAAAGGTACTCAGCCGTCTCTCGGTTAATAACATCGACACTGAGGTCGGCAAGCTCGTATACACGCAATGGCTCAACGAGTACGGAGGTATCGAGGCAGACGTCACGGTCACTCGCACCGCGGAACACGAATTCCTGGTGCTCTCGGGGCCAACCACCGTGAACCGCGACCTGGCACGACTACGGCGTCACATCGACGCTGACGAGTTCTGCACTGTCGCGGACGTCAGCGGCACCATGGCAATGGTTGCTGTCATGGGACCCGTAGCTCGAAGGCTCCTCCAACCCCTCACCGATGCCGACCTCTCCGCCGCAGAGTTCCCATTCGGTGCGTCGCGAGAGATCGACCTCGGGTTCGGTTTCGTCCGCGCCACCCGCGTCACCTACGTCGGTGAGCTCGGCTGGGAACTGCTGATTCCCAGTGACATGGCGCACCACGTCTGGGACCTACTCCGCCAGGCGGGTGCCCCGCACGGACTTCGGCCAGTCGGATACCACGCCATGAATTCCCTCCGCCTCGAGAAGGGCTACCGCAGCTGGGGACACGATATTTCAGCGGCTGATGACCCCATTCAGGCTGGGCTCTCCTTCACCGTCAAGTGGGACAAACCCGGAGGCTTCATCGGACGCGAGGCGCTGGAGAAGATCCGAAACCGCGGCGTCGACCGTCGTCTGGTCCAGTTCTTGCTCGATGATCCCGACCAGCAGCTTGTCCACGACGAGCCGATCTACCGCGACGGAGTCCTCGCCGGCCGTGTCGCCTCTGCCCAGTACGGGCACGCGCTCGGCGGCGCCGTAGCGCTCGGATGGGTCACCGCCGACGAGGTCGTTCCGCGCTCCTGGTTCGAAGAGGGCGACTACAGCATCGAAGTCGCGGGCGAACGAGTCACCGCAACTGCCTCGCTCCGTCCTATGTACGACCCCAAGTCCGAAAGGCCCAAGTCCTGATGCGCGATCTCATCCTCACATTGTCCTGCACCGACCGACCGGGGATTGTGGCACTCGTCGCTGGCTTCCTGGCGGACCGCGGCTTCACCATCCGCGACAGCCAGCAGTTCGGCGACGTCGACACAGGCCTATTCTTCATGCGGGTTCATGCGGCCCGCGAAGGCGCACTCGATCTCCGCACACTACGTGAAGAGCTGCTGGACACGGTTGCTGGGCCTCTCAATGCCGAAGCACGACTCCATGACCCATCTCAGCCGCATCGCATGCTAGTGATGGTCTCAAAGCAGGGCCACTGCCTGAACGATCTGCTGCACCGTGTCCGCACGGGCTCGATGCCAGCCTCCATCTCGGCGGTAGTTTCCAACCACGAGAGCTTTCGGGACCTGGTGGAGTGGCACGGCATCCCTTACCACCACATCCCTGTATCGCCCGATAGCAAGCGGAGCGCCGAGGACGAGCTGCGAAAGCTGGTGGCGACCTATGCCGTAGACACGGTGGTGCTGGCGCGGTACATGCAAATCCTCAGCGACGATCTTTGCAGGGACCTGACGGGGCGGGCCATCAACATCCACCACAGCCTCCTACCCAGTTTCAAGGGCGCGCGTCCTTACAACCAGGCGTATGCCCGAGGCGTGAAGGTGATCGGGGCTACCGCCCACTACGTCACCGCCGATCTCGACGAGGGGCCAATCATCGAGCAGGACTTCACGCGGGCGGACCACACCATGGATGCGAGCGATCTCATCGCCATCGGCCGCGATCTAGAAGCACTTGCGCTAGCGCGTGCCGTGACCGCTCACGCCGAGCAGCGAGTGCTCCTCAACGGCTCTAAGACGGTGGTTTTCCGATGACCCAACTGGCCGAGCCACACTGCATAATCACTCTGTGCTGAGTAGATCCAAGGTTCGTAGTGCAAGGTACAGCTCCGCCTGGGTTCCGAACTCCCGCAGATCAGCACCGGTCAACTCCTCAACCTTCCTGATGCGGTACACCAACGTCTGCTTGTGGATGCCCAGGCGACGAGCGCCCTCCTGCCATGAGCGATTCACCGCGAAATAGACTCGCAGCGAGCGGATCAGTTCAGTGTCGTGCGCAGCGTCATAGTCGATGACCGGACCTAGCAACCGACGCACCGCCGCCTCCCCCTCCGCGACAGTCCGAGGCATGAAGGTGGCGCCGTGCGACCCATAGACGGCGAATTGCGCTCCTGACTCCTGTGCTCCTTCGAGGGCCCAGCGCGCCTCACGGGCCGCGTCTGCGAATCGACTGACCGATGCAAACGGCTGGCTGGCACCCGCCACTGCACCGGATGCGGCGAGTTTCTCTTCAAGTTCTCTGGAATGGAACAACTCGTCAGTCACCAAGACAAGATGAACGCCATTGACGATCGTCTGAACGATCGCCCACTCAGGCAGCGCTAGGCCGCCGGCGGTGTGGTCGGTTGACCGCGGAAAGAGCTCGGGTATCTCGGCGGGGCCCGTCGAGCTACAGCCTTTGCGCTGACAAGCTGTCACACGCCAAGGTCCTGGGCCAATGCCCAGAGCGCAGAGCTGTGAATAGGCCTGATCGGGGTCAATCGTGCCGTCGAGCATTCGGCGGACCAGAGTGGATCCGCGGTCGCGGGCCCGCGACGCTAGAGCGGCACGGCGTTCCACCTCGAGCCCGACGATCATTGCTGTGTGCTGGATCAGGACGAGGTCTGCGTGTTCCTGATCCTTGAGGACGCGCACCGCGAGTGCGGCTTCGTCGCCCGCACCCACCGGGACCAGGAGTAGGGACCCAGTTTCGGTTGGCAGACGACTGAAGCCAGGCAGCCGACCTTGGTGCTCACGCGCCCTGCCAACGGTAGCTTCTCGCAGGGAGTCACTGAGCACAACCGGTGACGGAACGAGCTCGCGCCCGAACCGGATGTCGACGACATTGAGGGCGGCGCCGAGCTCCTTTCCGAGAAGCCTGAGCAGGTCTGCCTCATCCTCCAACTCACGAGACTGGGAGCGACGTAGGACGTCGTACAGGCGCAGGACTCGCGAGGCTCGAGACCCGGACCTGTCCCGGTTTCGCTCGGCAACGACACGAGCGATGGTTACGAAAGGAAGACTTCGAGCTGTGAACAGGACCGGAAACGAGAGCTCGTCCGCCACGGCGATTGCTTCGGGCGTTAGCGGCGGCGCTACAAAACCCTCGGCGAGGGTCAATGCCGCGATGCCCGCGCCCGCGAGGTGACGGATGAAGTCGACTTGTTCAGAAGCAGCAGGCGGGAACCCGTATCCATCCGTCATCAACAGATCCCCGTTGTCCATCCAATTCCACGGATCTGAGACTTCGCAAGTGTGCGCCCAAGTCACCGGACGTTCAAGTCCCCCGCGACCAGCGATCAGCCGGGTACGGATGAAGGGATCATTCACGAGCTGGCCGACAGTTAGGTGTATTCGGTCATGATCGCCCGACACGTCCGGAATCAGCGTCGCCATGGGGACAAACCTATCGATTTCCCTGCGACCGTGCGGCAATCAGGCATGGACACGCGCGCCCAACTCGAGCGCCAAAACACCAACAACGATCAACAACATGCCGATGACCTGTACCGGGGCCAGCGTCTCGCCCAGCCAAAGCACCCCGACCAGGGTGATGACGACGATTCCGGCCGCAGACCAGAGCGCGTAGACCACAGCCACATCCAAACCGCGCTGGAGCACCAAGGAAAGTAGAAGAAATGCGAAGGCATATCCCCCTACGACCAATAGGCTCGGCCCAAGCCTCGTGAATCCGTTCGAGGCCCTCAACGAGAGCGTCGCTATGACCTCGACCGCGACTGCCAGAGCCAGGAGTCCGTAGGCTGTCATTTCTCTGCCATCCCCAAAGTAGATTTGACTCTCGCCACCAATTGAGAACGATTAGGCCATTCTCAGTGAAGATGACATGACCTGTCCCGCTCGTTTATCGCCTTCCCGAAGCGCATGGCCCAATCAATCGGATTGATACGCTATGTACCGCCGCTAAACGGGTACAGACGCGATAGTCACCCCGGGGTTACGGCATAGGCCTTGCGCTTTTACTGCGTAGAGGTCGGAAACGTCATGTCTTTGCCTCCTAGTCGTGGCCAGACTTGCCGCTCACAAGGAACGATGGAAATCGTCGGCACTCATGGCTTGTGCATGCATTCCTGCAAGCCAGTAGAGCTCCATCCGGTCCTGTGCGCGAGACCGCCTGAGCGTCACACGCGTACAGGCACCACATCACGCGGTCGGTACGCCCGGTACCGACGGTGCGTCCTCCAGCTCAGGAGGGTCAGAGTCCTCCGCCATTGCCGCAGCTTCGTCGAACGCCTTGCGAGCGGCCTCAACGATCTGCTGGTATCCCGTGCACCGGCAGAGATTGCCGGAGATGACCTCGCGGATCTCGGCGTCGCTCAGTCGACGTGCCTCGTTGTAGACAGGGAGCAAGGTCATGAGCATCCCTGGTGTACAGAAGCCGCACTGTAGGCCGTGGCATGCCGAGAACGCTTCTTGGAGTCCGTGCATGGCGGAGCCACAAGCAAGCCCCTCGACCGTCGTCACCCGACACTTATCGCTCTGGACTGCCAACATCGTGCAGGATCGCACAGGTTCTCCGTCCAACAGAACCGTGCAACTGCCGCAAACACCGTGTTCGCACCCCACGTGCGTGCCCGTGAGGCCAAGTTCGTGGCGCAGAAAATCGGACAAGAGCATCCGTGGCTCGACTTCGCGCTCGTACCTCTCACCATTGACGGTCAGATGGGTCTTCACGCAGATCTCCTCTCGATGTCGGCGCCGGCAAGGTCGAACGCCTGAAGAAGGGCACGCCGCAACGACTCCGCAACGACCGCCCGTCGGTACTCCTTGCTTCCATGCACGTTGGCCTCTGGTGCGAGCAAGTTCGCCGCCAGGGCGACGGCGGTCTGAACGGCAGATTCGTCAACATGGCGGCCAACCAGCTCCGCCTCCAAGCCCTCGGCGAGGGTAGGGCCCGGCCCAGCTGCGATGAGACCCGCACGAACGGATGTGCACCGCCCCTGCATGTCCACAGTCGCGCTCACTGCCGCTCCCCCGATCGCATAGTCGCCCGTCCGTCGCGCGAACTCCGAAAACCCCCAGCGCGTCAGCTCGTTCGCTGCCGGCACCTCAACAGCGACGACCAGTTCTCCGTGCTTGAGGGCGGTCTGGAAATGCGACCCAAAGAAATCGACACCCGCAATGCGCCGCTCGCCCTCGCGCGACAAGGTCACGACTGTGGCTTCAGTGGCAAGGAGCACGGCTGGAAACTCAGCTGCACTGTCGGCGTGAGCGACTGCTCCCCCAAACGTACCGCGGTTGCGAATCTGGGGATGCGCCACCCACGAGGCAGCTGACGAGAGCAAGGGGACGGCGTCACGGACCACTGGGCTGTGCTCGATATCCGCGTGCCGGGTCAGGGCGCCGATGGTGAGCGTGCCGTCAAGATTCTGAACGGTTCGCAACTCAGCGATGCGCGAGATATCCACAAGCAGGGTGGGACTTGCGAACCTCAGGCTCAGCAGCGGGATAAGGCTCTGCCCCCCGGCGATGAACTTTGCGTCCTCGTCGGTCTCGACGAGCCCGATCGCGTGCTCAAGGGACTCGGCAACGGCATATTCGAAAGGCGGGGGCTTCATAGGAACACCTCCGGGGCCTGTTCCCCGTGTCGCTGGCAAGACCGGTCTGCACTAGTCATCGGTGACCCTTCTGTCTGGCAACTGCTCCAAGGAGTTTGACTGCTCGGAGCAGAACCCACCACTGCGCACTCCGGCAAAGACAGCGGCGGATTCGTCACGAGGTGACAAACGAGCGAACGGCGGGTGTTTGGGAGACCAACCTCGGGACCTGGCCCAGGCGCCTCATTACTGGTCGAGGACGTCCGTGGCAGGTCCGCAAGCCACATCGCGAGCGACGCTGCGACTTCGTGACGGAACGCTCGCTGGAGCACCCCACGTCAGGTCGGCACTGGGCTTTCCTCGGATCAAATGATCTAGGCGAGGTGTCGTGTACATACCTGAGTGCAGCGAATCGTGAGCCACAAGCTGTTGGGGCGATCGAGCAGCTCGTAGCCTTTGCGTCGGAGTCGATCTCGGAGGTCCGGACTGTCACTGACGCGGGCAGCACGATGGACATCCCGATTCCGTGCATAGCTAGCCAGCGGATGCCCATGTAGGCCTGGCCGACTGGAGTAGATGTCTTCGTAACACCTGGCGCACGAAGGGTTCGGCCACGGGAAAATCGCCTGTGGCCAACTCCGGAAACGTTGCCGGAAACGATTCCGCTACGCTAGGCGGCGCACTGCCATGGGTCAAGGGAGGAAAGGTGAAGCATGGTTCGTAGGGTGACACTCACGGATATCTCGCGGGAGGCCGGAGTCGGGGCGGCGACAGTCTCGCGCGCCCTGGGCGACCATCCGGACGTGAGCGCAGCCACGCGCGAGCGTGTCCGCGAGGTTGCCCAGCGGCTCGGCTATCGGCCATCGGTCACGGCCCGCGCATTGCGCAGCGGCGGATATCAGACCATCAGCGCCATCGTTCCCGACGCCGAATGGGGATGGTGGGAGCCCGTCGTGCGTGCCGCGTTCGAGGCCGCGGCGGAGGCGGGCTATCAACTCATGGTGCATCCCGTCGCCGGTGCGAAGGGAGGTGTCATCGCGGTCATCGATGGCCTCGTGAACGTGCCTACTGAGGGCGTGATCGTCATCGGCACACCCGATCAACACGCAGTCCGCCAAGCATGCGACAGGATCTCATTCCCTGCGGTGGCAATCGACGACACCAGTAGGAACATCCGATTGCCAACTGTTTCACCTCGCAACCGAATGGGCGCTCGCGAGCTCGTTCAGCACCTCTTGAGCGCCGGCTATCGCAAAATCGCGCTCGGCCGACCTCCGACCAACGGCGACCCTCGGTGGGGTGAAGGATTGTTCATCGAAGAGCGGGTCGCTGGCTATCTGGATGCCTTGGAGGAAGCTGGAATCAGCGTGGACGAGGACCTCATTGTCGGAAGCGCCGATGCTTGGGATGAGAGCCGCGCCCTGTGGCCGGAACTCGATGCGCTCCTTACTAGCGGTCGGCGCTTCGACGCGCTCTTCTGCATCGCAGACCTCATGGCGGCACCAGCGCTCCGCACCCTGCGCGCGCACGGATTACGCGTTCCTGATGACGTTGCTGTCGCGGGATTCGACGACGAGCGAGCCGCCCTGCTGCTCGATCCTCAGCTCACTACTTCGCGGCAGCCATACAGAGCGATGGGCGTCACCGCTGTCGAGCTGCTGCTGCGCGCCATCCGCGGCGAGTCCGTCCCGATCGAGCGCCACGAGCTCGAGACTGAACTCATTGTCAGGTCCTCGACCTGAGCAATACCTTGCGGCAGAGACCGTCGCAAGTGGTACTAGCATCGTCGGCGTCGATAGGCAGCAGGCCCACCGCCCCACAGGGAGCTAACGCGGGCGCCCCTATGGTCACCGCTGGCTGTCGGTCGCCTCTTCGTTCACCTCGCCCATCGCCCACGCATAGCTCAGCTGAACGAGATGCCACACCACTTCGAGTTCGCGACGGTCCCGGGGACCGAAGACAAGGAAGCTATCCTGAGCCGGGTGGGGCATCCCCCATCCACTGCGCGCGGCGACATCTCTTGCCCAGTTGGGGAGGGAAAGATGCAGACTGCCGTCGTGATGGGGATGCAGATGCGCGAACTCGCGGTCGCGCTGGAACCTTTCGGGCAGTGCGGATCCGATGCCCTCCACCAGGTGCAGGGCGCGGGCGTGTGCCACGGACACGAGCGTGGGGGCCATGTAAACGTACGGCAACGAACGCATACGCGACCAGAGTTCCTCCTGCACCATCACAGGAGCGATTTGCGACCGTTGAGCATGGGGCGCTGGCCCCACGACCTCTGGCGCCGGACCCAGACGTCGCGGAAACTCGCTAGAGAAAGCGATATCCATATCAGGCGGACTCGCTGCTAGTCGCCGCTGCCCAGGGCAGACGCCTGCCGGGCGGCCTTGTCGAAAGCTGCGGGGTCGAAGTAGACGTGTTCGGTGACGACCTTGCCATCCACGATCGTGTCCACGAGGGTGGCGTACCAACGGACCGGCACGCCACTCTCTGGCGCGCCGGGTCCGACGTACCTGGCCCGGCACAACAGCTCGCCAGCGACGGTCCTGCTGCTCGCGACCAGAGTTTCGAACTCCACCTCGACCTGGCCATCGGCGAACACGGAGTTGTAGCCCTCGACGTGCTCGCGGAAGGCCGCTTTGCCCCGGACTGGATCGTCCGGGAAGGGCATGTCGGTGTAGACCATGTCATCCGCAAAGCAGTCGATAAGGCCGTCGAAATCGCTGCGTGCCCATGCGGAAATCAGTCGACGGAAGAGGGCCTCGTTGTCGCGCGCGCGCTTAAGTTCCTGCTCTGCGTCCATCGCACCCGCTGTTGCGTTGGATGGTCGCAGCTGCGCCGCGTGCTCGGCCAAGAAAGCGTCGATGTTGCGTGGCGGACGGCCGGTCACACGCTCGACCTCACTCGTGACGATGGCCGTATCCCCCACGATGATGCTCTCAGAGATCCGGGTCATATAGGCGACGAAACCCTCGTTGAGACCGTCGGCGAGCATGCGGGTCTCGGCCTCGAAAACGCCCTCCTCGATAGCCTTGACGGGTTCGCCGGCGGCCGCGGAGATACGCTCCGCGAGCTGGTCGAGGCTCAGCGCCTCCGGACCGGTGAGATCGAGCGCCTGACCCCCCGCCCCGCCGTTAACGAGCAGCTCCGCCGCGACGTCCGCGATGTCGCGAGCGTCGATCCATGCGGTAGCCGAGCCACCGGTGGTCATCACTATGACCCGATCATTGCGGACCATGGGGCCGAAGAACCCCTCGTCGACGATATCCTCCATGTACCAACTCGGACGCAAGATCGTCCACTCCAGCTCGCTGGCCTCCACCACTCGCTCCACCTGCCGCTCGGTGATGTCGTCCGGCCTGTTTTGTGTACCGCACTCGGAGAGGAACACGAGCCGACCTACGCCGGCCGCAGCCATGGCGTCGAGGAACGTGCCCACCACCTCAACGACGGCCGTGGACTCGGGCTTCACGAGGTACACAGCGTCGACGCCCTCGAGCACCGGGCCCCAGGTCGACTCGTCGTGCCAGTCGAACAACACGGGATCGGCGCTCTCGACATCGAGCCGCTCGGGGTGGCGCGAGGCAGCCCGGACCGCGGCGCCTCGAGAGACGACTCGGGGGACGACGTGTCGCCCAGTTTTGCCGCTGGCGCCGACGACCAACACTCGACTCATTGCATATCCTTTCGTTGTGCACATGACCGCACGTCCTTGGCGGCAAGCGCCCATAGTTGATTGGCCCGACCGCACGAGGTGGGTGCCGGCACGAAAGTTCCATATCTCGAGGCGGGGTGAGTTGCCCTATACCGCAGAACAGTTCGGCAAGTTTGTGCTTCTGCGCAGGCAACCCGAGCGCAGGCTTGAAACTCTTGCCTGCGGAGTGGCGACCCCGAGCCTCATCACCTACGGCCGCTATCCGCTGACAGAAGTACACCATCTGGGAGAATCACGCAGAACACTCGTTGGAAGGGGTACTTTAGGCTGCCCGACCGTGGCACAAGCGTCGGTGGCGCCGGGCGAGCAGACGGAAGGAACGGAATTGAGACGCGACCTCCAAGAACTGCTTAACTCGGTTTGGCGATCGCTTGAGAGCGCGACCGCGCGCCGCACCCCGTTCACACTCGGGCACCTTGGTACGGTCGGCCCGGCCGGAGCGCCGCGGGTCCGAGCAATCATCCTTCGCCACTTCGAACAGGACAGGGCATCCGTCCTGTTCGCCACGAATACGGGGGCGGCGAAGATTGCAGAGATGCGTGAAAATCCGCTCGTTGCCCTCACGGTCAACGATGACGACGCCGCAGTGCAACTGCGAATGGAGGGTCGCGCTGAGATCATCGAGGACCCCAACCTACGACGGTTGGCTTGGGAATCGTTTGGGCCCCAAACGCGGCACCTCTACCAATCTCCATCTGTTCCCGGAACCCCACTGAGCGAACTCCAAACACCTGAGCCCGTCGAGGTGGAGAGCGCGGGTGGATGCGAGAACACTGAGTTCGACAGGTTCGCCTGTGTCAGGATCAACTTGGAGACACTCGACTGGCTCGACATCTCTTCTCCAGAGCATCAACGCTGTCAGTTCGTGCGCGTAGGACACGGCTGGACTGGTCAGCGCGTAGTGCCATGAGCGGTGACAACGGTCAGTCAGATCGCATCATGGCTCAGGTCGAGGCTGATGCCAGGATCTTCCATGCTGCTGTCGTTAGCGCCCATCGCGGCTAGGACATCAGCCAGACGCAGCGCCACTGCAATCTCGTCCCGACGGGCGTTGATGGAGACACCGAGACGCTGCTCGACCGACCGGAGTCGGTAGGCGACGGTTCGCTCGTGCACGTGGATCGCGTTCGCTGCCGCCGCGGCGTTCTGGCCGGCCCTGAAGTAGGCGGTAAGCGTATGCCGGAGCAAATCCGTACGGTCCTCGGCCTCATCAAGCCCGCGCAACTCACGCGCAACAAAGTCGCGCATCGCCTGGCGATCCCGCAGCACTAGAGCTTCGAGGGCGACCTCTTCGTACCGCAGCAGATCTCGTGGCCGGATGCGGTTGACTCGGTATGCCTGCCATGCCTGACGGTGACTGAGGCGGAAACCTTCCACTCCGGCGGCAACCTCGCCAATGGACAGGTATGTCTCAGGCATCGCTTTTAACGCAGCGGGATGCTCATCCAACAGCCTCTGGAGCGAGGACGCACCGAGCCAGCCGAGGGCCGTGCCCGCTGTCCCGCTCACCGAGAGGTGACGTGCCTCGAGTGCGTTCGCGATGGTGCGGATGTTCGCCTCCGGTGAGCGCCCCCACGCCACCACAGCGATGTGTTCGGTGCGCAAGTTGTAGCTGAGCTGCTCGGTATCGGTCGGGACCCCACGAAGCACATCACTGACGATCGCACGTCGCTTGCGGTCTTGACTCCGGAAGAAGTATGCATTGTGCTCTGCCTGATACGTCGCGATGACGCTCTCAGTGACCCTGTCGTTCCACGCATAGTGGTAATCCGAGGCCTGCCGCAGGACGGCAACCCTGCGATCGTCGTCAGGGACGACACGCATGGCCTCCTCAAGAATCGCGTTCCATACGATCGCCTGGCCGAGCCGGTACGTCTTGAGGAGCGCATGCAGGTCGATACCCGCCTGCGCGACGACGCGCGCTTCCTGCAAGGCCGCATCCGATGCGCGTTCAGGCAGGCGACGCCCGCTGGCGAGGCCGTCAACGATGCTCGTGACGGCGGAGACGATACTCGGCATCTCGGACTCGGTGAGGACCGGATCGTCTTTCTCGTGCCACTCAGGAACCTGGGTCAACGCCTCCCGCTCGATCGCGCTCACGATCTCAGGGATCCGGCATCGCACCGCTTCGGCGACCGCCTTCAAGTCATGATCGATCGACATCCGTTCAGCCTATTCCACGGGGGACATCAACGCTACGACCAGGCGCCCTCCTGGGACGCCAAGAGGTCGAAGATGGCGACGCCGGTGCCCCACAAGTTGAAGCGACTCGGTCTGACCGCGGCTGCGCTGAGGAACGCAGCCGCAACGGCAGAAAGAGTGAAGGTCGCACCGACGTCAGGCGAGGCAACGTGGACCTTCCACACGAAGTTCCGCGGGTTCTGGTCCTCGCGTTCGTGCGCTCACTTCGACGTACCGACGAACCGGTGCCGCATCTCGCCGATGCCATCGACCCAGGTGACAAGTTCGTCACCGGGACACAGGAACCGCTGCGGAGACCGGCCCATGCCGACCCCCGATGGCGTACCCGTGAAGATTACGTCGCCCGGGCGCAGCGTCACGGTGTCAGACAGTTGAGCCACCAGTTCGGGGATCCCGAGGACCAGCTCGCTCGTGCGGCTCCTCTGGACGACCTCGCCGTTCAGTGAGCAGCCGAGCTCGAGGTCGTCGCGGTCGGCCACCTCGTCGGTCGTGACAAGAACCGGTCCCATCGGCCCGAAACCCGGGTGGGATTTGGAAAGGCTGAACTGTGGCAACGTACCCGACATCTGGGCGATGCGCTCGGAGAGATCCTGACCGATCGTAAGGCCGGCGATGTACTCCCAGGCGCTGTCAACGGGAACGTTGCGGGCCTCCCGCCCCACGACAGCGACCAGCTCGACCTCCCAATCGACGTTACCCTCGGGGAGCTCGATATCGCCCGTCGGGCCGGTCAGCGCGGATTGGAATTTCGTGAACGTCGGTGGAACCTCTGGTACGGGAAGCCCCGACTCGGCCGCATGATCGCGGTAGTTGAGCCCGATGGCGAAGACCTGACCGGGTGTCGGTGAAGGTGGACCAAGCTGCTCCGGACCGGCAGTCGGCGCAACCGGCGTCCCCCGACCGTCGGGCCAATCGAACCCCTCGAACCACGCACGGAACTCCGCCCAGCGTTCATACACCGCCTGCGGGTCAGCCTCGAACCGACCACCGCTCGCTACTTCGACATCGACGTCGCCCTCCGGAATCCGGATCGTCAGACGTCCACCCACGTTGGCCAGGATCATGTCGCCACTTCGCCTTCTTCCGGCTGCGTGCCTGCCCGGCGATCAGATGACCGCCGGGCAGGTCTCCAAGATGGCGGTTCAACCGCCGTCGATCACCAACTCCGTGTCCGCAGCTGGTCAGACCTGCCCAACCAGACGACGGTCACGGAGCACAGGGAACGCCTCTCGGGTCTGCTCGACCAGGTCGAGGTCAATGTCCACAGTGAGCACGTCCTCGGCCTCCCCCAGTTCACCCAGCACCTCGCCTGTCGGGGCGACGACCTGGCTGTGACCGCCCATCGTCATGCCACGGTGGGTGCCGGCGGTGTTGCACTGCAGGACCCAGGTCTGGTTCTCGACTGCTCGCGCGCGACCGAGTAGTCGCCAGTGCTCCACCCGCGGGAGCGGCCACGCGGCGGGGACGATGACGAGGCCCGTCTCCCGATCGCCGAGGAGGCGGAAGAGCTCGGGGAACCTTAGGTCGTAACAGGTGGCCAGCCCGACGGTCGTCGCTTCTCCTGCGAACGGCACATCCGTCACGGCGAGCTGGTCACCCGCCTCGAGTAACCGCGGCTCGCCGTCGCCGAACCCGAAGCGATGGATCTTCCGGTATGTCACGCGGAGCTCACCATCGGGCGCGAACAGCAACGACGTGTTCCACAGCCCGCGGCCCTCGGGGCCGAGAGCCGCTCCCTCGGCGGCCCGTTCGATGATCGATCCACCGTGCAACCAGACGTCTCGTTGGCGGGCAACATCCGCAAGACGTCGTACGATCGGCCCGTCGAGCGCCTCGGCCAGCTCGGCCCAGGTGTCCGACGCGAAGCCACCTTGCGCCCAGAGTTCCGGCAGAACAAATAGGTCGGCGTCGGGCAACGACTCGATCTGGGACGCGACCCTCTCGACGCGGTCTGTGAGCGTCTCGTCGTCTCCGTAGCCGACCTGGATCAGACTAACTCGCACCAGCGAGCTCATGCGGGCTTCTCCTGCTTTGCCCCGTGGATGGCATTGTGGATCTTCTCGGGAGTGAGGGGCAGATCTCGCAGGACCACCCCGAACGGGCCGAGCGCATCGTTGACCGCGTTGAGGACAGCCGCAGGGGAGGCGATCAGTCCGGACTCGCCCATCCCCTTCACGCCGGACGCCGAGTGCGATGAGGGGGACTCGAGGTGGTGGATCTCGAACGGCGGCGCAACGTCCATGGTCGGCAGGCCATAGTCGAGGAACGTCGTGGCCAGCAGCTGCCCCGACTCGTCGTAGGCAAGCTCTTCGAACACCGCAGCGCCGATGCCCTGCACCACACCGCCACGGATCTGTCCCTCCACGATGTTCGGGTTGATCACGATCCCGCAGTCCTCCACGGAAAACACCTTCTCGAACCGGACAAGGCCCGTATCGGGATCGATCTCCACAACGATGGCATGTCCACCGTTGCTAAACATCGGACGCGAGGTGTCATACGCCAGCGTGGCCTCCAAGGTGGGATCGAAGCCCTCTGGCCACGCCGACATGTCGAAGTAGATCGACGTCGCAATCTCAGCGATCGTCATCATCTTGTCCGGCACACCCACCACGGATGCCTGTCCGTCGACGAGTTCGATGTCCTCGGGCGCTGCCTCGAGCAGATGCGCAGCGACCGCGCGGACTTTCTCCCGCACCACCCCCGCCGCCCGGGCCACCGCCCCACCGGCGATCACCGCCCCACGACTGCCCACCGTCCCTGACCCGTACGCGTGCGACGTCGACGTCGCGGTATGCACGACGACTTCCTCCACCTTGATGCCCAGCGCATCAGCAGCCATCTGCGCCATCGTTGTCGCCAAACCCTGGCCCTGCGCAGTCAGCCCGATCGTCACGGTTGCTGTCCCGTTCGGATCAAGACGAACAGTGGCCGTGTCGTGATACACGTCCCCGAGACCGTGTTCCTGACTCATCGCTGTCGACTCGCCGCTGCTCTCCACGAAGCAGCTCAGACCGAGTCCGAGATAGCGGCCCTCGGCGCGAGCCTTAGCCTGGCGTTCCAGGAAGGCGGGATAGTCAACCATCTCTTCGAGGGTGTCGATCGTCGCGAGCCAACTGCCCTCGTCGTAGACGATCCCCTGAGCGTTGGTCCATGGGAAGTCCCGCACCACGTTGTGCCGACGGAATTCGAACGGTGACATACCCACCGCTCGCGCCGCGTCGTCGGCCAGGCACTCTCGCGCCAACGTCCCGGCCATGTAGCCCACGCCTCGGTAGGCGCCAACGGGGGTCTTGTTGGTCGCAACAGCGGTGTAGGAGTACTCGACCGCCGGGACGTCGTACATGCCAGATGGGGTCACCACAGCCGCGCACCACGGCTCAACGGCCATCGACCACGGTGGGGCGTGGTAGGCGCCACCGTCGCCGAGAGCGTGAGTGCGCACGCCGGTGATTCGTCCGGTGCTATCGAGTGCATAGGAGATATCGACGAACTGCTCGTGCGCGTGAGTCCCGGCCATCAGGTTCTCCCGACGATCCTCCACCCACTTCACCGGCCGGTCCACGGCCCGCGCCAACAGCGGGAGCAGCATCTCCTCGACGTACACGTGGGCCTTCTGGCCGAACCCTCCTCCGGTGTCAGGGGTGATCACTTCGATCCCCTGCTCGGCGAAGCCGAGATACGCCGTGAGGCAGTAGCGCAGGTAGTGCGGCATCTGAGTGCCCGTCCAGACCTTCAGCTGTCGCGATGCCCATTCATAGGAAGCAATCACACCGCGCGTCTCCATCGGCGCCGCAGAAACTCGGCACGTATAAAAACGACCCTGGACCACCTGGTCAGCCGCGTCGAACGCCCCAGCGACGTCGCCGTACGACGCGTCGCCCGTCAAGCCAACGTTGTCGGGTAGCTGGGTATTAGCGACAGCGGTGACGGCGGCTGAGTCGTCAGCGTTGACGACGACAGGCAGCTCCTCGAAGTCCCACTCGACGCGCTCCGCAGCGTCCTCTGCGGTGTACCGAGAGTCCGCGACGACCACGGCGACAGGCTCACCGACGTAGCACACCTCATCGCGGGCCAAGAGGGGCATGGTGGTCGGATTACAGCCGGGGACCGCGAACTCACCGACCAGTCCCTCGCATTGCTCCGCTGCCTCCGCGCCGGTCCAGACCAAGACGACCCCTGCGACGTCGAGCGCCCCCGAGACGTCGATCCGGGTGATCCGAGCGTGGGCCACCGGCGATCGAACGAAGGCCGCGTGCAACTCCCCCGGCAACGCGAGGTCCGCCAGAAACTGCCCGCGGCCGCTCAACAGGCGGGGGTCCTCTGACCGCAGTACGCGGGTTCCGATCGACCGTGCGGCAACTTTCGGGACCTCGCTGTGCTCGAGTGACTCATTCATCACTGGGCTCCTTCTGTTTCCGCGGCTGCAGCTTCCTGAACTGCCTCGACGATGGTCTGGTATCCGGTGCATCGGCACAGAGACCCCGATACGGTCTCCACGATCTCGTCCCTTGAAGGCGTCGGATTGTGCTCAAGGAGCGCGGTGGCTGACATCAGGAACCCTGCCGTGCAGAATCCACATTGCAGCCCGTGCTTGTTGCGGAACGCCTTCTGAAGCGGATTGAGCTCGGCTCCATCGGCGAGGCTCTCGACCGTTCGGATGCGACGACCATCGGCTTGTACTGCGAGCATCAGGCACGAACGCGCAGGGGCGTCATCAACGAGGACCGTGCACGCGCCGCAGACCCCGTGCTCACAACCAAGCTTGGTGCCGGTAAGCACGGCATCCTCACGGATGAAGTCCGCGAGCGTCTTGCGAGCTTCGACCACACCGCGGTAGGTACGACCGTTGATTGATACTGCGACGGGAAGGTGTTCCTCCGGTGCGGCAGTCATGTCAGGCTCCCTTGCTCAGGTCGGCAACAGCGCGGCGGACAAGGGCGCCAACCAGCCGTCGGCGGTAGTCGCTGCTGCCATGAATGTCGGATATCGGCTCCACCGTCGATGCTGCGACGGATTCGGCTCGCCTGCTCGTCTCATCCCCGGCCAGGGCTCCTTCGAGCGTCTCTTCGACCGCGCCGAGTCGGGTGACGGTGCCCACCGCGCCCCCGACGCTGAACCTCGCTCCCCGGATCTTGCCTTCGGTGATCTCGGCCGTGGCTGCGACGATGGCCAGGCCGTAGTCCCCTGCCTTGCGGGCGGTCTCCTGGAAGGCCCAGTGCCGGTCGTCCCGGGGAATCCGTACGGCGATCAGCACCTCGTCAGCAGCCATCGACGAGGTGAACGGCCCGGTGAAGAAGTTGTCGACGGGGATCGACCGTTCCCCAGCAGGACCCACGACGTCGACGACAGCGTCGAGGGCAAGCAGGACCGTCGGCCACTCGGCAGAGGGATCCGCGTGCGCGGTGCTGCCGCCGAAGGTGCCACGAGAGCGAATCTGGGGATGTGCGATGAAACGGGCGGCAGTCGGGAGCATGGGCAGAGCCGCGAGCAGCGCGGCGGAGTGTTCGACCGCGTCGTGGGTCACTCTGGCTCCGATCCGGATCTCCGTATCGCCCACGTCGATACGCTGCAGACCAGACACGTTGCGCAGGTCGACAAGCACGCTCGGTCCGGCAAGACGCATGGCCAGCAGAGGCATCAGGCTCTGACCGCCGGCGACCACCTTCGCATCGGGCTCCTCGGCGAGGAGTTGGACGACGTCGGCAAGGTTGTCCGGCGCGATGTACTTGAACTTCGGTGGCTTCACATCGACTCCTCTTCGGCGGTTCGACCAGTCCTTGTCAGCGGCCGACCGAATGGGCGATGGCGGAGGCATAGCCCGCGGCGAACACGCTGATCAGTGCTGCCGCGACGGCGATCAGAGTGGCTCCGACCGGGATCCCCTTCGTCCACGACATTCCCTTGGCGAGTGCCAGCACGTCGAGAACCTCATCGTCCGCCCGACGGGTGTTGGCCGCCGAACGCGACGGCGCTGCGGGAACAGCGGGCTCGGTGGTGACAGTTGACACGGGGGCAGGCGCAGATGCGGTGCCACCACTCTCAGCCGCGACCATCTCCTGCAGCCGGTCAGCGAAAAGACCCATCAGGGCGCCGCTGACGTCCGCAAGGACGCCGCGACCGAATTGGGCGACCTTGCCGGTCAGAGCAAGTTCAGTCTCGACGAGTACACGGGTTCCCGTGCCGTTCGGGGTGAGCGTGGCGGTCACAGTAGCGGTCGCATCGCCTTGACCGCGAGCGTCCTTGCCACGGGCGAGCAAGACCGCGCGGTGAGCGGCGGTGTCCAGCTCGGTGAACTGTGCCACGCCCTTGTACTGCGCCGTGATCGGCCCGACCTTGATCTTGGCTTGGCCGACGAAGTCGTCGCCTTCCTTGCCCGTGATCGACGCTCCGGGGAGACAGGGGGCGACCTTCTCGAGATCCGTCAACAGGGTCCAGGTCTGCTCAGTCGGCAGAGCCACCTCGAACTCGTTCAGCAACTTCATCGTCTTCCACTCCTCGGTCTGACCCCTGCATCGGGGAAATTTCTGTCACCACCGACCACAGCCGATCGCTGGTTTTGATTGGGCGTCATGCCCAGGTATGCCCGCTACGGCGCCTTTGGTAAGCCGAACCGGTACTCGGGAGCACCAGGCGGGAAATCGCCGCCTTGCTGAAGAACGGCCGCCATCGCCCGCACCTTGGCAAGGTAGGCGCGACCGAGCGCCAACTGCCCTGACTCCCACGCGGGAAGTGCCTCGGCAAGGTTGCCGCTGGCACTTTCGAGGTGGGTGGCGAGACTCCATGCGTCCGAGGCCGCCTTGGCGGCACCCGCAGCGGCGTGTGGGCGCGGTGTAATTGCTGCGTCTCCGATCAGCACGATGTTGCCGAAGGCCATCTGGTCGATCTCGGCGTCCGAGACGATTGTTACGAACGGTCTTGCGGCCGCTGTGATGAGTTCACGGAACGGGCCATCGAGCTCGCGAGAGGCACAGTTCCGGAACTCGGCAAGGTTCTTCTCGGCAAGAACGTCGAAGTGCACCGAGACCGACCGGCGCTTACCTTCGGAGCACGTCAGCAACGCATCGAGGTCTGCTCCCTCGGAGACATTCCAGTACCACTGGAAGTTGAGCCTCGAATTGCCAGTCAGCCGACCGTCCGAATCGGCCTGTGGAATCGGATAGGCGATAATGTGGCTGTCAGGAAGCAGACCGTAACTGAAGGTGTCTTGAAAGAACTCCCATGTGGCCTCGGACACCTCGTCTCGGTCCACCATGCCC
Source organism: Nocardioides sp. NPDC058538 (assembly GCF_042719275.1). Classification (NCBI taxonomy): domain Bacteria; kingdom Bacillati; phylum Actinomycetota; class Actinomycetes; order Propionibacteriales; family Nocardioidaceae; genus Nocardioides; species Nocardioides sp. NPDC058538. The sequence goes on along the minus strand of NZ_JBHXNY010000043.1, from coordinate 14,136 downwards.
CGCCACGTCACGTAGCCAGCGTAAGTCGGTTTCACGCCGAGCAGCGCTGACCGGGCGACCGAGCCACCACCGTCTGAACAGACAACCAGGTCTGCCGTCGCTGCCGGACCCTCCACGAACTCGATGATCGGTCCGGCCTCGGTCTGCCGCACTCGGTCGAGGGCACGCCCAAGGTGATAGCGCTCGGTCCCGAAGGCGTCGAGCAACTTGCGGTAGACCGCATTGTAGGCCGTGAAGCGCCACCCTGCGTCGACCTCACCCTGCAGCCTCGAGGTCGACGCGTCGTAGTAGCGCATCGACGAGCTGGACACGCTCACGTCGTCCAGCGTAGACCCAGCCCTTTCGAGCAAATAGCGGACAAGCTCGGGCTGCACGACGATGCCCGTCCCAAACCCCGACAGCAACTGCGGGCTGCGCTCGTACACATCGACTTCGCACCCGATGTCGCGCAGCACGTTCGCTGCCGTGAGTCCTCCGATCGAACCACCGATCACCGCCACCTTTGGCATGCTCATGATTGTCCTCCTACCGTTGGCTTCGTCCGTCGATCAATCAGCTGTCGCGCAGCGGCATCGCGATCGGACGCAGTGGCGATCCGCTCGCTCCGCGAAGTCGGATGGGGGCCGCGATCAGACAGAACTCGCTGATGTCGTCCCGTGACAGCTCCTCGAGGTTCGCGAGCTCGATCATCGGCACGCCAGCCTCGGCCAGGAAGTGGCAGTGCCCCGGGAGCCAGTTGTCCTCGTGCTGCGACGGCCCGACCTCGACGCATTCCTGGTCCGCGGCGATGGCCGAGATGCCCTGGCCGGTCAGCCAGTTGGCCGCCTCGAGTCCGAGTCCCGGTGGGTTTCCGAGTACCTTCGACCCTTCGGGCCAATAGCGCATCCGGCCGGTGCGTACGAAGGCGACGTCGCCGGGCTCCAGCGTGAGACCGGCGTCGGCCAGGGCCTTCTGGCAGTCCTCGACGGTGATCGCGTAGCTGTCGGGCAGGCAGTCGACGCCCTTGCTCTTCGCTACGTCGAGGAGGACGCCCCGGGTGATGATCGGCGGGATGACTTCCGCCCCGCCCTTGACCCAGCCGCGGCTGCCGAGGTGCTCGTCGGCCTTGAAGTTGTTGTAGATCTGGCCGTCGACCCCGAAGTGGTTGAGCGCGTCGATGTGAGTGCCAGTGTGGGTGTACATGAACACGACGTCCCCGGAGTAACAGACGTGGCGGTTGCGCGCCTCACCTACGCCGTTGAGGTTGTCGACGACTGTGCCCTCCGGCGTGTGGCTCATGAAGATCTGATAACCGGGGTCGCCGGCCGCCTGAAAGCTGGGCATGCCGACGAAGTAGTCGATACTCAGGTCGTAGCTCCGTGTGCCGTCGACCCTGGCGAGCACGGCGGCCGACTTCGCCGGGGTCAGATGGTTGAGCGCGCCGAGCTCGTCCTCGGGCCCCCAGGGGCTGGTCGTGACCTTGATATCGGCCCGCTGACTCATCAGGCTTCCTCTCGTACGAAGTCGACGACGGCGCGCTCAGCCAGCTTGGGCTTGAGCTTGGCGACGACCTCGAGGTGGAACTCGTCGACGGAGTAGCGCTGCAGGTCGTCCCAGGACTCAAAGTCGTTGATGAGGACGCCGCTGAACGGCTGACCGTTGTCGCCTGGGTCACCCTCGTGAGCGCCGAGCTCCCAGTACTTGATGTACGGGTACGGCTCGCGCAGGGTGTTCAGCAGGTCGATGACCTCGTCGTTGTTGTGACCCTCGGCCACACGCCAGGAAAAGACGTGGCGAATCATGGGCTGCTCCTAGTCGTCCGGTTGATGTCGCGCTGGTATCGCGCAGCGTCAGTCTCGGATTCAACAGCCTTTGTCGGCTCTTCATGCTCCGGCAAGATCGCCACTACGTTTGTCGGAATGGTGAAGGTGCCAACCGACAGCGGAGTACGACGATGGGTGCATGAGCACCGATCCGCGCCACGCACCACTCTTCGAGCCGATCCGGGTGGGTCCGAAGATGTTCCGCAACCGCTTCTACGTTGCCCCGCACTGCTCCGGTCTCGGCGTCGAGTATCCGGGTGCGCAGGCGTACCTACGTGGCATGCGAGCGGAAGGCGGCTGGGCGGCGGTCAACACTGAGTACTGTGCGGTGGACGCCGAAAGCGACGACGCCCCGTGGGTCCAGGCGCGGCTCATCGACCGGCGCGACGAGGCGAACCTCTGCCTGATGGTCGAGCGGGTCCACGAGTTCGATGCCCTCGCCGGCGTCCAACTCGTGTACATGGGGGCCGACCACACGGGGTTCGTGACCCGACTTCCCGCAGGCGGGCCGTCGCAGGTGACCAGCGCGATGTCCGGTCATTCGTGCTATGCGCTGGACAAGCGCGACATCCGGCGCATCCAGAAGTCCTATGTCGATGCGGCGGTCCGGGCTCGCGACGTCGGCTTCGACCTGGTGCAGGTCGCTGCCCGCGAGGGCTTCTCCCTCCCACTCCAGTTCTTGTGGCGCTACTGGAACCACCGCACCGACGAGTATGGCGGCTCGATCGAGAACCGCACCCGGTTCTGGCGCGAGACCATCGAGCAGGTCCGGGAGGCGGTCGGTGACGACTGCGCGATCGTCGCCGGCTTCTGCCTCGATTCCTTCAACGACGAATCCGAGCGTGCGTTCAGCGTCAACGAGGACGGCATCGCCGTCGTCGAGCTGCTCGACGACCTTGTCGACCTGTGGGACATGCAGGTCGGACACTTGGAGGACGACGTCAGCTCCTCACGGTTCTTCGAGCCGTTCTGGCAGCGCAGCTACATCGAGCAGGTCCGTCCGTACGCGAAGAAGCCGATTGCTGCTGTCGGCCGGTTCACCGACCCCGAACTGATGGCCAAGGCGGTCGAGGACGGCGTCATCGACATCATTGGCGCAGCCCGTCCGGCCATCGCCGATCCGTTCATCCCGACGAAGATCAAGGAGGGGCGCGGCGACGACATCCGTGAGTGCATCGGCTGCAATATCTGTGTGTCCCGGTTCAACAATGGTGGTGGACGGATCGTGTGCACCCAGAACGCGACCGTCGGCGAAGAGTACCGCCGCGGCTGGCACCCAGAGCGGTTCAACACCCCTGACGAGGTGGAGAAGCCGATCCTCATCGTCGGCGCCGGCCCAGCAGGTATGGAGTGCGCTCGGGTCCTCGGCGAGCGCGGTTTCGAGAACGTTCACCTGGTCGAGGCCGGTCCGGAAGTCGGAGGCCACGTCAACTGGGTCTCCCGGCTGCCGGGCCTGCTGACCTGGCGCCGGGTGGTGGAGTATCGCGAGTCGCAGCTGGCAAAGCTGGACAACGTCACCGTGATCACCAACCAGCCCATGGGCGTCGAGGACGTTCTCGAGTACGGCGCCGAGACCGTCGTAGTTGCCACCGGCGCCGTATGGGACCCGACCGGAACGAACCCGATCACACACGTCCCGATCGACGGAGTCGAGGAGTACCACGAGATGGTGCTCACTCCGGAGTCGATCATGGTGGAGAACCGCGAGGTCGCTGGCGATTCCGTGGTCGTCTACGACTGCGACGGCTACTTCATGGGCTCCAGCATCGCGGAGAAACTCGCCTCTGACGGCAAGAAGGTCACCCTGATCTGCCCGGCTGACCAGGTCGGCTCATACCTCTTCTTCACCGACGAAGGCGGGCACGTGATGCACTCACTGCTCTCGCTCGGTGTGGATATCGTGCCGAGCCATGTCGTGACCTCGATTCGACCCGGCGAGGTCCAGGGGCACCACAGCTACCATGCGGAACGGACCCGGACATGGGCCGCCGACAGCGTCGTGCTCGTCACTCAACGCCGTTCGCGCACCGATCTCTACGCCGACCTCACTGCGGACATCGATCGCCTCGGTGCCAACGGCATCGAGCATGTGCTTCGGATCGGCGACTGCGTAGAGCCTCGGGTCATCGCGGAGTCAGTCTTCGACGGGCACCGCTTGGCCCGTGAGATCGACGGCCCCGACCCGGCAGTCCCGCTTCCCTTCATCCGCGAGCAGCGGATCCTCGGCTGGCGCGAGGACGACTACGACGACGAGCTCACTCACAAGCTCCTGCCGTTGGCACCCGTCTCGCGCACCGCCGTGACGGACCCGGCTCGATGACCCGGCCGGCGTTGAGCGCCGGGCACAACGTGCGCGCATGGCCAGACTGAGCGGCCGCCACCCGGGTCGTACTGGCTCGCGTGCACCTTCTCGGCCGAGGCAGCTGCGTCCGGATCCACGTAACCAGGCCCGATGCACGCGCTTGACAGTGTGTCGGCGGTGACTCGGTGGTCCGTACGTCAACAGGATCGGGCGTGCCACCAGGGTGGTCGTCATCAACGTCTGAGCCACGCGATTCCATACACGCACCAAGGTTGCGGTTGCGATGAGGCGGTCTGGTGGGCATTGACCCCAGCAGTTGCCTTGCCCCTATGGTCTCAGGTCCTGGGCCGCAACGAAGCAAGTGCGCCTGCGAGACGAGCGACCTCATCCAGCATCGCCTTCGCCGCGGCGTCCAGCCGCGCATCCGAGCAGAACACGTCGTCCTCGTCGATACGGGCACCCAAGTCGGGGATAGAGACGGCCTCCAGCGCGGGAACCATGCGCAGGGCGGCTAGGACCGGCTTGAGCGCGGCAACAGATCGCAGCCCAGCGGAGACACCGCCGTACGAGACGAGCCCTACCGGCTTATCGCCCCACTCGAGGAAGAGGTAGTCCAGCGCATTCTTGAGCGCGGCCGGGAAGGAGTGGTTGTACTCCGGCGTGACGAACAAGAAGGCGTCCGCTCGATCGACCGTCGCGCTCCATGCCTTGGTATGCGGCTGGGTGTACTGCTGCAGGCGCGGGTGACGAGGCTCGTCGAGGATCGGGAGGCCGACCGAGGCCAAGTCGACTACCTCCACCTCGAAGCCACGGTGGTCGGCGGCGAGCCCGCGAATCCAAGCGGCGACGGCGGTTCCACGGCGCCCCGGACGCGTGCTGGCAATGATGATCTGGAGCGTGGGTCGGGACATGGTGGTGTTCTCCTCTTTGGTGGCAGTGGTCAAACTCAAGCCGTCGCGGCCCAGTGTCTTGGTCATGGATAGTGGCCTCTGGCTCGGCCTCGACCCGGGTCCAGTCGGTATCGCAGAGCAGAACGTCAAAGCTGACGAACGCCGACCTTGGCCGCGATGCTTGCGCCCATCTGGCCGGCACCGCCGATGCCGACCTGCGGTCGCGGACGTGCTCTCGCACGACGTGGGGCGGACTGGGTGGAATCCGCCGGCCGCGGTTGTCACAACGACTTCGAACGTGTCCGCGGCCGGCGGAGATCGGGTCAACGGAACGCCGGGTGGCCCGTCATCGCCTGGCCTACGACCAGGGTGTGCATCTCGACTGTGCCCTCGTACGTCAACACCGACTCCAGGTTGTTGGCGTGGCGGATGACGGGATACTCGAGCGAGATGCCATTGGCGCCGAGGATGGTGCGCGCAGTGCGGCAGATCTCGATGGCCTCGCGGACGTTGTTGAGTTTGCCGAGGCTGACCTGCTCGGGCCTGAGCCGGCCAGCATCCTTACGGCGGCCCAGTTGAAGTGCCAGGAGTACGCCCTTGGTGTACTCGAGGTTCATGTCGACGAGCTTCTGCTGGGTGAGTTGGAAGGCCGAGATCGGCTTGCCGAACTGGATACGCTGGTTCGCGTAGTCCAGAGCCGCCTCGAGCGAGGAGCGCGCGGCACCCATGGCGCCCCACACGATCCCGTAGCGGGCCTCGTTGAGGCACGACAACGGGCCCTTCAGACCCCGCACCTCTGGGAGGGCTGCGGACTCCGGCAGGCGGACGCTGTCGAGCACGATCTCGCCGGTCACCGACGCCCGCAGCGACTGCTTGTGCTTGATCTCCGGAGCACTGAACCCGGGGGTCGCCGTCGGTACGACGAAGCCGCGTACTCCCTCGTCGGTCTGCGCCCACACCACGGCTACGTCGGCGACCGACGAGTTGGTGATCCACATCTTCCGGCCGTCGAGCACCCAGTCGGCGCCGTCGCGGCGCGCGCGCGTCCGCATGCTGCCGGGGTCGGAGCCTGCGTCTGGCTCTGTGAGGCCGAAGCACCCGATCGCGTCACCAGCAGCCATCTGGGGCAGCCACTCCTGCTTCTGCTCCTCCGAGCCCCAGCACCAGATCGCGAACATGGCGAGCGATCCTTGGACGGATACCAGCGACCGGATTCCGGAGTCACTCGCCTCAAGCTCGAGGCAGGCCAGGCCGTAGTCGGTTGCCGACATGCCCGCGCAGCCGTAGCCCTCAAGGTGCATGCCGAGCAGGCCGAGAGAACCGAGCTCCTTGGTGAGGCCGCGGATGTCGTCGATGGCGCCGCGCTCGAACCAGTCGGCAACGTACGGATCGATCCGCTCGGCACACAGCTGTCGCACCGAGGCACGCACCGCCTTCTCGTCGTCGGACAGCAGGTCGTCGATCCCGGCGGGGTCGAGCGGCTCGAAGGGCGGCAGAGTGGTCGGGGAGCTCATCGCGGGTTCTCCTGGGTGCTCAACATGGTTCGGACGACGTCGTTGTGCTCGCCCAGTGCGGGCGGAGCTGTGTAAGCGGTCACGGGAGTGGCCGAGAAGGTAAGGGGGCTTCGTACCTGACGTGATCGACCCACCCCCACATCGACGGTGGGCTCGAGGCCGAGCCGCGCGGCGAGCTCGAAGCCGTCAGCGACCGTGCCAACCTTGCCGGCCGGGAGGCCGGCTCTCGAGAGGCGCTCGACCCAGGAGTCCACGGTGTCGTCGGCAAGGACTTCCTCGAGCTGCCCGACGAGTGCCTCACGATGAGCGACCCGGTCGCCGTTGCTGGCGAAACGCGGATCCTCGCTCAGCTCCGGCCGGCCGACGGCAATCGCGAGTCGCGTGAACTGGTTGTCGTTGCCACAGCAGACCGCGACGTGACCGTCCTTAGCGCGCAGAGTTTCATAAGGCGCGATCGAGGGATGCTGATTGCCCATTGCGACGGGCGCAGTGCCGGTCGTGAGGTATCCCGAGGCTTGGTTGGCCAAGGACCCGAGGAGGCTTGAGAGAAGGTTGACCTCGACGTGCTGGCCGTGCCCGATCACGTCCCGGGCGCGGAGAGCGGCCAGGATGCCGACGACGGCGTCCTTTGACGTGAGGACGTCGACGAGCGCGACACCGGCCTTGGTCGGCTCATCCGGCCGCCCGGTGATGCTCATCAGGCCCCCGACTGCCTGGACGAGGAAGTCGTACCCGGCCAGGTCTGCGCCATCCTGGCTGCCGAATCCAGTGATCGAGGCATAGATGACGCCCGGATTGCGGGCGGAGACAGCGTCGTACCCGAGGTCGTGACGATCGAGCGATCCGGTCTTGAAGTTCTCGATGAGGATGTCGCACCGCTGCGCGAGTTCCTGCGCGATCGCAAGGTCAGCCGGGTCACCGAGGTCCAGCTCGACCGACTTTTTCGACCGGTTGGCGGACTCGAAGTAGGAGCTGGACGTTCCGTCGGGCGTTGCAGTCCAAGGCGGCCCCCAATGACGGGTGTCGTCGCCCGATCCAGGACGCTCGACCTTGATCACCTCGGCACCGAGATCGGCGAGCGTTGCTGCGGCCAGAGGTCCAGCGAGGACTCGGCTGAAGTCAGCGACCATCAGCCCTTCGAGAGGACGGGTCATGACCGGTGTCCGTTCACGCGACGCGGGAGATGCCAGGGATTCCCTACTTGCGCCTCCGGGGGAAGCCAACCATCGTGCACTGACTGGTAGGTCACCGGACGTACGAATCGGGCCAGACCCGCCGCGCCCACCGAGGTCGACGTCGGTGCAGAAGTCGACGGCCACGGGCCACCGTGCTGCTGGGCCCAGGTGAACGCGACGCCGGTCGGCCACTCATCGACCACCACGCGTCCGACATTGCCACTGAGGAGGCCGATGATCTGCGGCGCCTGGTCGTCGCCGGCGCCACCTGTGAAGACGCTGGCTGCGAGCGAGGCCTGAAGTCGGCAGAGAACGTCCGCGAGCTCGCGCTCATCTTCGTACTCACAGACCAGGACAACGGCTCCAAAGGTCTCCTCGAGCAGACGGCTGCCGGCACGGAGAGCTGCGGTGGGGGCGGTCAACACCGCAGCCGGGGCAGACCAGGCGTGCTCGCCTGAAGGCAGTCCCGCAACCACCTCGGCGCCGGCATCGACCATGGCCGAGATCCCGGAGCCGACTGCGTTGGCAATTGACTCAGTGAGCATCACCGGCTCCGGGCCCGCCTCACGCAGGGCATTTGCCACGGCAGCCGCCGCACTCGAACCCGCGGGGGCGAGGAGCAACCCGGGCTTAGTGCAGAACTGACCATTGCCCAACGTGAAGGATCCGACGAAACCCTTCGCGACGGCGTCGATGTCAGCCGCACCCTGGCGAGTGACGACCACCGGGTTGACCGTGCCCATCTCGGCGTACACCGGAATGACGATCTCGCGCTCGTTGGCGATCCGCCACAGGGCTAGACCTCCGGCCTGGGAACCGGTGAACCCAACGGCGGTGACCTCCGGCGCCTTGACGAGATCGACCCCGGTCTGGTGCCCACTGACCACTGTGAAGATCCCACGCGGTGCACCAGCGACGGCGAGCGCCTCTCGGGCGATGTCAGCCTGGCGCATCGACAACCCGACATGCGCAGGATGTGCCTTGGCGACCACCGGACAGCCGGCGGCAAGGGCAGACGCGGTGTCGTTGCCAAGGACACTGAACGCGAACGGGAAGTTGCTGGCGCCGAAGACCGCGACGGGGCCGACCGGGCGGTTGACCCTCACGAGGCCCGGCGTCGTCGCGGTCGGCTCGTCGACGGTGACGTCGAGGTATGACCCCTCGATCGCGACGTCGGCGTAGAAGCGCAGTTGCTCGGCAGCTCTCGTCACCTCACCGGTCAGCCGTTCGAGACCCAATGCTGTTTCATGGTCGGCAAGTCGGGCAAGCTCGTCGCGGTGCGACTCGAGGGCGTCGGCAACGGCGTAAAGCCACGTACGTCGCTCGGCCGGGCTGGTCGCCGCCAGCTGTGGAGCGGCATCTGCCGCCGCTTTTAGGACCGAGCGGAGCTGATCGACGCTCGTGTCAGCGACGGAGGCGACGACAGCCCCCGTTCGCGGGTCATGTGACATCACGCTCATCCGACGCTCCGGACGGCGTCGACGAGGACATCGACCGCCTCATCGAGGAGGTCGAAGGGGATCACCAGCGGAGGCAGCAGGCGGATGACGTTGCCGTACGTGCCGCACAGCAGCGTGAGGACGCCTTGCTGGTGGCAGCGCTCGACCACGGTCTTCGCGACCTCTGGCGCCGGGTCCGATGTGCCGGGCTTCACGAATTCGAGGGCCAGCATTGCGCCGCGCCCACGGACCTCGCCGACCACGGACATCGGGGTCACGAGCTCCTCGAGTCGCGGGAGGACCCGCTCCTCGATCTCGCGCGCTCGGGAGACGAGGTCCTCGGTCTCGATGGCTTCGAGGGCGCCGAGTGCCGCGGCGCATGCGACCGGATTGCCGGCGTAGGTCCCGCCGAGGCCACCCGCGGCGACGGCGTCCACGATCTCCGCACGTCCTGTGACAGCGGCAAGGGGCATGCCGCCCGCGAGAGCCTTTGCGGTCGTGATCAGGTCGGGAACGACATCCTCGTGCTCGCAGGCGAACATTGCGCCGGTGCGGGCGAGACCGGTCTGAATCTCGTCGGCGATGAATACGATGCCGTGTTCGTTGGCGAACTCTTGGACCGCTTTGAGGTACCCCGGGGGCGGCACGATGAATCCACCCTCTCCCTGGATCGGCTCAGCCACGATCGCGGCGACGTTGGTAATGCCGATCTGGGTGGTCACGATGTCCTTCAGCGTCGCGAACGCCTCTTCGGCCGCGCGCTCAGGACCGGACGGCCAGCGATAGGGGTATGGCGAGGGGACCCGGTAGACCTCCGGCGCGAACGGTCCGAAGCCCTGCTTGTACGGGACGTTCTTCGAGGTCATGGCCATCGTCAGGTTGGTCCTGCCGTGGTAGGCGTGACCTAGCGCGACCACCGCCGGACGACCGGTGGCCGTGCGGGCGATCTTGATCGCGTTCTCGACGGCCTCGGCTCCAGTGCTGAACAACGCGGTCTTCTTAGCGTGTCCGCCGGGAGTGAGCCGGTTGAGTGCAGCGGCGACGTCGACGAAGCCGTCGTACTCGGTGACAAGGAAGCAGGTGTGCGTGAACCGCTCGGCCTGGTCGGCGATCCGCTTCGTCACCCCGGGGTGAGCCGCGCCGACGGAGGTGACCGCGATCCCGGACGCCAGGTCGATGATGTGGTTACCGTCGACGTCGACCAAGACACCCCCACCAGCGCGGTCGATGAAGACCGGCATCGTCGTGCCGAGTCCATCGGCCAGTTCAGCCTTCCGCTGCACCTGCCGCGCCAGCGATCGGGGCCCCGGGATAGCCGTGGCCAGAATACGGCGCTGCTCCGGCATCGACATTGCCTACCTCCATCAGATCGTGAACTCCGACCGTAGGAGACGTACAGCCAGCCTGTCTTTTGACGAAACCGACCAATATCCGTGGCTGTTCATCAGATTCCAGAGTGACGTCCTGTCTCGTGGTCCGGGCGGTGCGGGCACCCTGTGTGCGTGTCGGTGCGTGAAGCAGCGACGGCCACCCCGTGATCCTTCGAGTGATCTCCTATAACCGACTCGAGGATGGGCACACCGAACTGGGCCTCTCGCGTCGCGCCAACTCCGCCTCCGCCGCGGACCATGCGCGCCCGCAGCGAGCCCAGGCCGTCGAACCAACCCTTACCGAACTCAGCAATGTCGCGAGGGAGTTTGCACGATAGGCACAAATCCCCAGACTGTGACGGCTCTCATACTTCCCCAACTGAGCAACCCCTCACAAGGAGAAGAAATGACATCGAACGCCGCGGAACAAGCTCCGGATGACCATGAAGAACTCAGCGGACTCCAGCAGGGGACGCTGAGCCTGCCCAAAGCTCTCGGTCTCGCCGTCGTCACGTTCAGCCCCGTACTCATGGCGGCCACTGCGCCGGCACTAGCCGGCGTGGTCGCCGGCCCTACCGCCTGGCTCTCCGTACTGGCCGGGACAGTCCTCGTCACCTTCATCGGCCTGGCGATCGTTCCGTTCGCCCGGAGATACGTGGTGTCCGGCGCGCTGTATTCCTACATCGGTCACGAGCTGGGCTCGAAGGCGAGCACGGTCGCAGGGGCGTCCCTGGCCGTGGGCTATGCCGCCGGGGTGATCGTCTGCCTGCAGGTCTTCGGCGTCTACTCTGGGAGCTTCATCGCCACCGTCTTCGACCTCCCAGCCGCGAACGGCCTGGGTGGACAGACGATCATGTGGATCCTGGCCATGGTGAGCGTCGCTTGGTTCGCGATCCGCGGGCTGGACACCTCCACCCGTCTGAGCATCGGACTGCTCTTCGTCTCCGCACCCATCGTTGCGATCGTCCTGGTTGCCAACGTCTTCACGGCGGGATACACCTTCTCCGAGCAGTTCGCCTTCGGTGAGTTCACCTTCAGCGGATTCGTCTTCGGCATCGTTCTGTCGGCCACCTTCTTCGTGGGCTTCGAGTCGAGCGCCGCCACAGCCCTGGAAACCAAGAACCCGATGCGCACCATCCCGCGGCTCATGACGATGGTGCCGCTGATCGTTGGCAGCGTGGGTATTGTGGCCACCCTTCTCTCCGTGCCCGTCCTGCCGGACATCGCCGACGCGACCGCGACGGGCGAGTCCCCGCTCTCCGCGATGGCAAGCAACGCCGGACTTGGGTTGCTGGCTCCGGTCGCGGATCTGTTTCTGGCCGTCACCTGCTATGCCGTAGTCCTGGGCTTCATGAATTACGCTCCCCGCGTGTGGGCCACGATGGCCGTTGATGGCATGCTGCCGAAGTACCTGGGCCACGTCGACGAGAAACATCGCACACCGGTGCGCGCGATCGTCCTCATCGCTGTGCTGGCCACTATCGTTCCCATCGCGTTGTCTGCGTTCAGCGGCGGCACGCCGCTCGAGGTCTACGCCCACGTTGCCACATTGTTCCCGTACTACTGGGTCATTCCTTACGTGCTCATCTGCGTCGGCGCCATCGTCATGATGACCCGCAGGCGCGAGCTGAGCGCAACTACTGTCGTCGTCGCCGTCATTGGCGGGGCGGGCTTCGGCTACGTGTGGCTGAGTGCCGTGTTGAACCCCACTGGCACCTCATACGACGCCATGACCTGGGCCGCTCCCATCACCATCGCCTTGGCGCTGCTGGTGGTCGTGCCCATCCGGATGAAGTTCAACCGCCGCTCCGTCGACGTCCGGCCCGAGGTTCCCGCGGATCGGGTCGACTGATCCCGGATCGACGCACTCGTGCTCACGGTGGATTCCACCTCGGCGCCACACAGGTGACGCTCCCGCTCCTAAGCTTTCGGGACCCGCACCCGGTTTCGTGCCGGGCGTAAACAGGCGGGTCTGGCCCTAGCCGTGATATCCAGAAACGGCATCGCCGATCTCTCGGCCAGTCGAAGTTCCCCCCTGCAACCTCGGCTGGTCGAGACCGAAGGAGTCATCAGTCGGCAGCGAAGTGTCGGCGGGCATGAGCGAAGGTGGCCAGCTTCACAGCCGCGGCGGGTGATCGCGGTGTTGCATGGGCTGGCCACCACTCGGGTCGTACTTGAGCTGGTCTATGCCAGAGATCAGGGTGGGATGGCGGGCTCGATGGTCAAACGGGCGTGGCCATCTGGTTGACCTCGCAGACTCGTTCATAGCCGGAACCGAGGACCTTGATCCGACAGATCACTCGACGGCCGTGGCTCAGATTCGTGGTGAGATTGCCGGCGGCCTTCGCCCGGGCACCTTGGCAACCTCGGGTAAAGCTCCTCACAGACAATCTGACAGGACCACGGAACTCGACTCCCTGACCCGGTCCTTCATGTGGATGTACGTCTTGGCTCGCGCCAAGATGAGGTCGGGGCAATGGCTGTGCGCGTGGATCAGCGTCGGCTGGCGCTGACGGGCTGCGGTTCTCCGGTGCCTGGGATCGCGGCGATGCGGGCGAAGGCGGCGATCAGGACGCTGGCCCAGGGCACGTGTCAGGGATCTTGAGGATCAGGCGACGTCCGGTTCGGATCAATCGGGCGGTCACCTGCAGGATTCGGTAGCGCATGGCCTCAGGTTCGAACTTCACGACTGTCCTCGAGTGCGAGCAGCCACAGCCGCGTGGCCAGGTCAACCGCGATCGCGGTGGGTATCAGCCGGGTCTGGTTGACGGTGAACTCGCGCGATAGGAAATAGTCCAGTCCTGTGCCTTTGGCCTGGCTGCTCCTTCCTGGGCGACAACCACGGTGGCATCGACATCGGGGGCCACCGCATCACCGGCCAGCTCTTCTCCGGCGGCCTTCGACGCTGGCAACCCGCCGGACGGGTGCGCCTCAGACATAGCAATGAACCCTGGCCGGGCGGTCTGATTCTTCTTCAATTTCACCGGGCTGACCTTGTCCAGCGCCCGCGCCGGCGTGGCCGGCGAAACGACCGCACCCAGGTCGCGATATTGGTGGTGCAGCACGTCGATGTCCGCGATCGCCTCACCACCATCAGCGATCATCACCGCCACATCGGGCCAGGACCCGGCCCCGGTCATGCCCAGGAGTGAACATGCGCCGCGCCATCTCCGTTCGAGAGTTGCGCGGTCAGGCCGCGACCCGACCCACGAGTTGCCGCGGCGCGACCGCGCCGATGTGCGACACCAGGCCGGCTCACCACCGATGACCGACAGACCAGCAGAACACGAAGTGCGCACCGCCTACCGAGTGCCTTCCATGCGGCGACCTGGGACCTTAGACAAGTCCAAGTCTTCCCCGCTCAGAGGGCACTTCGCTGTTGCTGCGCCCCGATCACGCCGCCGTGTCGTGAACGATCCGGGGGACGCTGACGGTATCGATTCCCAGCGTGCAGGAACCACCGGGAATGGCCGACGCATAAACGGCCATTCCCAACGCGCGACCCTGCTTAATCGGCTCTTCACAATGCAGGGTGTAGTTGCGGCCTGATGTGATGTCTCGGGAGATCGTGCACGGATATGTCTCATGACATCGTGGACATCGGCATGTCTCAGGACGTCGTGGACGGTTGAGCCTCGGTGGGG
>NZ_JBHXNY010000042.1:0-41053 GCF_042719275.1 Nocardioides sp. NPDC058538 | reverse complement strand
GTCGAGTTGGCGCGCATGTGCCAACTCGACCGACCTAGCTGACGCCTCGGCAGGGTTTGCCGGCCTGCGGCACTGATCGCAGCAACCGACCTCATTCAACGCGTGGCGACGGTACGTTGGCAGGGTGGTCGATCCTCCGTGGGACCTTCTGCTGACTGTGGCGTTCCTGCTCACGGGCACCGCAGGGATCTGGATCCTCGTGGTCTGCCCACCGTCAGGCACGGAGACCGTTCTCCACCTCAACCACGCCGTGATGAGCTCAGCGATGATCCTGATGATCTGGGTGATCGTCTCGGACGTCGCCATCTGGGCACAGGTCGCGCTCTTCGCGGTTCTGGCTCTGGCGCTGCTCCCGGCCCTGCGGGCGAGCGACGGGGCCCGGCGCGCCGACCTGATCGGTCATCTCGGCCTCAACGCCGCGATGATCTGGATGCTCGCCGCGATGCCGCTGCTGATGGCTGACGTGGGTGGTCTCGAGGGTCATGCGAGCCACGGCAGCGCGGCGGCGATCGCACCGGCCGGGCACACTCCGGGCTGGGCGGTCGCGGTCAACTCGCTGTTCGTCGTGATCTGCGCGGCCGGGGTGCTGTGGTGGCTGGTGCGGGCAACCTCGGTGCGCGAGCATCGCCTGCCGGCCCTCGGCCACGGACTGATGGCTGCCGGGATGGGCACGATGCTCGTCCTCCTTCCCGCGTGAGGATCAGACTCCCGCGAGCGGCCGGCCGCTGTCCCGCCAGCCGAGCACGCCGCCCTCGAGGTTGTAGGCCCGGCGACCGGTCGCGGCGGCCCGGGCGGCGAACCGCGCCGACCGGTCACCCGTAGGACAGACGAACACCACCCGGGACCCCTCCGAGAACGGCATCCCCGCCTCCATGACCTGCTCGAGCAGGTCGTCGCGGAGGTTGATCGCCCCGGGGATGTGGCCGGCCTGGAAGGCAAGCGCCGTGCGTACGTCCACCACGACCACATGCTCACCCGCAGCGATCCACTCCTCGAGGTCCTCGGGCACCGCCGTAGGCGCCGCCTCCGAGGCAGGAGCGGGGCTCGCCGCGCCGAACAGGTCGGGCCGGCGGTGGCGGTAGTAGGAGAGGTACGGCTCCATCCGGTCGCACGCGATCACGACCGCCGTGACCGGGCCGCCGGGGCCGGACAAGAGCCGTTCCCGAGCGGCGGCATAGGCCGCCCCGGTGGTAGGCCCGGCGAGTACGCCGTGCCGGGTGGCGAGCTCGAGGCTCGCGGTGATCGCGTCGGCCGAGTCGACGGCGGCGATCGCGTCGTAGAAGCCGGGGTCGAAGAGCCCGACCTCCCACATCTCCGCCGCCGAGCGGATGCCGGGGATGAAGTCTCCTTCGGTGGCGACGACGCCGACCACGGCGGTCTCCGGGTTGCGCTCGCGCAGGTACGTCGCCGCCCCTCGGGTGGAGCCGGTGGTGCCGAGCCCGCCCACGAGCAGGTCGACCGGGCCTGCGTCGCGATAGATCTCGCGGCCGGTCTGCTCGTAGTGGGCTCGCAGGTTGTCCTCGTTGGTGTACTGCGAGGTGTGGTGGTAGCGGCCTGGCTCACCCGCCATGAGGTCGCCGATCACCCCGAACACGTCGTTGGGCGCGGTCGGGTCCGGGCACTCCGAGAGTCCGGGCATCTCGGTCACCTCGGCGCCGAGCAGCGACAGCATCTCGCGGACCTCCCGCACCCGGACCCGGTTGGTGAAGGCCCTGAACCTGACCCCGTGCATCGAGGCGATGACCTGGAGCGCCTTGGCGGTGTTGCCGCTCGATGCCTCCAGGACGACCTGCTCCTCCTCGGCGATCGTGTCGATGTGGTCGCGCAGCAGCGCCCAGGCGACGCGGTCCTTGACGGAGCCGAACGGGTTCGCCGACTCCAGCTTCAGGAAGATCTCGGCCTCGGGCACACCGTGGGCGGCCGGATCGAGCCGCAGCAGCGGGGTCTCACCGATCATGTCCAGCACGCTGTCGTAACGCATGGTCAGCTCCCGTGGTGGTCGTCTGCGACGAAGGTGAACCGTTCGCCGTCCCAGACCGCCGCGACCTTGGGCGGCGGCGGATGCCCGCCGGCCGCGGATGCCGACAGGTCCATCTGATAGGCGGCGGTGTTGACGAACGCGAGTACGTCACCGCTGCTCGGCTCGGCCTCGAGAAACACCTTGCGGCGGCTCACCAGGTCCGACTCCAGGCACAGCCGGCCGGCGAGGAACACGCCTTCCGCCGGCGGCTCACCACGTCCGTCGAGGAGCACCGGGTCCAGCAGGACCTCCTGGTCGGCGGGGGTGATCTGGTTGCGGGAGAGGTCGAGCACGACGAGGTCGCGCCCGGCGGCGCGCTTGCGGTAGAGCACCGAGGCCAGGGTGACCCCGGCATGGTCGACCAGGGCCTTGCCCGGTTCGATCCACAGCGTGAGCATGCACTCGCGCAGGACCTCGGCGACGGGTCGCCGTTCGATCTCGGCGGTCAGGAACCGCTCCAGGACGTCGGTGCCGGGGCGGTGGTTGCCGTACTTGTGCGCGGACGGAGCGCCTGCGACCGCTCCGGCTCGCCGGAGCCCGAGGTCGTGACCGGGCCACACCAGCTCACCCGTTCCAGCGGCGACCGCCTGCGAGTACCGCTGGAAGGGCTCGGGTTCCTCGACGAAGCGCTGGCGGAACCCGCCGCCGATGTCGATCACCGACGGCCGCAGGCCCTGCCGGTGGGCGGCGGCCACGACCGCCATCGACTCGGTCAGCGAGTCGACCCTGGCTGCCGGGTCGGCCGTGTCGAGATGGAACGCGACACCGCGCAGGTCGAGGCCGGGGGCGCGGCGTACGGTCTCGAGGGCGGCGCCGGCATCGGCGAGGTCGATGCCGAACCGGGACTGGGGCACCGCCGGCGAGGCGAACCCGGAGAGCCGCAGCAGCACCGGGACGGCGCTGCCGGCCGGCGCGGCGGCCGCGAGCCGGTCGAGCTCCCAGAGGTCGTCGGCGTTGGCGGTGACCCCCAGCGCGGCGATCCGTTCGATGAACGCCGGCGACTTCGGCCCTGTCGCCTCGATCCGGTCCGGCGTGAACCCCGCGGCCAGGGCCCGGTCGAGCTCGGCCGCTGAGGCGACGTCAGCGCCGAGCCCGGCGGCGGACGACTCGGCGAGGAGCGTGGCCGAGGCGTTCACCTTGTGCGCGTAGTAGATGTCGTACGGCAGGCCATGTTGCCGCAGCACGCCCGCGAGCGCAGTGGCGTTCTCGGCCACGACCTGAGGAAAGACCACGTGGAGCGGCGACCCGAACCGTTCGATCGCCTCACTCACCGCGGCGGCGTCGTCGAGGAAGCGGGCGGCGAGGGGGTGCCGCGCGGCGGGAAGCGGGTAACGAACGCTCACCCGTCGGCCACCGTGTAGCCGGAGTCGCGCAGGTCGGCGTAGACGCGGTCGCGCTGCCCGGCGTCGGTGAATCTGGCCCGCACGCGCTTGCCGTGCAGGTCCACCTCGATCAGCTCGGCGGCCTGGGCGTCGAAGACGGCGGTGATCGTCACCCGGCAGTGCCGGCAGGTCATGTCCGGGACCCCGAACTCCTGCTCCCCCGCGGCGAAACGGACCTCCCCGGCCCCGGAAGCGGGAGCCTCTGCGATCCGCACCGACTCGACCGCGGACCGGAACGCGCTGGTGAGCGCCTCGGCGACGGCGGCGAGCGGCTGGACGCGCTGCCCGTCGACCTGATGGGCCCGCTGCCCGAGGCAGACGGGCCGCTCCCCCGCCGGTAGCAGGGCGTACTGTCGCGAGATCTGGTCGAGCTCGACGTGGTAGCGCTGGATGGCTGCCCGCGCTCCCAGGCCGGCCTCGCGGGCCTGGTCCATCACGTCGTTGGCGTCGGCGATGGTGCGGAGCTTCATCTCGGCGAGCAGCGCGACGGTCTCTGTGGTGTAGCGCAGCCGCCCGCCGGTCCCCTCCAGGCTCGCGGGGATCATGCCCCTGCGGTAGGTGGAGGCCTGCAGCTCCCAGAACCAGGTCGAGGCCACCGTGCCGTAGAGCCCGGAGGCGCACATCGCCTCGGCGAACTCGACCGGGTCCTCAATCCCGACCTGTCCGGCGAGCATGCCGTGCTGGACGAGCGCGCGGCCGGCGGCCTCGGCTCCGACGCGGAAGATCTCGGCGGGCTCCTGGTCGGTGGTCGTATCGGCCAAGACGTCGAGCGCGTCGTCGTCGAGCGCGTCCGAACGCGCGGTGACGGGATCGGCCTCGGCGATCGCGTCACCGACCGCGATCACGGCCTCCCTGGCAGCGATCGGCAGGATCGGGCCGAGCGGGCCGGGTCCGATGTGGCCGCTGTTCGCGATCCCGCGGGAGTCGCGCCAGGTGATGCGGTGGGTGGCGCTGACGACCTGGTCGGGCCGGCACGGCCGCATGTAGGACTCCAGATAGCGCCGCTGACCGGTGGTGAGCGATCCCTCCGATTCCGGCCCGGGCTCCGGGCTGAGCTCCTCGACGCGGTACTCGACCGACACCTCGGCCACAGCCGGGGCCGGGCCGGCCAGGCCGGCCAGGAAGTCGGCACCGGCGACCTCGGCCAGGATGCGGGCGGCGGCGGCGCGGTCGTACCTGATGCCTTCGTTCTGCACGTGTCAGTCCCTTTCGGCAGCGGCGGCGAGGCCCTGCAGGAGTCGGTCGACGTCGTTCTCGTCGTTGTACAGGTGGAAGCTCACCCGGACCGCGTCCTCCCGCGGCCCGTCCAGACAGTGGTCGCCGGCGCGGACGTACACGCCGCGGCGTTCGAGGGCGAAGGCGACATCGGCGCCCGCCTGGCCGTCGAGGGCGAAGGCGGCGATCCCGCTGTGCGGCCGTCCCGGATCGACCGGCGGCCCGAGGAGGGTGACGCCTCCGATCCGGGCGGCGCCGTCGGCGAACCGGGCGGCAAGGGTGGCCAGGTGGCCGCCGACGCGGTCGAGGCCGATGGTGTCGAGGAACGCGGTCGCACTGGCGAGCCCCGCGGCGCCGGCCCCGTCGAGGCTGCCCTCCTCGGCGGCGTCGGTGAGCGGCGAGACGTGGCGCGCCGGCCCGCTGCGCGCCGCCGCCCGGTCGACCGCGATCCGATGATGCTGATCCCGGCGTACGTAGACCGTGCCCGTGCCGGGAGGCCCGAACATCTTGTGGCCCGAGACGACGGCGACCTCGGCCCGGGAATCGGCCAGGCGCAGGGGCAGCCGCCCGGCGCTCTGGGAGCAGTCGAGACAGACCGTCGCTGCCGGCGGGATCCCCAGCGCGTCGAGGTCGGTCAGGGTGCCGTGGAGGTTGTGTACGTCGGTGACGACGACGACCGCGGTGCGGTCGCTCGCCGCTCGGGCGAAGTCGTCGGGGTCGATGCGCCCCAGCCGGTCGCGGCGGTACGCCACCGCCCGAACGCCCTGGTGGCGCATCCGCTCGGCGAGCCGGAGCCATGGCCGAACCGTCGAGAGGTGGTCGCCCGGGCAGTAGAGGATGTCCCCGCCGTTCGCGAGCGCCGCCGGTGCCCAGCGGTCGGCGAGGAACGCCATCGCACCGGTGGCACCGCGGGTGAAGGCGACCTCGTCGGGGAACGAGGCGCCGAGGAACGCGGCAACGGTGGCGCGGGCATCCTCGAAGCGGCGCAGCGCGTCCCGGGCCCACGGATGTCCACCCCTGCCGGGGTTGGCAGCGGGCCCGCGCAGCTCGGCGGTGAGCTGGGCGATGACCGGTTCGGGACAGGGGGTGCCGGACGCGGCGTCGAGGTAGACGAGCTCAGGTTCGGCGGTGAGGGCCGGAAAGTGCTGACGGGAGCCGAGGCCGGGCACGGACGACTCCTCGGCCGGTCAGGGTTCGCGAGCGATCGTGAATCCGGCCTTGGCGAGCGTGGATCTGACGACCCTCGGTTCGAGCGGTCCGTCGGCGGTGACGCGGGCGCTCGACACGGCTCCCGGGTTCAGGTCGACTACGACCCCCTCGACGCCCTCCAGGCCACCGAGAGCGCTCGTCACGGTCTCGACACAGCGGTGACAGGTCATTCCATCGATGCGCACTTCGAACTGAACCGACATGAAACTGCCCTTCAGTAGGACTTCGGTGGTCGCCCAAAAATATCACCGAACGAGTGGCCGCGAGGTCGGTTCGCGTCGGTCGGCGCTCAGGCCGTGACCTGTGCGATCCCGCGAGCCACGAACAGCACGCCGAAGGCGAGGAGCACCACGATGCTGATGACGTGGTTGTGGGCGAGGAGCCATCCGGTCGCGGACCGGAGCCAGCCGCGGCCACGCTCGCCGGCAAGGACGAACACGAGCAGGGGGACGACGAAGTCGATCATGCTCGCCCCCAGCAGCAGCACGATGCCGCTGATCTGCGCGCTGAGTCTCACATCGGCGGTGACCACGATGCCCAGACCGGAGATCAGGATGGCCACGTTGGGGTTCACCACCGCCAGCAACAGGCCGGCGACGAGCACCAGGCCGACGGACGGATCACGTAGTCCCGAGACCCAGCCGGGCTCCTCCGTGGCCGCCCGGTGCGTCGCCCGTACCGAGGCGGCACCCGCAGCTGACTGCAGCCGCGGTCGGAGCCACGATATGACCGCCAGGGCGAGGAAGAAGACGCCGACGACGATGCTCATCCAGCCACGAGTCGTCGCCGGATCGTCATTGGCGGCATCAGCCGCGCGGCCCGCCGCCAGCGCGGCGACCGACAACACCCCGTAGACAGCGAGGAACGGCAGCGCCAGCGCGACGACGTTGCGGAATGGGTGCGAGGACCCGAGCAGCAGCAAGCAGGCGACAACCGCAGCCGGGGTGACCGCCAGCCCCACCATCTCCGGCAGCAGCTGCCCGGCGAGTTCCCACATGGGCACAACCTCGCCAACCGCCCGGCCGCCGTCCTCACCCCTTCCGGGGGAAACCGGTTCAGTCGCCTGCGCGCACGACGCAGCGGAACCCGACGTGCGACGTCGTGTCTCGCACGCCGTGCCCCTGTCGCGCGGCGGGCCGGTAGCGGCGGCAGTACTGCGGCGAGCACAGGTGCGACCCGCCCTTCGTCACCATCCGATCGGTCTCCTTGACCTTCTCGGCGCCGGTACCGGGGCGTTGGCTGCCGCCGCAGCAGGAGGGCGCAGCGACGTCGACATGCGGCGAAGGCGTACCCGACCCGGCCCGGCCGTGAGGTGGCGCGATGAGGTCACGGTGGTCGGGTGTCCAGGGAGTGCGGGTCCATTCCCACACGTTGCCGACCATGTCGTAGAGACCATGCCCGTTCGGCGGGTAGGAGGCGACCGGGCTGGTGCGGTCGTGGCCGCGAGGATCCTCGCTGCGCCACGGCCACTGTCCCTGCCAGGTGTTCGCCATCAGACGCCCGTTCGGAGACAGCTCGTCACCCCACGCGTAGTCGGCGCCCACGAGGCCGCCGCGGGCCGCGTGCTCCCACTCGGCCTCCGTCGGAAGCTCCTTGCCTGCCCAGTGCGCGTACGCTAGGGCGTCCTCCCAGCCGACGTGCACGACCGGGTGGTCCGGAATCTCGGTCCAGTCCGCGACCTGGCGTCCGGGCCGGCTCCCCACGTCGGCTGCGGGGCCGTCCGGGTGGCGCCACTGGGCACCGGGCTGCCAGCGCCACCACCGGGTCCAGTCGTGCAGCGGGACCGGCCCCGGGGCCTGGGTGAACACCTGCGAACCGGGCACCAGCAGCGCCGGGTCGGCACCAGGGAAGTCGGCCGGGTCGAGGTCGCGCTCGGCGACGGTGACGTACCCGGTGTCGTCCACGAAGGCCGCGAACTGCGTGTTCGTCACCGGGTGCCGATCCCACCACACGTCACCCACAGAGACCTCGACCACCGGGTGCTCCTCGGGGTAGAAGCGGTCGCTGCCCACCAGATCCAGGCCACCGGTGACGAGCACCTGCCCGGTCCTGGCGGTCGGTGAGGTCTCGACCTGGCGGGAGCCCATCTCTCAACATCCTCCGGTAGAAGCGCGGGTATCGCGATCGGTCGATCGTAGAAACGGGACGATCCCCTACGCACCACCCGAGACGGGTGAGGCGCCGGGCACGGCCCGGGCTCAGTCCAGCAGCGCGGCGAGGTGGCCGGCGACGGTCGAGGGATCCATGCCGAGGGCCCCCTGACCGACCGTCATCTCGGTCACCATCCGACCCGGCTCCTCGGCCGCCGTCCAGGGCCTGCTGAATGCGAGCGACTGCTCCTCCATCTCGGCGAGAAGACGGCTGTTGACCTGGTCCGGGTCGCCCGCTGCGTACAGCAGGAACGTGTTGGTGTGCGGCACGGGCGGCTGAACGGTGATGTAGGCCGGCAGGGCCGCGGCCAACGCCCTCCCCCAGATCACGCACTGGCCGATGTGCGGGAGCCGGTCCCGCAGGCCGACCAGCGCGGCGACCGCCTCGGCGGTGGACCGGTAGAGGGTGCCGCCCATCCGGTGCCGCCACAGCCGGGCCTGCGCGACGAAGTCCTCATCGCCCAGCAGCGCAGCGCCGGCGAGGCCGCCGAGTCCCTTGTAGAAGCTGGTGTAGACGGTGTCCGCGAGCCCGGCGATATCCGCCAGCGGCTTCCCGAACCACTGCTGCGACTCCCAGATCCGGGCGCCGTCGAGATGGAAGGCGATCCCGCGCTCACGGCAGCCTTCGGCCAGCTCCGCGAGCTCGTCGAAGGTCGGCAGCAGGCAGCCCGCGTCGCGCAACGGGATCTCGACCAGACACGCAGCCAGCGGCCCCGGGATCGCGTCCAGGTGAGCCTTCGTCGGAGTCGTACGCCCGGTGGTGAGGTGTTCGATCAGCAGGTCCTGAAGGATCCTCGGGCCGTCGTCCTCGTGGACGAGCAGGTGCGAGAGGTCGGGCATCGCGACCCGCCGGCTGCCCGCGTTGTCGGCGTGGATCCGCAGCGCCACCTGCTGCGCCATCACCCCCGAGGGGAAGTACGCCGCCGGCTTCCCGAGCAGCTCGCCGACCTCCGCCTCCAGCCGCGCCACCGGCCCCCGCTCGGCATAGACGTCCCACTCCTCGATCCCCAGCTCCCGGCACGCCTCGGCCAGCCCGTCGAACACCTCGGCCGGGCTCGCGTACGCCGGGAACACGCTCTCGCGGCAGGCGATCATCGCCGCCCGCAGCCGCTGCTCCAAAGACTGATCAGTCGCCGTCCCCACCGCCGTCGACCGCATCTCCGCCACCTTCGGGGCCGCGCGGGATCACATCCTCGAGCTGGTAGGCGATGGTCTCCTCCAGCGGCACCGACGGCGGGAGCTCGCTGAAGTCTTCCGGGGGCTGGTTCGTCATCCTCCGAGTATCGCCCCAACTCAGCGCTCCGTGCGCGGAATCGAGGCAGCGGCGCCCATGGGTAGATCGACCCACTACCCACCGCAGGCGAATGCGCCGTACGACCGACGCGGAGCGGCGAGGCGCGGACCTAGCGTCATCAGCATGGACACCACACACATCGAGACGATCATCATCGGTGCCGGCCAAGCGGGCCTGGCGACCGGCTACCACCTGCGCCGCCGCGGTCGCCCGTTCGTGATCATCGACGCGAACGCTCGGGTCGGCGACAACTGGCGGCGCCAGTGGGACTCGCTCCGGCTCTACTCCCCTGCCAAGTACGACTCCCTGCCGGGCATGGCGTTCCCGGCGAAGCGGTGGTCGTTCCCCGGGAAGGACGACGTCGCCGACTACCTGGAGACGTACGCCCGCACCTTCGAGCTGCAGGTGCGGCTCGAGACCCGAGTCAGCGGGCTCGAGCGGGACGCAGACGGCTTCCGGGTGACGACGGACCGCGGCACCTGGACCTGCGACAACGTCGTGGTCGCGACCGGTTCCTTCGGCCGTACGCCGAACGTCCCGGCCATCTCGGCGCAGCTCGACCCGGCGATCCTGCAGCTCCACTCCAGCGAGTACCGCCGGCCCGGGCAGCTGCGCGAGGGCCCGGTGCTCGTGGTCGGCGCCAGCCACTCGGGCTGCGACATCGCCTTCGAGGTCGCCGAGTCCCGGCCGACGATCCTGGCCGGCCGCGACTGTGGCGAGATCCCGCCGCGCCTGGAGTCGCCGGTGATGCACGTGATCTTCCCCGTGCTGCTCTTCGCGTGGCGCCACGTCATCACCCGGCGTACGCCGATCGGCCGCAAGGAGATGCCGGAGGTCCGGCGTCACGGCGGGCCGATGCTGCGGGTGAAGCGCTCCGACCTCGCCGACCGAGGCGTCGAGCGGGTCACCTCGAGGGTCGAGGAGGTCCGCGACGGGCTGCCCGTGATCGACGGTGCTCCGCGCGAGGTCGCCAACGTCCTGTGGGCCACCGGCTTCCGGCAAGCCTTCGACTGGATCCACCTGCCGGTCCTCGACGAGGACGGCTGGCCGCGGGAGATGCGCGGCGTGGTGGCGGAGGCCGACGGGCTGTTCTTCTGCGGTCTCAGCTTCCAGTACGCCTTCAGCTCGATGCTCCTGGCGGGCGCGGGACGCGACGCTGCCCTGGTCGCCGACCGGGTCACGGCCCGGATGCGGCAGTCCGCACCCCACTCGCTGGCCGCCTGATCCGAGTACGCTCTCCAGTGGAGGTGCCTGCTGTGGCCGACGTCCTGCTGGAGAGCGCCCGCGCCGACTTCGGCCGCGGTGACTGGGGCGCGGCGTACGCAGCCTGGTCGGGGGCCGACCCGGAGGTGCTCTCGGCCGAGGAGCTCGAGGACTTCGCCGTCGCCGCCGAGCTGACCGGACACCACGACGACACGGTCGCCGCCCTGCACCGGGCCTTCCGCATCAGTCAGGACGCCGCCGACCTCGGCCGCTCGGTCCGCTGCGCTTTCCGGATCACGATGACCGCCCACGTGCACGGGGAGAGTGCCCTGGCCCGCGGCTGGACCTCACGGGCGGAGAGCCTCGTCGCGGACGTGGACGACGGTGTCGAGCTCGGCTGGGTCGACTTCCTGCGGATGTTCCGGGCGCTGAGCGCCGGCGACTTCGCCGCGGCCGGCGGATTCGCCGACAAGGTCGCCGAGCGCGGCCGGCGCTACGGCGAACCCGACCTCACCGCGCTGGGGCTCTGCTCCCAGGGCCGGATGGCGCTCTACTCCGGCCGGGTCGCCGAAGGCCTCGCCCTGCTCGACGAGTCCATGATCCGGGTGATCGCGGGCGAGGCCTCCCCCGTCGTGGCCGGGCACGTCTACTGCACCGCGATCGAGGGCTGCCAGGAGATCAGCGACTTCGGCCGGGTGGCGGAGTGGACCGCGGCCCTCGAACGCTGGTGCGCCGCCCAGCCCGGCCTGTTGACGTTCACCGGCCAGTGCGCGGTCCACCGCGGCCAGCTGCTGCGGCTGCACGGCGAGTGGCAGCAGGCCCTGGAGGAGTTCGAGCACGCGATCCGCCGCTACCAGGAGGTGCACGCACCTGATGCGGCCGGGCTCGCGGCGTACGAGGCCGGCGAGGTGCTCCGGCTGCGGGGTGACCATGCCGAGGCGGACGCCGCCTACGAGCGCGCGGCCGACCGGGGGTTCGACCCGCAGCCCGGCCTCGCGCTGCTCTGGTCTGCTCGCGGCCAGCGCGCGGCGGCGCTCACCGCCGTCGAGCGGCTGCTGGTGGGGACCGATGGTCCCGTGCAGCGATGCCGGCTCTTGCCTGCCTCCGTCGAGGTGCTGCTAGGTGCCGGCGAGGCCGACCGGGCCCGGCAGGTCGCGGACGAGCTGGACGGGCTCGCAGGACACTTCGGCTGCGTCTGGCTCGAAGCCGCCGCCGCGCACGCGCACGGCGCGGTCGAGATCGCTGCGGGAGACCCCGCCGGTGCCCTCCCCTACCTGCGCAAGGCCCAGCAGCTGTGGGCTCGGGCCGAGGCCACCTACGAGCGGAGCCAGGCTCGACTGCTGACCGGGCGCGCACTGGCCGGCGTCGGCGACACCGAGTCGTCTCGGCGTGAGCTCGAGGCGGCGCGTACGGTCTTCCGACAGATCGGCGCCCGGCCTGCCGCCGACGAGGCCGACGGTCTGCTCGCCCCCGCGTCTCTGCCCGGCGGCCTCACCGCCCGGGAGGCCGAGGTCCTCCGCCTGGTCGCCTCCGGCCGCAGCAACGCCCAGATCGCCGCCGACCTGGTCCTCAGCGAGAAGACCGTCGCCCGTCATCTCTCCAACATCTTCACCAAGCTCGACGTCCGTTCCCGGACCGCCGCCACGGCCTTCGCCTTCGAGAACGGCGTGGTCTGAGCCACAGCGTTTTCCGGCAGCCGGTGCAGATGGATTTCACCCGGACCGGATGAGGACGCCACGACCTGGCCCGTCGAGGATGACGGTGTGTAGGGAGAGGGAGGGTGGCCGCCGCGATGGACCAGGTACTGACGCGTCGGTCGACCCGGCTCAACCTCGTCGCCGCCGTCGCCTTCGTTCTCGGTGGCTCGTTGTTCGCCCTGGGGGCAGCTCTCGCTCAGCTCGGAGTGACCAGCCTGCCCACCGTCAACCTCACGTACCTGGTCGGGGGCGGCTTCTTCACGCTCGGTGGCTACGTCTCGATCCTGCTCGCCGACGATGCCGACAACTCCGACAACGACCAGCGCATGCGCTGGTGGAGCTTCAGGCTGCGCCCACGCAGCTGGCGGAGCGCCTTCGTGCTGTTCGTGGGGACACTGTTCTTCGCCATCAGCCTGATCGCCGCCTTCGTCGCAGGCCTGACCCCGCGTCAGTCCGACGGCTGGATCTGGCTCCCCGACATGACCGGCTGTGTCTGCTTCCTGGTCTCGGGTCACCTGGCGATGCTCGACGTGGGCGCGGGGCACGTACGGGTGCTGGCCCACCTGGTCGGCTGGTGGGTCGTCGCGGTCAACCAGCTCGGGTCGGTCCTCTTCTTCCTCGCCGGCATCGCCGCCTTCACCCGCCCGGCGACCTCGAGCGCGATCGATACCGGCCTCGTCAACTGGGGGACGTTCGCCGGAGCAGCGTGCTTCGCGGTCGGCGGAGTCATCCAGGCATTCGACACACCCACTCCGACAAGAACGGTGATTCAGCAATGACACGACTCAGTGACACAGAGGCCGAGGGGCTCTACGGCAACCGGTTCCTGACGGAGGCGGCCCCGTCGACCGCCTTCCCCGAGACCGGAATGCGCCCCGTCGAAGCGATGCGCCTGATCGGCGAGGACCTGGTCATGGAAGGTGACCCGCAACGCAACCTCGCGACGTTCGTGACCACGTGGATGGAGCCGGAGGCGCAGCGGATCATCGCGGAGAACCTGCACCGCAACTTCATCGACCACGCGGAGTACCCCATCTCCGCCGAGATCGAGCAGCGCTGCGTACGGATGCTCGCCGACCTCTACCACGCCCCCGGCGAGACGACCGGCTGTCGCACCCAGGGCTCGTCCGAGGCGATCATGCTCGGCGCCCTGTCCCTGAAGTGGAAGTGGAAGCAGCGCAGGCAGGCCGCGAACGCCTCGGTGGACCGGCCCAACCTGGTGTTCGGCGGCGACGTCCACGTCGTATGGGAGAAGTTCTGCCGGTACTTCGACGTCGAGCCGCGGATCGTCCCGCTCGAGGAGAAGAGATACACCATCGGCCCCGATGACGTGGCGCCCCACCTCGACGAGAACACCATCGGCGTGGTCGCCGTCCTTGGCACGACGTTCACCGGGCACATGGACGACGTCGTCGGGATCAACCAGCTGCTGCTCGACGTCAAGAAGGACAAGGGTCTCGACATCCCGCTGCACGTCGACGCGGCCAGCGGTGGCTTCGTGTGGCCGTTCCTCTACCCCGACTCCCCGTGGGACTTCCGCCTCGAGCAGGTCCGCTCGATCAACGTCTCCGGACACAAGTACGGGCTCGTCTACCCCGGCATCGGCTGGCTGGTGTTCCGCGAGAAGTCCGACCTCGCCGAGGAGCTGGTGTTCTACGAGAACTACCTCGGCAAGACCGACGCGACGTTCACCCTGAACTTCTCGACGGGCGCGGCGATGGTGCTGGCGCAGTACTACAACTTCGTCAGGCTGGGTCGCGACGGCTACACGTACGTGATGAAGCAGATGCAGCAGAACGCCAAGGCGCTGGCGAAGAACCTCCGCGACAGCGGCCGGTTCGAGGTGATCGGCGACGACCTCGAGCAGCTCCCGCTCGTGGCGTTCCGCCTCACCGGCGACCGCACGACCTACGACGAGTCCGACATCGCCTGGCAGCTCTCGGCCGAGCGCGGCTGGATGGTGCCGGCGTACACGCTGCCGCCCAACGCCGAGAACGTGAAGATCATGCGCGCGCTGGTCAAGGAGACGATGAGTCGCGAGCAGGTCGAGCGGCTCACCCGCGACCTCGCCGACGCCTGCGCGACCCTGGACGAGAAGGGCGGCGCCCATCCGTCCGAGCGGGCGCAGGTCAAGCGAGGCACCGGGTACTGAAACTCGGTCAGAGGCCACGGATCCGGCAAAAGATCAACGTTGTCTTTACCCAGGCCGCCTGGTCAACGAGCTGGATCGGCGTACCGCGAAGGAGATCTCCGACTTCGAGGAGGAGCTGGAGGCGCACCTGGGCATCGATCTCGACCGCTTCACGGGCAACGATCACTCCCCGGATGATCTGGACATCGACTGGGACAGCATCCGCGACGATCTCCTCGGCGACCCGTCCATCGATAGAGCGATCACCCAGGTCTGGCCCCGGCTCGTCGCCGACGATCTCGTCCGCGACCTGCTGAACGACCTCGGCGTCGACCGTGGCGACGGGTGGAGCGACGCAGACCTCGCCCTCCTGGACGAGGCCCGCGCCCTCGTGGACGGGGCCCCGGAGACGACCTACGGCCACATCGTGGTGGACGAGGCGCAGCAGCTCTCCGAGATGCAGTGGCGCGCGCTGATGCGCCGCTGCCCGAACCGGTCGATGACGGTCGTCGGCGATCTCGCCCAGGCGGGCCCCTCGACCACTCTTCGGACCTGGGACGAAGCCCTGGAGCCGTTCGTCGGTGAGCGGTTCGCTCACCACAGACTGACGGTCAACTACCGTACGACGACCGAGATCCTGTTCGCGACCGAACCGCTCCTGGCCGAGATCGCCCCCGATCAGCGGCTCTCCAGATCAATCCGCCACGGCGAGCAGCCACGCATCGTCGAGGTGACCGAGGAGAGTCTCCACTCCACGCTGAGCACCCTGATCACCGCGATCGCCGACGAGCACCCGGGCGAGCTGATCGGAGTCATCGCCACCACCGAGCGCTCGCCGGCTCTGGAGGTGCACAGGGCAGGCGCCACGATCGTCGCCGCACCCGAGGCTCGCGGGCTGGAGTTCGACACCGTGATCATCGTCGACTCTGCGGGCGTACGAGCCGCCGGCGACGCCGGCCCGCGCGATCTGTACGTCGCCCAGACCCGAGCCACCAAACGCCTCCTCAGCCTGGAGTTACGATCTCGACCGTGAGGCCCACGGCCCGCCCCGCCGGGCAACGAACCCGCCCTCACCCTGGCCGAAGGAGCCCGATGTCCGCCGTTCACGTACCTTCCGGGTCCTCCGAGGGGGACTACATCCGCACGCCGAGCGGCGTCCTCGTTCCCGCCGAGATCGACGCCTTCCACCGGCATCTCCACCACGTGGCTCCCTCCGGTCTGGTCGACCAGACCGGGCAGACCTCCGGGATGCGGCGCCTCGAGGCGGTCAGCGGCAAGACCGTCGGCGCGAAGAACCTGTGGATGGGCCAGACCCACGTCCCCGCCTCGACCGCCTCGGCCAACCACCACCACGGCGCCTCCGAGACCGCGATCTACGTCGTCTCCGGTAGCCCGGTCTTCGTCTTCCTCGACACCGAGGGGGACGAGCCCGTCGAGACTCGCGTGGAGACCGGCCCCGGCGACTACGTGTTCGTGCCGCCGTGGGTCCCTCACCGCGAGGAGAACCCCGACATCGACACCGAGGCTGTCGTCGTGATCGCCCGCACCACGCAGGAGGCGATCGTCGTCAATCTCGACGGGCTCGACTGGTCCGAGGTCCGCCTTAGCGGCCAGAACGGCTCCTGAGTCTGCGGGCGTCGCCGTCAGCGCTGCGGGGAGTCCGATTCGGCGCGGTTGAGGAAGTCCGAGAGTGGTCCTGGCATCTCAGCGCTCCGATCCCCCCAGTCATAGACAACACAGGTCCTGGCGATCAAGTCGTGGAAGGAACGATGTTCACGCTGCACCACGATCAGGAGCAGACCGATCCCGAAGAAGATCACGCTGAGGGGAAACACCAGCGTCCTGACGAACATGGTGCGCACCCCTGGTGCAGCGCCGTCGGCGCGGACGACGCGCAGTCCGGCCAGTCCCTTCCCGATCGTCCGGCCGGTGATGGCGAGGCTGATGAAGACGTAGGAGAAGGCCCAGATCGCGAAGCCAGCGATCCCGAGCAGGGTCGAGCGGCCGCCGGTGAGCGAGACGGACGTGAACATGTCGAGCAGGTAGCCGAACCCGGCGACGCCCAGCGTGTAGAGGCCTGCGATGAGAAAGCCGTCGATGGCAGCAGCAGCTGCCCTGCTGATCGCACCCGCATAGTGTCCGGACACCGAGCGGCGCACCCGGCGGGTCATCGTGCTGCCGTTCCCTGGTCGGGCGCTCCTCGTCGGGCCGCAACCAGGTTGGGCGGCCCTTCCAGTCGCTCGTCCTCGCTCCGTCGCATCAGCCGGTCTACGATCCGGTCGACGACGACATCGAGCCCCACCAGCTGTCGCCGGGCGAGATCGAGGGCGGAACCGGCCATCGAGTAGGTGCTCTCCGCGACGATGTCGGGGATGCCGGAGCGGCGTACGAGCGCTTCGAGGTCGACGTTCCTCAACAGGGCGTCCAGATCTACGTCGGCGAGAAGCGTGTTGAGGTCGACCCGCGCGAGCAGCGCATCGATATCGACCCGCGCCAGGACAGCGTCGAGGTCCACCCGGCTGAGCAGCGCGTTGAGGTCGACGTGTTCCAGGACGATATCGGGGTCGACGGTGACGACGACCCTTTCCGTCACCGCGCCGGCGACCCGGCCGAGGAGCCTCTTGCCGTTCTGTCGACCCTCAGTCATGACATCGTCGAATCGGACACGCGTAGCGTCACGGCAGTCAGCCGGTCAACGACTCGGGGGCGACGACCGTTCCGGAGACGCCCTCGAGCACGGATGTGTTCTTGGCGCGTGGCGCCTTGCCGTTGACGCGGTAGGGACGGTCACCACCTTGGTCGTCCTCGTCGATCCAGAAGTCGTCGTCGATCGATGCCAGCTTCTGCCGCATCCGGAACTGACGCACGTCTGGGTCGTCTCGTCGTGCGCGCAAGATTCCCATCGCAGGTTCCGTCTCCTCCAGTCGTGGATCGCTGGAAGCCTAGAGTCGTCTGAGCTGTCTCTCATCACCCGCGTCGGGTGATTCAGCGGCCTCAAATGGCCGGTCGCTGACGCCTCCGGTCCCCGCTTCGAGCCTCACGCAATCGGCTTTGACGGCCGTTGGAGACGCACTTTCGACCTGATGGGCCCAGAATGGGCCGACGGCGACGCCGACAGGCAATGTGGTGAACCTGGCAGACAGGTGCAAAAAACGCCCCTGACCTGCGATGCAGGTCAGGGGCGAATCTGTCGGGCTGACAGGATTTGAACCTGCGGCCCCTTGACCCCCAGTCAAGTGCGCTACCAAGCTGCGCCACAGCCCGAAACTGCGAGTGGATTTCTCCGCTCGAAGCGATCCGAACATTACCGCACGGCTTCACGCGCTCACCAATCGGTATCCCCGTCCGGCGGGTCGTCGGCGGAGGCGAGGGCTTCGGCGGCTTCGTCGATGATGGCGCGCATGGCTTGCTCGGCGGCTGACGGGTCGCCGTTGCGTACCGCGATCGCCACCTTCTCGTGCAGCTCGATGGCGGTGGGGTTCGGCTTGTCGGGCATCAGATGGTGGTGCGTACGTCCGGCGAGGAGCTCGGCGACGAGGTCACCGAAGGCGGCGAGCATGTCGTTGCCGCAGGCGTTGAGCAGGACGCGGTGGAAGGTCGTGTCAGCCTCGAGGTAGGCCTCCAGGTCGCCGGCGGCGGCGTGGACGACCATGTCGGCGACGGATCGAGCGAGGTCGCCGTGGTGTTCCGGCTCAGCCCGCTCGGCGGCGAGCCGGGCCGCGATCGGCTCGAACCCGCGGCGCAGCTCGGAGAGCGACAGCAGCTGCTGTCGCCGGCCGTCGCCGTCGAGTCGCCAGCGGATCACGAGCGGGTCGAAGACGTTCCACTCCTGCCGCGGGAGGACGGTGATGCCGACCCGGCGCCGGGTGGCGACCAGGCCCATGGCCTGGAGCACACGCACTGCCTCCCGCGCGACCGGGCGCGACACGTCGTACGTCGCCTGGATGCCCTCCAACGTCAGCACGGCTCCGGTCGGCAGCTCTGCCGAGACGATCTGGCGCCCGAGTGCGTCACGGACGCTCTGGTGCAGTCGATGTACTGCCTCACCACTCGAACTCGTCACAGTCGCATCGTCGCACAATCCAAGCGCGACGTAATCAGAATCCGTTATGACACCTCGCCTTGCCAAACGGATGCCTTTTGATGCACCCTGTGACGCGTGACACAGAACCCTCTCCTCGTCGTCATGGGCGTCTCCGGCTCCGGCAAGTCGACCGTCGGCGCTGCGATCGCGCAGCGCCTCCAGGTCCCCTTCGCCGACGCCGACGACTTCCACCCGCCGGAGAACATCGCGAAGATGGCCTCCGGTCGCGCGTTGAACGACCACGACCGGCAACCCTGGCTGGAGACGCTCGGCGGCTGGCTCGCCGAGCACGAGCGCACCGGCGCGGTGCTGAGCTGCTCGGCGCTCAAGCGCAGCTACCGCGATCTGCTCCACAGCCGCGCCCACGGACTCCGGCTGCTCCATCTCAGCGGCACCCCGGAGGTGGTCGAGGCACGCCTTGCCGCCCGCGCGGGGCACTTCATGCCGCCGTCGCTGCTGCGCTCGCAGTTCGCGACCCTCGAGCCCCTCGAGCCCGACGAGCAGGGCACGACCATCGACATCGACCAGGACATCGACGCGATCGTCGAGCGCTACCTCACCACCATGAACCCGACCTCGAACCTGACCAGGGAGTCCGCATGAACGAGCGCAAGCGAGTGACCATAGGCTTCAGGCCGCCGCGTCCGTATGCTTCACCTCTCCCGACGGAGGTGGCGGCATGATCCTCCTCGCCGCGCCAGAGCCGGTCGCACCGGTCGCCTCCGGCGGCGTACTCCTCGCCGCCGCACTGGCCTCGATCGCCCTGATCGTCGTCCTCATCACCTACGCCAAGCTGCACCCCTTCCTCGCGCTCCTGCTCGGCGGCGTCGCGGTCGGCGTGCTGGCGGGACGCAACGTGATGGACGTGATCACCTCCTTCGGTGAAGGCTTCGGCGCGACCGCCACCAGCGTCGGCCTGCTGATCGCGCTGGGCGCGATGTTCGCCAAGCTCCTCTCCGACTCCGGTGGCGCCGACCAGATCGTCGACACGATCGTGGGCAGATCCTCGGTTCGTACGCTGCCGTGGGCGATGGCGCTCGTGGGCGCCATCATCGGCCTGCCGATGTTCTTCGAGATCGGCCTCGTGCTGCTGATGCCGGTCATCTACCTGGTCGCCCGCCGTGCGCAGGTCTCGCTGATCACCGTCGGTATCCCCACCCTCGCGGGCCTCTCGGCCATGCACGGCCTGGTGCCACCGCACCCGGGCCCGCTGGCCGCGATCGGCGCTCTCCAGGCCGACCTGGGCACGACGCTCGCGCTCGGCGTACTGGTCGCCATCCCGGTCATCGTCGTCAGCGGTCCGCTGTTCGGCCGGCTCGCGGGTCGGTGGGTCGTCGTCGAGGCTCCGCACACCTACGACGCCACTCCGGTGGGCGGCCCGGGAGCCGCCACAGCCACCGACATCCGCCGCCCGTCGTTCGGCGTCACCCTGTTCAGCGTCCTGCTGCCGCTCGTGCTGATGCTCGCCAAGGCGATCGTCGACATCGTCATCAACGACCCTGAGAACAATGTCCAGCAGGTCTTCGACGTGATCGGCTACCCGCTCGTCGCGCTGACCATCGCGGTCATCGTCGCCATGTTCACACTCGGCCGCGGGTCCGGGATGGACCGCCGCCAGATCGCCAAGACCGTCGAGATGTCGCTGCCGCCGATCGCGGGCATCGTGCTCATCGTCGCCGCCGGTGGCGGGTTCAAGCAGTCGCTCATCGACACCGGCATCGGCACCCAGCTCGCCGACTGGGCTCAGGGCTCCGGCGTGTCCGCGATCGTGCTGGCCTGGGTGCTCGCGGTCCTCATCCGCCTCGCCACCGGCTCCGCGACCGTCGCCACGATCACCGCCTCGTCGCTTGTGGTCGACCTGGTCGCCAACATGCCAGCCGCCGAGGTCTCGCTCGTCGTGCTCGCCGTCGGTGCCGGCTCGGTGTTCTTCTCCCACGTCAACGACGCCGGGTTCTGGCTGGTCAAGGAGTACTTCGGCCTCGACGTCGTCCAGACGATCAAGTCCTGGTCGCTGATGGAGACGGTGCTCTCCGTGTCCGGTCTGGTGTTCGTGCTGGCGCTCAGCATGGTGATCTGACACCGCCCTCACGAAACTGTCGGTGCTGTCCGACACAATCACTCCTGACACATGGATCACACCCACCACAGGAGCTCACCGTGTCGGACTTCCCCCTTGCTGACAACACAGCCCCGGGCAACGCAGCACCAACCAGCAAGCTCGACCCGATCTCCCGCAAGGGCACCCCTGCCCATCGCACCAAATCGAAGCGGGAGGGCGCCGGGCGGCGCCAGGGCATGCCGGTGCAGGCGATCAGCCTCTCCGTGCCGGCATCCCTGGCGGCGCAGTGGAAGACCTACAGCCAGGAGGTCCCACGCTCGCTGGTCGACGTCATGCTCGACGCCGTCGCGGCGACCCGCCCCCGGCTGACGGTCCTCCTGCGTGCCCACCAGGCAGCGCTGCGCGAGAAGACCAGGCCCGTCTCCGACGGCACCTTCATGCGTACCGTCCCCCAGCCGAAGCGCCTCGAGGACCCCTACGTCACGATGCCCCTGCGTCTGCTGGCGACGAACGTCGACGTGCTGGACGCCATGGTCCACGAGATGGCCGCGGAGTCCCGCTCGCAGCTGGTCGTCGTGGCACTGACGGCGTGGCTGGCCGACCGGCGGGCCGAGGAGCAGGTCTACGCCGAGCAGCTCGAGCTCGAGGTGCCCGAGGACCCGTTCGACCGTCCCTGAGCGCGGCCGGGACGGGCCGAGACGACCCGTCCCGACTGTGCCTGGGTCTCAGAGCACCTTGGTGCCGTACATCTCCCCCAGCGGGTCGGCGAGGAGCTCGAGCCGCTCGCCGTCGGGCCCCTTGAAGTAGATCGACGACTTGGACTCGACCATGTAGTCGACGCCCGCGACGTCGAGCTTGGCACGCAGGTAGTCCCAGTTCTCTGGCGTCACCGAGATCGCGATGTGGTGCAGCCCGCCGAGCACTTCGGCGTACGGGCCCAGGTCGAGCCCCGGAAGCGTGAAGAAGGCCAGCAGGTTGCCCGCCCCGACGTCGAAGAAGAAGTGGTCGGAGCCGGCGTAGTCGCGGTTCTCGAAGATCTCGGTCAGCGGGAACTCCAGGAGCCCCTGGTAGAAGTCGATCGATCTGCGCACGTCCGAGGAGAGCAGCGCGGTGTGGTGGATCCCGCGAGCCGTGCTGGCCGGGCGGAGGCCCTCCTCGTGGAGGTACTCCTTCTTGATCCGCTCACGGTCCTTCGTGATGAAGTCCATGTCGATGCTCATCGTGCTCTCCTCATGCCAAGACGTCTCGGATCCAGTCTAGTTTCTGCGTCAACAGTTGCCAGAGGCGGGCGGCGGTGCTGAAAGCGCAAGCTACGACTCGGTAAGGTGTGCCTTATGGATGAGGTCAAGTGGCTCAGTAACGACGAACAGGTGGCGTGGCGTGCCTGGCTCGCCGTCAACGCACAGCTCACCTCGCGGATGAACCGCGACCTCCAGTCCAAGAACGGCCTCTCCCTCGCCGACTACGACGTGCTGGTGAACCTGACCGACGTCCCCGACCGCTCGCTGCGGATGTACGAGCTCGGTGACAAGCTGCAGTGGGAGAAGAGCCGGCTCTCGCGCCAGGTGATGCGGATGGCCGCGCGCGGCCTCGTGGAGCGCCGCGAGTGCCTCGATGACCGGCGTGGCGCCTTCGTCGACCTCACCGCGGCTGGGCTGGAGGCCATCGAGGCCGCCGCTCCCGAGCACGTGAGTCTGATCCGCCGCGTCATGTTCGACGCGTTCACCGCCGAGGAGGTCGCCGCCCTGACCAAGCTCTACCACGGCGTGCTGGAGCGTCTCGAGGTCAAGTCCCCGTCGGTCGCCGCGGACGGCTCCGCCGCCTGAGCCCGGTCCGAAGACGTACGTCAGGCCCGCAGGTCACCACCGGTGACCTGCGGGCCTGAACTTTGTGGGCTGCTAGCGCTTGACCCCGAAGGCCGAGACGACCTTCTGGGTCACCGTGTTGCCGGCGTCGTCGCGGGCGGTGGCCCGCAACGAGACCAGGTCGGCGCCGCGCGCGGGGATGCGCAGGCGCGTCTCCCACCGGTCACCGTCCTTGCGCAGCTTGGCCGCCGTCCAGGTCGACCCGCCGTCGTAGCTGACCTCCAGCGTCGCCGCCTTCACCGCGCCGGCACGCTCGGCACCGGGCACCGTGTAGGGCACGAGCGCGAACGGGACCTCGGCACCGGCACGAACCGTGCCGTCGAGCGCCGTGTCCACGTCGTAGTCGAGCTGCAGCAGGGGCAGGGGTGTACCGGCCTCACCGGACGGGACCGGGTCGGCCTGGTCGGCCACAAACGTCCAAGACGTACGGGTGCTGGTCGAGTACCGGTGGGCGTCGCCGGCCGCGTCGGTGTCGATCTCGAAGCGGTACGTCTGCGGACCCTCGGCCACGGGGACAGCGGTCTGAACCGCGTGACTGATGCTCTCCCGCACCAGCGTGTCGCCCTGGAAGAGACGTGAGGTCACCGGGGTCTCGCCCCACGGGAACCCACCGGTGATACCGGCCGTCCCGCTGGCGTCGGGGACGTTGACCTGGAACCAGTCGCCACTGTGTCGCGGACCCCAGTAGCCGTCGCCGGTTCGGGGCGCGGTCACCGGAGCGAACCAGTTGCGTACCGTGGTGCTGCGCGGCTCGTACGCCTGGCGCACGCCCCGCTGCTCCCAGCTGCTTTCGTGAGCCACGTTCTCGTACCAGGTGACGCCGTCGTAGGTGGAGACGTAGTCGGTCCGGTCGGTCGCCGTGGGCTGCAGCGCCCGGACGCTGAGGCACGGCGGCCACTGGTAGTCACGGCAGTCGGCACGGTCGTCGACGGCGAGCCGCTCGCCGGTGTCGTGGTAGCGGCTCTCCACGGTGGCGAGCTGCCGGGTGGTCGGCGCCAGCGCGAGCTCGGCCGGGATCTCACCGGGCCAGCTCTTGGAGATGTCGTAGAGGTAGTTCGGGAACTCCACGGCCTTGCCCTCCAGGGTCACCTTGCCCTTCGCGGCGGCAGCGACGAGCTTCTCGCCCTGAGTCGAGCGCACCGAGACCACGGGCAGGTCCTCCTGGGTGACGAAGTCGACCAGCGGGCCCGGACGGTCGTTGACGACCACCAGCAACGCGGCACCGGCAGCCTGCGCAGCGGCCTCCCGCTCCTCGGCGGTGACGGCGTCGTCCCTGGTCACGAGGACGGCCCGACCCTTGGCGTCGACGTCCTCGTAGTCGGCGGACGTGCCCGTGCCGGCCGCGACGGCCCGCAGCGAGACCCGACCGTCGAGGCTGGTCGAGCCGAGCTGGTAGACCGGGTCGAACGCGAGCGTCCGCGAGCTACGCGCCGTCACGTCGAGCGCCGGCTCGATGGCCCGCCAGCGTACGGCGAAGTCGAACTCGGCGCTGTCGACGGGGCCGGTGGCCTCGGCGTAGATCGAGTCGACGTCGACCGGGACGGCGTAGGTGGCGCCGAAGGTCGCGTAGAGACCGCCGATGCCGGAGTCGTTGAAGAACTGGAACCGGCGGTAGGCGACGTCGCTGTCCTTGGGCGTCTTCAGGGTGAGCTCGTCCGCCTCGCGCGCGTCGAGCACGAGAGCCTGGTCCTTGTCGGTGACGACGACCTGCGGGTCGCCGACCAGTGCGACGCCGGTCGAGCCGGGGCCCTGGGAGCCGGCGACGTCGAGGAACGCCGTGGCCGAGTACGTGCCGGGCTGCAGACGCTGGGTCGGCACCGTGCCCGTGGCCGGGTCGATCGGCAGGCTGCTGACGAACTGGTCGCCGTAGCGGTAGAAGTCGACGTAGCCCGTCGCGGGCTCGCCGGACCGGTCGAGCGCGGTGATGTCGAGGCCGTAGCGCTCCTCCTCCTTGACCAGCGCGGTCGCGGTGCGCACGGTCATCTCGCCGGAGGTGGCGACGACGGCACCGCTGTACTTACCGGTGAGGGCGGCGTCATCGGCGTCGGCCGTGATCGTGACCTCGGCGCTTCCACCCGCCGGGACCACGACCTCCTCCGCGGAGAGCGAGACGAGGCCGCTCGCCTTGCCGTCGGGCCCGACGACGTCGGTGCTCAGCGCGAGCCTCACCTCGGCGTCGGTGGAGTTGGTGTAGGTGATGGTCTCGCTGACGGGCTCGTCGCCGTCGTGCGGCCAGCCGTAGAAACCGAGGAACCCGTCCCCGGAGCCGTCCACGCCGTCGAGAGCGGCGGGCACGTCGAGACGGCCGGTGCCGACCTCGTACGCCGGTGCGTCGATGTCCGCGGCCGAGGAGACCAGGGCGTTCTTGAGCTGCTTGCCGGTGAGGTCGGGGTGGGCGCCCTTCAGGATCGCGGCGGCTCCCGCGACGTGCGGGGTGGCCATCGAGGTGCCGTTCATCGAGGTGTACCAGCCCTCGCCGGATGCCTGCTGGGAGCGGGCCGCGACGATACCGACGCCGGGGGCGGTCAGGTCGGGCTTGATCGCGTGGTCGCCGACCCGCGGACCGTAGCTGGAGAAGTCGGCGCGTACGTCACCGTCGTCCACCGCACCGACTGTCAGGGCGGCGTCCGCGGTGCCGGGGCTACCGAGCGATCCTTCGGCGTAGCTGTTGCCGGCGGCGACGACGAACAGGGCGCCGGTCTGCTCGCTCAGCGCGTTGAGCGCCTGCGCCATCGGGTCGGTGCCGTCGTTGAGGCTGGAGTCGCCGAGGCTCATGGAGACGATGTCGGCGTTCGCGGCACCCCACTCCATGCCGGCGATGATCCAGGAGTCCTGACCGTACCCGGCGTTGTCGAGGACCTTGCCGACCAGCAGGTCGGCGCCGGGGGCGACGCCCTTGTAGGAACCTTCGCTGGCCGAGCCGGTGCCCAGGACGGTGGAGGCGACGTGCGTGCCGTGACCGTGCTCGTCGCTGGTGGCCTCCTCCCCCGGGACGAACGACTGCGCCTCGTCGACCTGGTCGGCGACGTCGGGGTGGGTGGCGTCGATGCCGGTGTCAAGGACCGCGACGGTCGCGCCCTTGCCCACGAAACCCGCGGCCCACGCCTCGGGGGCACCGATCTGCGCGGTGCTGCGGTCCAGGGTGGTCTCGGCCTTGCCGTCGAGCCAGATCTTCTCGACGCCGCCGCCGAGCTTCCCGGCCGCACCCGCGGCGCGCGCGGACGCCCCGCCGTCGGTGGCCACAGCCGACCAGAACGCGGACGACTTCTTCTTGCTCACCGCGACGGCGTCGGCGGCGATGCTCGGCAGGTCGAGCGTACGCTCGGCGCCCGGCAGCTTCGCCGCCTTGGCGCGGCTCGAGGCCTGCTCCAGGATCAGCGGAGTGGCGTCCACCGTCTCGTCGTCGTAGCGCATCTCGAGGAGCGCGGTGACGTCGAACAGCCGGCGATCGAGGGTGCCCGCGGCCAGGTAGGGCTTGGCAGCGGTGGGGATGGCGTAGAGGTGGTCGCCCACCTGCTGTGTCTCGATGGCAGCGCCGGCGGGGTCGAGTCCGAGGGTCAGGACGCCGTCGTCGGTCGCGGTCACGTCGATGACGTCGCCGGTCACGAGGGTGATCGTGGTCCGTCCGTCGTCGAGGGCGGGCGTACGTGGTGCCGTGCCGGCAGTGGTGCTGCCGGCATCGGTCTGGGGGCCCTCAGGCGTGGGGTCGGTGCCTGGGGTCGCATGCGCGCTGGTGGCCATGGTCGCGACCAGGGCGGTCGCCGCAGCAGCTGCCGCGACGGCCTTGGTAGCGGCCGAGAGGCCGGAGGTGGTTGGGGGTCTCATGGGGATGGACCTTGTCAATGGGGCGCGACAGGCGACAAGAGCGTTGTCGTGGCGGTTTTACGGCATGGCGAGACTCCGTCAGAGCTGGAACGCCCCCGGTCTGTCGCAGAAGTGCCATGCTCGGCGACGTGCTCGGTCTGACCCCTGATGAGACCCTCGCCTATGGCGAGCTCATCGCGATGCCCTCCGCCACCGCCGCCGAGTTCGCGGCTGCCCTCAGCGCCTTCGGCACCTCCCCGGGAGAGGCTCATCTGCTGCTGCGCCGCCTCGAGGAGCACGGCCTGGCCGCTCGGATCACCGGCGACGAGCGACGCTTCGCCGCGGCACCGCCCGCGATCGCGCTCGGCGCGCTGCTCGCCCGG
This sequence comes from Nocardioides sp. NPDC058538, assembly GCF_042719275.1. NCBI lineage: Bacteria > Bacillati > Actinomycetota > Actinomycetes > Propionibacteriales > Nocardioidaceae > Nocardioides > Nocardioides sp. NPDC058538. Next base: position 14,557 of record NZ_JBHXNY010000042.1, on the reverse strand, counting down.
CAGCAGGACGAGGTGCGGCATGCCGAGATCGAGCTCAGCCGGCTCGACGAGGCCTATCGCGTGGCCGCCGCCGGCCGTGGCCCCACGGACGTGGTCGACGTCATCCACGGCGAGGATGCCGTCCGGCACCGGTTCGAGCAGGTCCAGCTCGGCGCGCGCGAGCGCGTCTACGCGTTCGTCCGCCCACCGGTGATCGTGACCTCCAGCCAGGAGAACTCCGCCGAGAACAAGGCGGTCGCGCGCGGGGTGCTCTACCGCGTCGTCGTGGAACGCAGCATGCTGGAGAGCCACGACGTGACGGTCGACGAGGCGATCGAGGCGACCGACGCGGGCGAGGAGGTCCGGTTCGCCGATCAGGTGCCGCTCAAGCTCATCATCGTGGACCGGCGGCTCGCCCTGATGCCGCTGACCTCCTCGGGCGACGTCGTCGGTGCGCTCCTGGTCCGGGAGAGCACCCTGCTCGACGCACTGATCGCCCTCTTCGAGAACGTGTGGGACCAGGCGACACCGATGCTGGTGGGCACCTCAGGTCTCACCGGCGACGTCGCACAGCAGGTCGACGACGAGGACGCGCAGGTCCTCGGGCTGCTGCTCGCCGGGCTCACCGACCAGGCCGTCGCCAAACAGCTCGGTACGTCGCTGCGCACCGTGCAGCGCAGGGTGCGGGCGCTGCTCGACCTGGCCGGCGTGGAGACCCGGATGCAGCTCGGCTGGCACGCCGCGAACAACGGCTGGGTGCAGGCGGGGGCGGACGGTCAGCTGACCCCCGCCCCGCCTGACCACTAGCGCTTGCGCTTCTCCCGAACCCGCTGCTGGAGCACGATCGGGGTGCCGACGAAGCCGAACTCCTCACGCAGGCGGCGCTCGATGAAGCGCTCGTAGGAGGCCTCGAGCTTGCCGCTGGTGAACAGCACGAACGTCGGCGGCGCGGTCGAGGGCTGAGTGCCGAAGAGGATCTTCGGCTGCTTGCCTGACCGGACCGGGTGCGGGTGCTCGGCCACGAGGCGGCCCAGGAACGAGTTGAGCGCGCCGGTGCCGATCCGCGTCTCCCAGCCCTCGAGCGCCTTGTCGAGAGCGGGGACCAGGCGGTCGACGTGCCAGCCGGTTCGGGCGGTGACGTTGATCCGCGGGGCCCACTGCACCTGGACGAGATCGCGCTCGATCTCGCGGTCGAGCTGCCAGCGACGGTCCTCGTCGACGAGGTCCCACTTGTTGAACGCGATCACCAGCGCCCGGCCGGCCTCGCGGACGGTCTGCAGGATGCGGATGTCCTGCTCGGAGATCTTCTCGCCACCGTCGAGGACGAGCACGGCCACCTCGGCGCGGTCGATGGCGGTGGTCGTGCGCAGGGAGGCGTAGTACTCGTGGCCCGAGGCCTCCTTGACCCGCTTGCGGATGCCGGCGGTGTCGATGAAGCGCCACTCGCGGCCGCCGAGCTCGATCAGCTCGTCGACCGGGTCGACGGTGGTGCCGGCGACGTTGTCGACGACCGCCCGCTCCTCCTTGGCCAGCTTGTTCAGCAGGCTCGACTTGCCGACGTTGGGCTTGCCGACCAGCGCGATCCGACGCGGGCCACCGATCTCGGTGCCCTCGGGAAGCGGCGGCGGGTCGGGGAGCACCGCGAGGATCGCGTCGAGCATGTCGCCCGAACCGCGGCCGTGCAGCGCGGAGACCGGCCAGGGCTCACCGAGCCCGAGGTTCCACAGCGCGGCGGCCTCGGCCTCGGTGCGCATGTCGTCGACCTTGTTGGCCGCCAGGACGACCGGCTTGCCGGACTTGCGCAGGATGCGTACGACTGCCTCGTCGGAGTCGGTGATGCCGACGGTCGCGTCGACCACGAAGAGGACGGCGTCGGCCAGGGAGACCGCGATCTCGGCCTGGGCGGCGATCCGCTCGGCCAGGCCCTGGGCGTCGGGGTCCCAGCCGCCGGTGTCGACCAGCGTGAACGCCTTGCCGTTCCAGTCGGCGTCGTAGGAGACGCGGTCGCGGGTCACGCCGGGGACGTCTTGGACGACGGCCTCGCGACGACCGATGATTCGGTTGACCAGGGTCGACTTCCCGACGTTCGGGCGGCCGACGACCGCCAGCACCGGCAGCGGGCCGGTCGGGGTCTCGTCGGTCTCGGTCAAGTTCCGTACGTCCTCGTACGAAACGTCGGGGTCAGTCATTGTTCTCCTCGCTAGGTAGCGGACCGGGCAGTTCGCGACCGGTCAACGCCAAGGCATGGTCCTGTTGGACCTGCATGTGCTTCTGGATCAAACCCGAGACAAGCCCGACTTGTTCCCTCGTACGCGGCCAGCCTACGCGCTCGACGGCGAAAGGCTCGCCATAGACGATGTCGATGCGCGCACCCTTGTGCGGCAACGACGAGATGCCACCGCCCGGCTCGCGGCTGCCGAGCATCGTCACGGGCACCACGACAGCGCCGGAGGCGAGGGCGAAATAGGCCGCTCCGCGGTTGAACCGCACCAGGTCGCCCGCGCCGCGGGTGCCCTCGGGGTAGATCCCCATCGCGTTGCCCTCACGCAGCACCCGCAACGCCAGCTTCACCGCAGCCGGGTCGCTGCCGAACCGGTACAGCGGGATCTGGCCCGCCCAGCGCAGGAACGGACCGAAGAACCAGTGCTCGAACATCTCCGACTTGGTCAGCGCATGTACCGGACGTGGTGTGAAGATCGCCAGCAGCGGGCCGTCGATGATGCCGACGTGGTTCGATGCGAAGACCACCGGACCCGTGTCCGGGATGTTGGCCGTCTCGTGCAGCCGGACGTCGAAGCGGCGCCGGATCAGCCACCGCGCGTAGACGTTGATGTGATACAGCGCCCACCGGCTTGGATGCGGGACCCCGTCCAAGGAGGGGAGCTCGGTGCGGGGCGTACCCGCGCGTGGGCTCGCGCTCACTCCCCCGCCTTCTGAGCGAGGTCGACGACGAGGTCGATGACCTCCTCCAGCGTGTAGGGCGTGGTGTCGAGGTGGGTGGCGCCGTCCGGCACCGCCGCACCGCCCTTCGTGGAGTCGATCCTGTCGCGGTTCTCCAGCGACGCGCGGACGGCCTCCGCGTCGGTGCCACCCTCCTCGGCCGCGCGGCGCGCGGCGCGGGCGGCGGGGTCGGCGGTGACGTACAGCTTCAGGGTGGCCTCCGGCCAGACCGCGGTGCCGATGTCACGGCCCTCGACCACGATGCCGGAGCCGGCGGCGAGCGCTTCCCGGATCTCCTGCTGCTGGAGCGCGACCAGCCGGGCGCGGACCTCGGGGACGGTGGCGACCGGGGAGACCGCCGCGTTGACGCGGTCGCTGCGGATCTCGACAGAGACGTCGGACCCGTCGAGGGCGATCGTCGGTCGGAGCGGGTCGGTGCCGGAGGTGATCACCGGCTTGCCGGCCGCTGCGGCGACCGCGTCCGCGTCGTGCACGTCGATGTCGTTGCTGAGCATCCACCAGGTCATCGCCCGGTACATCGCACCTGTGTCGAGGAAGCGCATACCCAGGCGGTCGGCGACCCCGCGGGAGGTGCTCGACTTTCCGGAGCCGGAGGTGCCGTCGACGGCGATGACGATGCGTGCGGGGTCAGTGGTGGGGTTGCTGCTGCTCACGGGCGGGATCCTACCGGTGAGCGACCCAACCCCGAGACTCCAGAACCGCCTGCATCCTGTCGGCCGCGTCGGCGGCCACGATCAGCTCCATGACACCGACAGGGCGGCCGGGGTCGTGGTCGATGCGTACGTCCTCGATGTTGACGCCGCTCTCCCCCGCGTCGGCGAAGAGACGGGCCAGGTTGCCGGGCTCGTCGGGCACCGTGACGTAGATGGTCGCCTGCGCGGTCTGCGGCCGGCCGTGCTTGCCCGGGATCGCCCTGGTCCCGGCCTGACCTTCTTTGAGCAGTACGTCCAGAGCGGCCGCGTCGCCGGTGCCGACCGCCGCGATCATCTCGTCGAGCTGGGCGCGCACCTCGGTCAGCAGGTCGGTCACCGCGCGAGCGTTGCCGGCCACGATCTGGCCGTAGAGGCCGGGGTCGCCGGCGGCGACGCGGGTCACGTCGCGTACCCCTTGGCCGCTGAGGCCGAGGTGTCCCTCCGGCGCCACCGCGAGCCGGCCGGCCACCAGGGCGGCCATCAGGTGCGGCACGTGGGAGGTACGGGCTACAGCCTGGTCGTGGTCCTCGGGGCTGAGCGTGAGCGGAACGGCTCCGCACAGCGTGGCGAGCTCGCCGACGAGCTCGGTCGCCTCGGGGTCGGCCTCCGCGTGCGGCGTGACCGCCCAGGGCCGCCCCTCGAACAACGTCGCGGTCGCGGCCAGCGGCCCGGAGCGCTCGCTGCCGGCCATCGGGTGCCCGCCGACGTAGCGGCGTACGTCGCCGGGGCAGTTCTCACGGACGTAGGCCAGCGGCGAGGCCTTCACGCTGCCGACGTCGGTCACGACGGTGTCGGGGCTGTCGGCGAGCGCTCGGGTGATCACCTCGCCGAGGTGTGCCGGCGGGACCGCTACCACGACCAGCTGCGGCGTGTCGCCGGGCTTGCGGCGGCGGCCGGCGCCCAGGCCGGTCGCGGTGCGCACGTGGCTGGCGACCGAGTCGCTCAGCAGCACGTCGAGACCGGCCTCGGCGCAGGCGAGCGCGACCGAGGTGCCGAGCAGGCCGACACCCACGATCTCGACCGGCCCGGTCAGCGCTCCCCCGGTTTCACTCATGTCCCCAAGGCTAAAGGGTCGATACTGCCGAACTCTCTTCGTCTCAGCGCCCGTGGTGCGCTATCGCGACCGACAACCAGGGTGTGCGATATCGCCGTGCGCTCATGATGGCTGGTAGCTGCCGAAGGACCACGAGTTGCCCTCTGGGTCGGTCACCGTGCCGCCTCGGCCGCCGTAGTCCTGGTCGACCATCGGGCGGTCCACGGTGGCGCCGGCGGCGACCGCCTTGTCGAAGAGGGCATCGGGGTCCTGGTCGATCAGGTAGACCCCGGAGCCGCCGGCGACCTTCAGGCTCCCACCCTCGCGTAGCTGCCCGAACATCAGCCCTCCCCCGCCGGGCCAGAGCCATTCTGCGTGGACGACGATGCCGCCTTCGCGGTAGGTGGAGTGCTCGACGAAGCCGACTGCGCTCAGCCACATCATCATCGCCTCGGCGTCCTGGAACGCCATCGACTGCCAGTACTTGATCTTCGCTACATCGAACTTCTGCTCATTGCTCATACATCCGAGTCAATCGCCTGCGGGTCGGCCAGGTCTTGAACGAATGGGAACTCCTCACGCAACCAGGTAGTCGGCGTACACCCGGCGAACTCCTGCCACTCACGGGTCAGGTGTGCCTGGTCGGCGTAGCCGCCAACAGTCGCCGCCCGAGCCAGCGGCATCCGGCCGACAAGGCCACGGGAGCGGTCGAAGCGGGCCAGCCGCTGGAACTGCTTCGGCGCCACCCCGGTCTCGGCGCGCACCAGGTCGCTGATCCGGCGGCGGCTGTACCCGACGTCGTCGGCCACCTCCTGCACCCCCACTCCCCCGGTCAGCAGCGCCAGCGCGCGGCCCACCTCCGCCCTCGGTCCGGGCTCGCCGTGGCGCGCCAGCGCCTCGACCAGACCGGCGACCACCACTCGTTCCCACGTCTGCGGGGCGGCCTCGGCCAGCTGCTCAGGAAGATGACGTACGCCACCGGGCGCCGCGACCGCGTCGAGGGCCAGCAGCTCGCCGCGCCACGCCGCGGCCGGCATCCCGAACAGCGCCCGCACTCCGGCGGTCGTCAGCCCCAGCTGCACGCCGCGTTGGTAGCCGTGATGATGGATCGCCGCCGGCCGGGTGTGCAGCCCGGAGACCAGCGACCATGCCGTGACCGGCTCCGTCCCGCTCCCCCACGAGGTCACCAACGGCTCGTCGACCGAGAGCACGAAAGTGATCTCGGTCGACGGCATCCCCCGATGCACCCCCGGCGCCCCGAAGTCCACGTCGTAGGTGACCAGCGAGGTGACATAGGGCCGCAGCACCTCCGGCACGGTCATGTCTCGATGGTGCCACGGTCGCCGCGGGTTGCCCATGCACTATCGCCCGCGACGGAAACGATGTGCGATAGCGCCCAGCCGTGTTGGATCCCGGAGGGTGCGTGGATAGTCGGGGATCAATCGGTCGGTTACTCGCAGGTAGACCGACCGTTTGATCCCCGACTATCGGCCGCTGGGCGCCCTCACCCCCGCCAGGACACTGATAGCGCTCCAGGAGCGCGGCGGTGACTCGCTCCATCGATCCGACGGTCCCGCGATGGACCATCACGACCCGTTCTCGGGAGCCATCGGCGGCGTCGTAGCTCAGATCGAACCGCTCGGACTGGTTGAAGTCGACCTAGAGCGGCAGCCCGGAGCCGGCCAGTGGGTCGGTGGCGAAGATGGCGAGGTCGCGGTTGAGGTCTCGATGGTCGAAGCGGAGCCCGAGACTGTCTGCGGGATCGAGGTTCATGGGTGTGCTCCTGGGTTTCGGCCACGGAGCACATCCACCAGAGACGAGAACCGCCCCGGAGCACTGCTCCGGGGCGGTCTGCGAAAAAGTGACAGCAGGTCAGCGCCGGAGTGGGTCCGGCGTCGTCGTGCTCATCGCGCGCTGCTGCATGCCGATCACCCTAGCGGCTCGGGCCGGCGTACGCACCAGGGTTTCCGGCCGCCCTCAGAGCTCGGTGGTGTCGAGGAGCTCGCCGAGCTCCTCGCGGGAGAGGTCGCGCATCTCACCGGGCTTCATGGTGCCGAGCCGGACGGGGCCGATCCGGGTGCGGGTCAGCCGCGTGACCGGGTGGCCGAGGTGATCGAGGAGGCGGCGAACGATGCGGTTGCGTCCCTCGTGGATGACCAGCTCGATGATCGACTTGTCCTTGCGGGTCTCCATGATCCGGGCCTTGGTCACGGTCACCGGGCCGTCCTCGAGGGTGACACCGGCGAGGAGCCGCTTGCGTACGCTAGGGAAGATCTCGCCGGTGACCTCGGCGACATAGGTCTTGTCGACCTCGTAGCTGGGGTGCGCCAGCCGGTGGGCGAAGTCACCGTCGTTGGTCAGGATGATCAGGCCCTCGGTGTCGGTGTCGAGACGGCCGACGTGGAAGAGCCGCTCCGGGCGGTCGGCGACCAGGTCGGAGAGGTTGCGGCGACCCTCGGGGTCACTCATGGTCGAGACCACACCACGCGGCTTGTTGAGGGCCAGGTAGACCTTGCCGGAGATCGGCGGGAGCCGCTTGCCGTCGACGCGTACGACGTCCTTGCCGGGGTCGACCTTCGTGCCGAGGCGGGTGACGACCTCGCCGTTGACCTCGACGGAGCCGTTGAGCATCAGGAGCTCGCTGCCGCGACGCGACGCGATGCCGGCCAGGGCCAGCAGCTTCTGGAGCCGGATCAGGCCCTCGTCGTCCAGCGGCAGATCATCACGCTCAGGAAGGTCACTCACGCGGCCACCTCCGTAGCGCAAGCGCCAGTGTACGGACGCGGCGGCGTGATGATTGTCTGGTTCACTCGCTGGCGCTCACTCACGGATTCGATTCTCCCGCATCCTCCGAGTCGGACCCATTCGCCGCAGCCTCCTCGGGCTGCGCCGCGAGCGCCTCCTTGCTGACCTGCTCGGTCAGCTCCTCCTCCATGTCGGCGAGGTCAGGCAGATAGGGAGCCAGCTCCGGCAGCTCGCCGAGGTCGGTGATGCCGATCCGCTCCAGGAAGTAGCCGGTGGTGCGGTAGAGGTTGGCGCCGGTCTCGTGATCCTGACCGGCCTCTTCGACGAGACCGCGGGTGAGCAGCGTACGCATCACGCCGTCGACGTTGACGCCGCGGATCGCGGAGACCCGGGCGCGCGAGACGGGCTGCTTGTAGGCGACCACGGCCAGCGTCTCCAGGGCCGCCTGGGTGAGCCGGGCCTGCTGGCCCTCGAGGACGAAGCCCTCGACGACGGCGGCGTACTCCTCGCGGGTGTAGAACCGCCAGCCGCCCGCGACGTTGCGCAGGTCGAAGCCGCGGCCCTGCTCGGTGTATTCGGCCGCCAGCGCCTGCAGAGCGTCGATCACCGCGGCGGTGGGGTGGCCCACCGCCGCGGCCAGCGATTCCGCCGCCAGCGGCTCGTCGGCGACCATCAGGACCGCCTCGAGCGCGGGCCGCAGGTCGGCGAACTCGATCGCCAGGGTCTCCTCGGTGGTCTCCCCGGTCGCAGCCTCAGTCATCGTCCTTCTCCCCGTCATCGGCGCCGCCCTCCGCGGGCGGCTGCCCCTCGAACTCGTCCTGGATCAGCTCATCGACATCGAGCGCCTCGTCGCCGGTCCAGCGTACGGTCAGCTCGCCCAACGCGGTGACCTGGTCGAAGGCGACCGCACCTTCACGGAAGAGCTCCAGCAGCGAGAGGAACCGGGCCACGGTGGTCAGCGTGTCCGGCGAGTCGGAGCACAGGCCACGGAAGGTCACCTGCCCGCCGGCGCGCAGCCGCTCGATGACCAGCGCCGCCTGCTCCTTGACCGACACCTTCGAGCCGTGGATGTGGGCGAGCCCGATCTCGGGTGGCCCCGGCTTGGGCGCCATCGCGGCCGCGGCGAGCTGGGCGAACTGGTCCAGCCCGATCCCGATCAGCACCTCGGGCAACAGCCCCGCATAGCGCGGCTCGAGCTGCACCGAACGCGGGTGACGCTTGGACTCCTTCGCGAGCCGCTCACCGAAGACCGCCGCGACCAGCTTGAACGCCTTGTACTGCAGCAGTCGCGCGAAGAGGAGGTCGCGCGCCTCGAGCAGCGCGAGGTCCTCCTCGTCCTCGACATCGCCCTGCGGCAGCAGCCGGGCCGCCTTCAGGTCGAGCAGCGTGCTCGCGACCAGCAGGAAGTTGGAGGTCTGCTCGAGATCCCAGGACCCGCTGTCGGCGGCGCCCTTCTTGACGTAGGCGATGAACTCGTCGGTCACCGTGGCCAGGGAGACCTCGGTGATGTCGAGCTTGTGCTTGGCGATCAGGCTGAGCAACAGGTCGAAGGGACCTTCGAAGTTGCCGAGGTGGACCTCGAAACCCCCGGTGCCGCTCGACTCCTGCTCGGCCCCCGCAGGGGCATCTGTCATCTGCGCGGCCGTCCGACCATCGAGCACCGTCACTCGGCGAGCCGGTGCACGAGGGCGCTGTCGTCCCCGTACTCCTCGAGGTCGGCCAGCACGATCGCGAGCGCCTCGCGCACCAGCCGGCCGCGGTCGACCGCGATGCCGTGCTTGGCCCGCAGGTTGAGCCGGGCGTGCTCGAGGTCGAGCAGCTCCTCGGAGGTGATGTAGACCGTCATCTTCTCGTCATGACGTACGCGGCCGCTCGACCGCTTCTTGGCGGCCGGCGTCTCCTCGTCCGGCTCGGGCACGGCGTGCACCGGGCGGGCCTTCGCCTCGGCGGCAGGCCCCGCGGCGGCAGCGCCGTCGGACGTACGCCGGAAGAGGTCGTCGGCGGCCGGAACCCTCACTCGCCGCGTTGCCATCGGGCCAGCACCTCCTTGGCGAGCATCCGGTAGGAGTCGGCGCCGGTGGAGCTGGAGGCGTACTCGGTGATCGGCTCGCCGACCACGGTGGAGTCGGCGAACTTCACGGTGCGACGGATGACGCTGTGGAAGACACGGTCACCCCAGCCGTTGACCAGGGTCTCCATGACCTCGCGGCTGTGCATGGTGCGGCTGTCGTACATCGTGCCCAGTATTCCGTCGATCTTCAGGCGCGGGTTGAGCCGCTCCTGAACCTTGTCGATGGTGTCCTTGAGCAGGGCGACGCCACGCAGCGCGAAGTATTCGCACTCCAGCGGCACGACGACGGAGTCGGAGGCGGTGAGCGCGTTGACGGTCAGCAGACCCAGGCTCGGCTGGCAGTCGATGAGGATCACGTCGTAGTTGGCGACGGCCGGAGCCAGCGCGCGGGCCAGGGTCTGCTCGCGGGCGACCTCCTGGACCAGCTGCACCTCGGCGGCGGAGAGGTCGATGTTGGCCGGAAGAAGGTCGACACCGTCGATGCCGGAAGGGACGACGACGTCGTCGAGCGTGATGTCACGCTCCATCAGCAGGTTGTAGACGGTCAGCTCGATCTCGTTGGGCTGGAGACCCAAGCCGACCGAGAGCGACCCCTGCGGGTCGAAGTCGACCATCAGGACCTTGCGGCCGTGCTCGGCCAGCGCAGCGCCCAGGTTGATGGTGGTCGTGGTCTTGCCGACGCCACCCTTCTGGTTGACCATCGCAACCGTACGCGCGGGCCCGCCGGTGGCGGGGCCGGGCTCGGGGAGGTGCGGCCAGGGGCGACCGGTCGGGCCCAGCTTGTTCTTGCCCGGGGAGTCGAAGGAACCCGCGTCGGGATCGGGGGCATTGGCGCGCAGCCGGGCCGAGGGCGGATAGGCCGGCGGCGGGGCCGCCGGCGTCTGCGGAGGCATCTGCGGCGCGGTCGCACCACCTGCTCCGAAATAGCTGTCTTCCATTCCTCCACCCCCGGTTCAGTTGCCGCGGCCCTGGGACGATCACGGCGTGCGGGTCTATATGTCGACACGGCGACTGTAAGACCCAGATCTGCGCGACTGTAGGAGCCGCGCCGGGCGTGTCACAAGGCAAATCTGGGTGATTCTGCTACGGGACCCGAATCTGTTGATGGCCTGTGCACTTGGCGCACCGCCTGGCCCACAGGAAGGTCCCTCGCTGTGGAGAAACCTGTGGAGGAATCTCCGCTCGATCAGCCGGTCTCAGTGCGACCGGCGGCGCTTCTGGAACTGGTCGTAGGCCTTGCTCGCAGCGTCCTTGATCTTCTTCTGGTTCTCGGGCTTGCGAGCCTCGTTGGCGATCTTGGCGATGGCCGCGACGACGACGGGGTTCTTCAGTAGCTTGCGCACGCCCCAACGCTAGCGGAACGGAGCAACCCTTCACAGCCGACGCATCGCCACCGTCGCCAGAACCAGCTCGCCGGCCTCGTCGCTAGCGTCCAGATCAGCCACCGCCTCGATCACCCAGTCGTGGTCGCCGGCCGGGTCGTCGAGGGTCTGGGTGACCCGCCAGATGCGGGTCTCGTCGTGCGTCTCGTCATCCTCGTCGACTCCCGCGGGAGCGCCACGCTCGGCGGTCCAGGTGAGCAGCTTGGGCGAGCGCGAGTCGGCGGAGATGCCCACGTCGTCGTGCTCGGCGAAGTAGGACTCCAGGGCGTCGTCCCAGCGGGACCTGGTCATCACGACGTCGCGCGCGGGCTCGAAGCGGTCAGCGGCGGCGCGTTCGAGACGCATCAGCGCGTCGAGATCGTCGCGCGAGACCGCGTCGATCCGGGCCCACATCGCGTTGCGGACCATGATCTCGAAGGCCCGTTGCTGCTGCGACAGGGACCGCGGCGGCGGAGGCGCCTCGTGGTGGGCGACGGCGGACGGGATGTGCTCGGGATCGGAGAGCGCCTCCCACTCGTCCAGGAGACTCGAGTCGGTCTGCCGGATCGTCTCCCCCAGCCACTCGATCAGGTCCTCGATCTCAGGGCTCTTGTGGCTCTCGGGGACCGTGTGCCGGAAGGTGCGGTAGGCGTCGGTCAGGTAGCGCAGCACCAGGCCCTCGGAGCGGGCGAGCTGGTAGCGGCGTACGACGTCGGTGAAGGTCATCCCCTGCTCGTACATCTCGCGCAGGATCGACTTCGGGTCGAGCGCGTCCTCGGGCAGCCACGGATGGGTGCCGCGGTAGACCTCGAAGAGCGCCTCGAGGCGCTCGGCCATCGGCTTGGGCCAGGTGATCTCCTCGATGAGGGCCATCCGCTCGTCGTACTCGACGCCGTCGGCCTTCATGTTCTCGATCGCCTTGCCTCGGGCCTCGTGCTGCTGGGCGAAGAGGATCTGGCGCGGGGGCTCGAGGACGGCCTCGATCACCGAGACGATCTCGAGGGTGTGCTCGGGCGACTCCGGATCGAGCGTGTCGAGGGCTGCAAGGGCGAAGTGCGCCAGCGGCTGGTTGAGCGCGAAGTCGGCGGGAAGGTCCTCGGTCAGCACATAACGCCGGCCGTACGCATCGGGCTCGGCGAGCCTCGTCAGGACCCCGCTGTGGACCAGCGAGCGAGTCAGGCGCAGGGCCCGGCGGGCGAGCTTGAGCTGGGTGCGCCGCTCCTCGTGGTTGTCCATGGTGATCCGGCGCATCACCTCGAACGCGTCCTCGTCGCGGGCGACCACGTTGAGGATCATCGAGTTGTCGACCTTCATCCGGCTCTGCAGCGGCTCCGGGGCGCCGTCGACGAGCTTGGCGAAGGTCGCCTCGGTCCACACGACCGTGCCCTCGGGCGGCTTCTTGAGCTGGGCCTTGGAGTTCTTCTTGCCCGCCTTGCGGCGCTCCTCGGACTTCGCCTTGGCCTTCTCGTTCTCGATGATGTGCTCGGGTGCCTGGACGACGACGTAGCCCTGGGTGTCGAAGCCCGCCCGGCCGGCTCGTCCGGCGATCTGCAGGAACTCCCGGGTGCGCAGGATGCGCTGGCGGCGGCCGTCGAACTTGGCCAGGCCGGTGAAGAGCACGGTGCGGATCGGGACGTTGATGCCGACCCCGAGGGTGTCGGTGCCGGCGATGACCTTGAGGAGACCAGCCTGGGCGAGCTGCTCGACCAGCCTTCTGTATCGGGGCAGCATGCCGGCGTGGTGGACGCCGATGCCCTTGCGCAGCAGCTTGGAGAGGGTCTTGCCGAAGCCGGCGGCGAAGCGGACCGGCTCGAGCCGCTTGGCGATCTGGTCCTTCTCCTCGTTGGACAGCTTCAGCCAGCCGGCGTTGAGCAGGGAGGTGCCGTGGGTGACGGCGTCCTTCTGGGTGAAGTGGACGACGTAGGCCGGCGCCTGGCCGGTGGTGACGAGCTCCTCGAGGGTCTCCTGGAGCGGCGTGAGGCGCCAGTCGAAGGTCAGCGGAACGGGTCGTTCCGCTTGGTCGACGAGGACCGTGTCGCGGCCGTTTCGCCTGGTCATGTCCTCGGCCAGGGCGCTGGTGTCACCGAGTGTCGCGGAGAGCAGCAGGAACTGGGCCTGCGGCAGCTCGAGCAGCGGCACCTGCCAGGCCCAGCCACGGTCGGGCTCGCCGTAGTAGTGGAACTCGTCCATGATCACGAGCCCGACGTCGGCGTGCTTCCCTTCTCGCAGCGCGAGGTTGGCGAGCACCTCTGCGGTGCAACAGATGATCGGGGCATCGGCGTTGACGCTCGCGTCCCCGGTGAGCATGCCGACGTTCTCGGCGCCGAACGTCTCCACGAGATCGAAGAACTTCTCGCTGACCAGCGCCTTGATCGGGGCGGTGTAGAAGGAGACCTTGTCCTCGGCCAGCGCCGCCGCGTGCGCGCCCGCGGCCACCAGCGACTTCCCCGAGCCCGTCGGAGTAGCCAGGATGACGTTGTCGCCGGCCAGGATGGACATGATCGCCTCGTCCTGGTGGGGATAGAGGCTGCGCCCACTCCCCTCGGCCCAGGCTACGACCGCCTCGTAGACGTCATCGGGGCTCGCCCCGACCTTGGGGATCCAGTCGCCGGCTTTGGTCGAAACGGTCACAGGGCCCTCGGGTGTGCGGTCGCGAAGACCTCTCGGAGATTGTCCACGGTGACAAGAGTGTAGATCTGCGTCGTGGTCACCGACGCATGGCCCAGCAGCTCCTGCACGACACGTACGTCGGCGCCACCGTCCAGCAGGTGGGTGGCGAAGGAGTGACGCAGGGTGTGGGGCGAGACGTCCTTGTGGATCCCGGCGCGCACGGCGGCACGGGTCAGGACGGTCCAGGCCGACTGGCGGGAGAGGCGGCCGCCGCGGGCGTTGAGGAAGAGCGCGCCACCCGAGCGGGCGGCTGCGAGGTCAGGGCGGGCCCGGGTCAGGTAGGCCTCGACCGCCTCGATGGCGTAGGAGCCGACCGGGACGATCCTCTCCTTGCCGCCCTTGCCGCGCAGCAGGACCACGTGGTCGACCCGGTCGAGGTCGTCGACGTCGAGGCCGACCGCCTCGGAGATGCGGGCGCCGGTGCCGTAGAGCACCTCGAGGAGGGCCCGGTCGCGCAGCGCGAGCGGCGTCCCGGGCGCACCGGCCGCCTCCAGGATCGCCTCGACGTCGGCCAGCGGCAGCGCCTTCGGGAGCCGCTTCTCCGCGCGCGGCGGCTTCACGTGGCCGGCCGGGTTGGCCTCGACCAGCCCGTCGGCCACCGCGAACTTGTGGAACCCACGCACCGCGACGACCGTCCGCGCCGCCGAGGTCGCGCTGAGCGCCGGATGCTCCTCGCTGCCTTCGCGCAGGTGTGCCAGGAACCCCGACACCGTCGCCTCCGAGACCCCGGCGAGATCCTCGACGCTGTGCTGGGCGAGGAACTCGGCGTACCTCCTCAGGTCACGCCGGTAGGAGGACAGCGTGTTCGCCGCCAGCCCCCGCTCGACGGTGAGGTGGTCGAGATACGTGCGCATCGCGTGCTCCACCCCTGAAGCGGAGCTCGAGCCGATCGATTCCGCAGTCACGTCTCCATCCAACCAGCCGAGTCGGCTCATCCTGACCAAACACACCGCCGAGCCGGAGGGCACCTTCGGTGACTGTGGAAGTTGAAGATCGTGGCTCGGTTCCGGTAGCGCTGTGACCGGGGCCGGGCCACGATGGTGTT
>NZ_JBHXNY010000041.1:11052-45694 GCF_042719275.1 Nocardioides sp. NPDC058538 | reverse complement strand
AGTTGGCACCACGGTGCCAACTCGGCCGACGGGGGTGACGCTTCGGCAAGGCTCTGTGGGGAACACGCCGGTAACCCGCTCGTCATATGTTAGCGTTCACATCGCCTTGAGACCCCACCCCGAGCCGTCGGGCAGAAACGGAGCCGTGATGACGCAGCGAGCAGGCCGCTTGCCTGACCTCGGAGAGACCGCGCTCGGCATCGAGCTGGGCTCCACCACCATCAAGGCGTGCCTGATCGGGCCCGACCACGCGACCGTCGCCACCGGGTCCCATCTGTGGGAGAACGAGCTCGTCGACGGCCTGTGGACCTACTCGCTCGAGGCGGTCTGGGCCGGCGTACAGGGTGCCGTCGCAGCCCTCGGCGACGAGGTCGAGCGCCGCTACGGCACCCGTCCGACCACGTTCGGGTCGATCGGCGTCTCGGCGATGATGCACGGCTACCTCGCCTTCGACGAGGCCGGCGAGCTGCTGGTGCCGTTCCGCACCTGGCGCAACACGAACACCGCCGTCGCCGCGGCCGAGCTGTCGGAGATCTTCGGCACCAACATCCCGTTGCGCTGGTCGGTCGCCCACCTCTACCAGGCGATCCTCGACGACGAGCCCCACCTGCCCAAGATCGCCTCGCTGACCACACTCGCGGGCTACGTCCACCGGGCACTGACCGGCAACCACGTGCTCGGCGTCGGCGACGCCTCCGGCGTCTTCCCCATCGACCCGGCCACCGGGACCTACGACCAGCGGATGCTCGAGCAGCTCGGTCACCTCGCCGCCGCCAAGCGCCCCGGTCTGCGGGCCGAGGGGCTGCTCCCGCACGTCCTCCCGGCAGGCGCCGACGCCGGCCGCCTCACCCCGGAGGGCGCTGCGCTCCTCGATCCCACCGGCACCCTCCAGCCCGGTGTCCCGCTGTGTCCGCCCGAGGGCGACGCCGGCACCGGGATGGTCGCCACCAACTCCGTCGCCAAGCGCACCGGGAACGTCAGCGCCGGCACCTCGATCTTCGCGATGGTCGTCCTCGAGGCCCCGCTGGCCACCGTCCACCACGCCATCGACATCGTCACCACCCCGGCCGGCGACCCGGTCGCGATGGTGCACTGCAACAACGGCGCCAGCGAGCTGGACGCCTGGGCCGGGGTCTTCGGCGAGTTCGCCGGCGCGCTCGGCCACCCCTGTGAGCCCGACGCCGTCTTCGGCGCCCTGCTCACCGCGGCCCTGAAGGGCTCGCCCGACGGCGGCGGCCTGCTGGCCTACAACTACCTGGCCGGCGAGCCGATCACCGGCCTCGACGAAGGCCGTCCGCTGTTCGTACGCACCCCCGGCAGCCGCCTCGACCTCGCCGGGTTCGCCCGCGCCCAGGTCTACGGCGTCTTCGGCACCCTCGCCCTGGGCATGCGCGTCCTCGCCGACCAGGGCGTCGAGATCGACGCGATGTTCGCCCACGGCGGCCTCTTCCGCACCGCCGGCGTCGCGCAGCGGCTGCTCGCCGCGGCCATCGGCGCCCCGGTCGCGGTCGGCCGCACCGCCGGCGAGGGCGGTGCCTGGGGGATCGCTGTCCTGGCTGCGTACGCCCGGGCCGCCGAGACCGAGGGCGACCTCAGCCTGAGCGCCTATCTCGCCGAGCGCGTCTTCGGTGACATCGACCTCGAGGTCGTCGAGCCGGACGCCGCCGACCTCGCCGGGTTCCGGACCTACCTCGAACGCTACGAGGCCGGCCTCGACATCGAGCGCGCCGCCGTGGCCTCGCTCGCCCCCAGCGCAGACACCGCAGACAGTGCACGAGACGCAGAAGAAGGAGACCAGTGATGACGGGCGTCCCCGCCGCTCTTCGCACCGCCGTCGACGCCGCCAAGGAGCGCGTCGCCGCGCTGCACGCCGAGCTGCCCCGCTGGGAGCTGGTCGTGTGGACCGCCGGCAACGTCTCCGAGCGCGTGCCGAACCCGGATGGTGAGGACCTGCTGGTCATCAAGCCCTCCGGGGTCGCCTACGAGGACATCACAGCCGAGGCGATGGTCGTGTGCGACCTGGCCGGCAACCTCGTCGAGGGCGAGCGGTCGCCGTCCTCGGACACGGCCGCCCACGCGTACGTCTATGCCAACATGCCCGAGGTCGGGGGAGTGGTCCACACCCACTCCACCTACGCCACCGCCTGGGCGGCGCGCGGCGAGGAGATCCCGTGCGTGCTCACGATGATGGCCGACGAGTTCGGCGGACCGGTCCCGGTCGGCCCGTTCGCGATCATCGGTGACGACTCCATCGGGCGCGGCATCGTGGAGACGCTGCGGGAGTCGCGCAGCCCCGCGGTGCTGATGCGGAACCACGGTCCCTTCACCATCGGCAAGGACGGTCGCTCCGCGGTCAAGGCCGCGGTGATGTGCGAGGAGGTCGCCCGCACGGTGCACATCGCGCGCCAGCTCGGCCAGCCGCTGCTGATCGACCAGGGCCACATCGACTCGCTCTACGACCGCTACCAGAACGTCTACGGCCAGCACTGAGCTGCCCGCCCCTCAAATCTTCAGCACTGGAAGGACCCCCACATGAGCAAGCCCCACGCGCCGAAACCCTATGGCGACCGCGAGGTCTGGTTCTTCACCGGCAGCCAGGACCTCTACGGCGAGGAGACCCTTCGTCAGGTGGCCGAGCAGTCCCAGGAGGTCGCTCGCGCGCTCGACGGTTCCTCGGACGTACCGGCGAAGGTCGTGTGGAAGCCCGTCCTGAAGGACGCAGCGTCCATCCGCCGCGCGATGCTCGAGGCCAACTCCGACGACAACGTCCTCGGCGTCATCACCTGGATGCACACCTTCAGCCCGGCCAAGATGTGGATCGCCGGTCTGGACGCCCTCCAGAAGCCGCTCCTGCACCTGCACACCCAGGCCAACGTCGAGCTCCCCTGGTCGGAGATCGACATGGACTTCATGAACCTCAACCAGGCCGCCCACGGCGATCGTGAGTACGCCTACATCGCCACCCGTCTCGGCGTCGCCCGCACCACCGTCGTCGGTCACGTCTCCAACCCGGCGGTCACCCGCCGCGTCGGCACCTGGGTCCGCGGCGCCGCCGGCTGGGCCGCCACCCACGGGCTCAACCTGGTCCGCTTCGGCGACAACATGCGCAACGTCGCGGTCACCGAGGGCGACAAGACCGAGGCCGAGCTGCGCTTCGGCGTCTCGGTCAACACCTGGGGCGTCAACGACCTGGTGGCGGCCGTCGAGGCCGTCGACGAGGCCGCCGTGGACGCACTCGTCGCCGAGTACGAGGACCTCTACGACGTCGTCCCCGAGCTCCGCAAGGGCGGCGAGCGCCACGACTCGCTGCGCTACGCGGCCCGTCAGGAGATCGCCATGGAGGCGTTCTTGGTGGAGCGCGACGCGAAGGCGTTCACCACCAACTTCGAGGACCTCGGTGGCCTGCGCCAGCTCCCCGGCATCGCCGTACAGCGGCTGATGAGCAAGGGCTACGGCTTCGGCGCCGAGGGCGACTGGAAGACCGCGGTCCTGGTGCGCGCCGCGAAGGTGATGGGGGAGGGGCTGCCCGGTGGCGCCTCCCTGATGGAGGACTACACCTACGACCTCACCCCGGGCGCGGAGGTCATCCTCGGCGCCCACATGCTCGAGGTCTGCCCCTCGCTGACCACCTCCACCCCGCGCGTCGAGATCCACCCGCTCGGGATCGGGGGCCGCGAGGACCCGGTCCGGATGGTCTTCGACGCCGATGCCGGCGAGGGTGCCGTGGTCGTCTCCCTGGCCGACATGCGCGACCGTTTCCGGCTGACCGCCAACGTTGTCGACGTCGTCCCCCCGACGCAGGCGCTGCCCAACCTGCCGGTCGCGCGCGCCGTCTGGGCGCCGCGTCCCGACTTCGCAACCTCGGCCGAGGCCTGGCTGACCGCCGGCGGCGCCCACCACACGGTGATGTCGACCGCCGCCGGGATCGAGGCCTTCGAGGTCTTCGCCAACATCGCCCGCACCGAGCTGCTGGTCATCGACGAGTCCACCACCCGCCGCGGCTTCGCCGACCAGGTGCGCTGGAACCAGGTGTTCTACCGAGTCGCCCAGGGGCTCTGACTCACAGCACCTTCCGAGGGTTCATCACCCCGTCGGGGTCGATCGCCTGCTTCACGGCTCGCAGGAGGTCGACCTCGACACCCGTCTTGTACGCAGCGGCCGCATCCCGCTTGAGCGCGCCGATCCCGTGCTCGGCGGAGATGCTGCCACCGAGCGCCGTGACGGCGTCGTAGACGATCCGGGTCAGCGCGGGAGCCGCCTGCCGAAGCGCTGCGTCGTCGCCGACGGGCGCGGAGATGTTGTAGTGCAGGTTGCCGTCCCCGATGTGCCCGTACGTCACCAGCCGCAGCCCCGGCAGCGCGGCGAGCAGCGTCGGACCGACCTCGGCGACGAACCGCGACAGGGCGGTGATCGGCAGGGTGACGTCGTGCTTGAGGGTCGCGCCCTCGCTCTTCTGGGCCTCCGAGACCCCTTCGCGCAGCGCCCACAGCGACTCGCGCTGGGCGGGGCTGCCCGCGAGCACGGCGTCGAGGAGCAGCCCCCGCTCGGCGGCGGCCGCGAGGGCCTCCTCGAGGCGCTCGTCCACGTCGGCGGAGGTGCCGGCGAGCTCGACGAGGCCGTACCACTCGTGCCGTTCCGTGAACGGGTCGCGTACGCCCGGCAGGTGGGCGAGGACCAGGTCGGCGGCTTGGCGTCCGAGCAGCTCCCAGGTGGTCAGCTGCCCGCCGCCGTGCTCCCGGAGCAGGGGGAGGAGCGAGGTCGCCGCCTCGACCGACTCGAGCGCCACGAGCGCCGTCGCCCGGCGCGGTGTCGCCGGCAGCAGTCGCAGCACCGCCGCGGTGACCACGCCGAGGGTGCCCTCGGAGCCGATGAACAGCTGCTTGAGGTCGTAGCCGGTGTTGTCCTTGCGCAGCGGCCGCAGCCCGTCCCAGACCCGGCCGTCGGGGAGCACGACCTCGAGGCCGAGCACCAGCTCGCGCATCATCCCGTAGCGCAGCACCGCGGTGCCGCCGGCGTTGGTCGCGATCGTCCCGCCGATGGTGCACGAGCCCTCCGAACCGAGCGAGAGCGGGAAGAGCCGCCCGGCTTCCCTGGCGGCCTCCTGGACGGTGGCCAGCGGGGTGCCGGCCTCGACGGTGAGGGTGTCGGCGACCGGGTCCACCTCCCGGACGCGGCGCATCCGGCCGAGGGAGAGCACGATCTGGTCGCTGCCGGAGTCCGGTACGCCGCCGCCGACGAGGCCGGTGTTGCCGCCCTGCGGGACGACCCCGGCACCCGCCTCCGCGCACAGCCGGACCGCCGCCGCCACCTCGGAGGTCGAGGCCGGGCGCACCACCGCGAGGGCGGTGCCGGTGAAGCTGCCGGTCCAGTCGGTGACGTACGCCGCCATGTCGGCCGGATCGGTCAGCACGGCGCTCTCGCCGAGGGCGGCGCGCAGGTCGGATACGAGGTTCATGCCGACCGCAACCGGACGTGCTCGGGGCCGATCGCGGCGATGTCGGGAGTGCCGAGCAGGCACATCGCCCGGCGCAGCTCCTCGACCAGCAGCGTCAGGGTGGCGTCGACCCCCTGCTGTCCGCCGACCATCAGGCCGTAGAGATAGGGCCGGCCGATCACCACGCCGCGAGCGCCGAGGCCGAGGGCCGCCGCGATGTCGCCGCCGGAGCGGACGCCGGAGTCGACGTACACCTCGGTCCGGTCGCCGACCGCGTCGACCACCGCCGGCAGCAGTTCCAGCGGCACCGGCGCGCGGTCGAGCTGGCGGCCGCCGTGGTTGGAGAGCACCAGCGCGTCGGCACCCGCGTCCGCACAGGCCACCGCGTCGGCGACCGAGAGCACGCCCTTGACGACCACCGGGCCGTTCCAGTGCTCCTTGAGCCAGCCGATGTCCGAGGGCCGGATCGCCTGCTCGCGCAGCTCGTTGGACATGCCCCAGCGGCCGTAGTGCGACCCCTCGGGGAAGGTCGCGAACCGCAGCGGCTCGGTGGTCAGGATGTTGGCGACCCAGCCGGGATGGCGGGTCATGTCCGCGAACGTACGCAGGCTCAGCTGGGGCGGGATCGCGAACCCGTTGAGCTTGTCCTTGCGCTTCATCCCCGTCACGGTCGTGTCGATGGTCAGCATCAGCGCCTCATAGCCCTGCGAGGCCGCCTCGGTGATGTGGTCCAGGGTCACCGCCCGGTCCTTCATCAGGTAGACCTGGAACCAGTTGCGCCCCTGCGGCGCCGCGCCGGCGACGTCGGTGATCGAGGTCGTCGCGTACGTCGAGAGCGTGTAGGGCAGCCCGGCAGCGGCCGCAGCCGCGGCGACGGCCCGCTCGCCGGTGTGGTGGCTGAGCCGGGTGTAGCCGGTCGGCGCCAGCACGATGGGTGCCGCCGCGGGCCGCCCGAGGATCGAGGTACGCACCTCCGGCTCGCCCGCCTGGCCGAAGGCCGTGGGCCGCAGCTCCACGCTGTCGAAGGCCGTCCGGTTCCGGCGCATCGCGTGCTCGCCGTCCGACCCGCCGTAGACGTAGTCCCAGACCGCCGTCGGCACCCGCCGCCGGGCGGCGCGCTCCAGGTCGTCGATGCTGAGGCAGCGGGCCAGCCGGCGGTCGGCCGCCCGCCAGCGGAACGGGCGCGGTTGCAGGAAGGGCGCGAGATCGCGCCATCGGGGGACCTGCCGGTCGACTTGCCGGACAACCTGAGAATCGGCGGCCACGCTCTGGACTCCTCACCACTCATCGGATAAGTTCTGGACTTGTCATACAACTTAGCCCATCGAGGAGCATCCCGCCATGGCCGCCGACCGCATCACGTCACTGACTCTCTCCCACGTCGTCCTCCCGCTCGAGAACCCGGTCAGTGACGCCAAGGTGCTCACCGGGCGGCAGAAGCCGCTCACCGAGACCGTGCTGCTCTTCGTCGAGGTGACCACCGAGCAGGGCTTCGAGGGCATGGGCTTCAGCTACTCCAAGCGCGCCGGTGGCCCCGCGCAGTACACCCATCTCAAGGAGATCGCCCAGGTCGCCATCGGCCAGGACCCCTCCGACATCGCCAAGATCTACGAGTCGCTGATGTGGGCCGGCGCCTCGGTCGGTCGCAGCGGCGTGGCGACCCAGGCCGTGGCCGCCCTCGATGTGGCGCTCTACGACCTCAAGGCGCGCCGCGCCGGCCTGCCGCTGGCCAAGCTGCTCGGCGCCCACCGCGACTCCTGCCGTGTCTACAACACCTCCGGCGGCTTCCTCCAGGCGAGCGTCGAGGAGATCAAGGAGAAGGCCACCGCGTCGCTCGAGGCCGGCATCGGCGGCATCAAGATCAAGGTCGGCCAGCCCGACTGGGCCGAGGACCTGCGCCGCGTGGCCGCCATGCGCGAGCACCTCGGCGACACCCCGCTCATGGTCGACGCCAACCAGCAGTGGGACCGCGCCCGCGCCCGCCGGATGTGCCGCGAGCTCGAGCAGTTCGACCTGATCTGGATCGAGGAGCCGCTCGACGCCTGGGACGCGGTCGGCCACGCCGACCTGTCGCGTACGTTCGACACCCCGATCGCGACCGGCGAGATGCTGACCTCGGTGCCCGAGCACATGGCGCTCATCGACGCCGGCTACCGCGGCATCGTGCAGCCCGACGCGCCGCGCATCGGCGGGATCACCCCGTTCCTGAAGTTCGCCACCCTCGCCGCCCACGCCGGCCTGGCGCTCGCGCCGCACTACGCGATGGAGATCCACCTGCACCTGGCCGCGGCCTACCCGACCGAACCCTGGGTCGAGCACTTCGAGTGGCTCAACCCGCTCTTCGAGGAGCGCATCGACATCCACGACGGCCAGATGTGGGTGCCGGACCGTCCGGGACTCGGGTTCACGCTCAGCGACCAGATGCGCAAGCACACCGTGGAGACGGCTAAGTTCTCCGCATGACAGTTAGCGCCGGGCTCGCCGACCGCGTCGTCTCCGGGATCAAGGACCAGATCCTGGCCGGGGACCTCGCGCCGGGGGCGAAGCTGCCCTCGGAGTCCGACCTGGTCGGCACCTATGGCGTGTCGCGGACCGTGGCACGCGAGGCGGTCACCCGCCTGCGTGCCGAGGGGCTGGTCGAGACGTTCCAGGGGCGCGGCTCCTTCGTCCTGGCGGTCCCGGAGCCCTCGCCGTTCGCGCTGGAGTCCTCCGCGATCCGCACCCAGCACGACGTGCTCGACATGGTCGACTTCCGGCTCGGCGTGGAGTGTGAGGCGGCGGCGCTGGCCGCCGCCCACCTCGACGAGCAGGGCTCGCGCGCCATCGAGGAGGCGCTCGCCGCGCTGGCCACCGCGCATCCCGACGGCGCGGTGGAGGCCGACTTCGCCTTTCACCGCGCCGTCGCGGCGGCGACCGGCAACCGCTTCTACCTCGACCTGATGGACTCGCTGGGCCCGATGATGATCATGCTGCCCCGCACCCGGCTCGGCGACGCCTACTCGCCCAGCGATGCACTCCACGTCGAGCGGGTGCAGCGCGAGCACGACAACGTCGCGGCTGCGATCCTCGCCGGCGACGCCGACACCGCCCGGGCCGCGATGCGAGTGCATCTGGGCAGCACCCGCCGGCGCCTGCGGCAGTGATCGCGTCTGGAGCCACCGCCCTAGCCCACGCTGCCTCCTGACCCCTGGAAAAGGAGAACGGGTGGCCCGGCGACAGCCGGACCACCCGCTCCCCATGGGGCCTATTTCTGTTGGTGCTCACCCAGCGGGGTGAAGCAGAACTTCCCTCCTGCCAGGCGCTCCTCGGGGCCCTGCGGGCCGTCGTCGATCGCATCGCCGAGCAGCTCGGCGGCGTAGACCTCGGAGTCGTCCTGCGGGTGGTAGCCGATCGCCTCACCGGCCTCCAGCGACCACCAGTTCCGGGTGTTGCGGGAGATGCCCCACACCACTCGGAAGCCGGGCTCGGGAGTGGCCAGGCACGCCTCGAGGAGGCGGGCACCGTCGTCGGGCGACATCCACGTCCACAGCGAGCGACGGTCCCACGGCTTCTCGAAGCACGAGCCGATCCGAAGCGCGGTCACGTCGATGCCGTAGCGGTCGTGGAAGAGGCTGCCGAGCGCCTCCATCGCGACCTTGCTGACCCCGTAGTAGGTGTCCGGTCGCGGGAAGGCGTCGGCGGCCAGCCCCTCGGCGGGTCCCTCGGAGCGCACCGTGTCGAGGTCGTAGAAGCCGGCCGCGTGGTTGCTCGAGGCGAGCACCACGCGTGCCACGCCGGCGTCCCGGGCGGCCTCGAGAACCACCCGGGTGCCGTCGATGTTGGCCGAGAGGATGTCGGCCCAGGGACCTTCGACGCTGATGCCACCCAGATGGATGACCGCGTCCACGCCCTCGCAGGCCGCGCGCATCGCCACCTCGTCGGTCACCGACGCCTCGATGACCTCGACGGCCTCGTCCTCGGCGGGAGGCTCGGGACGTACGATGTCGAGGAGGCGAAGCACCCGGCCCTCGCGGGCGAGGCGCGGGCGCATCAGCCGCCCGACGACGCCGTTGGCGCCGGTGATGAGTACGGTCTCGGACATGGTTCCTTCCGGTCGGGTGGGATCAGGGGTGATCAGGCGGTGCGGAGCTCTTCGACGGCGTCGAGGTATTCGCCGAGGTCGGCACCGTGCTTGTCGATGACCGACTTGGTCGCCTCGCGCCAGGGGGCGAGATCACTGATCTCGTTGATCGTGACGCCCTCCCCGCGCAGCTTCTCCAGGTCGGCCTCGACCTGGGCGTCCCACTTCTCACGCTGGAACGGCGCGGCCTCGTCGGCGGCCTTCTGGAGCGCCTCCTGGTCCTTGGCGTCGAGCCCGGCCCAGGTGTCCTTGTTGATGAGGAGCACCTCGGCGACGCGCATGTGCCGGTCGAGGGTGTAGTTCTTCGCGACCTCGTAGTGGGACGCGGAGAAGTAGGACGGCTCGTTGTTCTCGGCACCGTCGAGCAGCCCGCTCTGCAGCGAGCTGTAGACCTCGCCGTAGTCCATCGGGGTGGGGGAGCCGCCGAGGGCCTTGATGAAGTCGATCTGCACCTGCGACTCCTGGACCCGGATCTTGAGTCCCTTGACGTCCGCGGGCGCCTTGATCGGCGTCTTCGAGGTGTAGAAGCTGCGGGCGCCGGGGTCGAAGTAGCCCAGACCCTTGAAGCCGGCACCGTCGGCCTCGCCGAGCAGCTTCTTGCCGCTCTCGCTCTCGAGGAAGCGCCACAGGTGGTCGGCGTCGTCGAAGAGGTACGGCAGGCTGAACAGCCCCATCGCGGGCACGAACTCGCCCATCGGAGCCGAGCTGATCCGGGTCATCTCGATCGACCCCATCTGCACCTGCTCGATCGCGTCGGACTCCTCGCCGAGCTGGGCGTTGGGGTAGACCTGGATCTTGATCCGGCCGTCGCTGTACTTCTCGGCCAGCTCGGCGAACTTCTTGTCGCCCAGCGTGGTCGGGTAGTCGTCGGGGTGGGTCTCGGCCAGCTTGAAGGTCTTCGAGCCGCCGCCTCCGCCGCCGCTGCCGGCGAGAGACCCGCCGCCACAGGCGCTGAGCGCGAGGCCGCCGGCGACGGCCGCGGCACCGAAGGCGCCTGCCTTGAACAGGGAGCGCCGGGCAACCGGCTTGGGGGATGTGGTGTTCACGGGTGGTTCCTTTCGAGAGGTGGAGTTACTGTCCGAGCGCGTCAGGGAGGGCGAGCGAGAAGAACGGGACGTAGGTGATGAGCATCAAGACGATGAGCATCGGGATGAGGAAGAGGGCCACGGTCTTGATGACCTTCTCGATGGACGTACGTCCGATGGCGCAGCCGACGAAGAGGACGTTGCCGACCGGCGGGGTGATGAGGCCGATGGCCAGGTTGAGGACCAGCATGATCCCGAACTGGACCGGGTCCATGCCGAGCCCGGTGGCGACCGGCAGCAGGATCGGCGTCATGATCACGATCAGCGGGGCCATGTCCATGATCGCGCCGAGCACGAGCAGCAGCAGGTTGATCAGCAGCAGCACCACGACGACGTTGTCGGAGATGCCCAGCAGGGCGTCGGTGGCCAGCGCCGGCACCTGCAGGAAGGCCAGGAAGTAGCCGAAGGCACCCGCCGCGGCGATGATGAACAGCACCACGCCGAGCGTGCGCAGGGCGCTCTGCAGGATCGGGATCATCGCCTTGAGCGGAATGTCACGGTAGACGAAGAACGTCAGGATGAAGGCGTACAGGCAGGCGATCGCCGCCGACTCGGTCGCGGTGAAGAGGCCGCTCAGGATGCCGCCCAGGATGATCACCGGCATCAGCAGGCTGAGCAGCCCGTCGCTGACGATCTTCGGGACGTCCTTGAGCGGGACCAGCTCCTCCTTCGGGTAGCCGCGCTTGACCGCCAGGATGTACGCCAGAGTCATCAGGGACGCGCCGAGCAGGATCCCTGGGATGATGCCGGCGGTGAACAGGGCGCCGATCGAGACGCCGCCCGCGGCCATCGAGTAGATGATCAGGTTGTGGCTCGGCGGGATCATGACCGCCTGCGTGGCGCCGGAGACGGTGACGGCGACCGCGTAGTCGGTGTCGTAGCCCCGCTTCTTCATCATCGGGATGGTCACCGACCCGATCGCGGAGACGTCCGCGACCGAGGAGCCGGACAGGGCACCGAAGAAGGTGCTGGCGCCGATGTTGACCATCCCGAGACCGCCGCGCACCCAGCCGACGAGCAGCCCGGCCAGGGCGATCAGGCGGCGGGAGATGCCGCCGGCACCCATGATCTCGCCGCCGAGGATGAAGAACGGGATGGCGAGCAGGGCGAAGGTGTCGAGACCGGCGACCATGCGCTGGCCCACGGTGGTCAGGGGTAGACCGATGTAGAGGGCCTCGAAGACGGCGGCCAGGGCGAGGGCCAGGGCCACCGGGATGCGGAGGACGACGAGGACGGCGAAGCCGCCGAGCAGGATCGTGATGGCTAGAGGATCGATAGGCATGGGGGAGGCTCCTGGCTCAGTCGGTCTCGTCGGACTCGGCGTACCGCTGGGTGCTGATGCCGAAGGCCTGGAGGGTCGTGTAGAGGATGAGCATGGCGCCGGCGACCGGCATCACCACGTAGGAGACGCTGCGAGGGAGGCCGGTGCCCGGCAGGGTGGCGTGCTGGGCGTCGATCACGAAGCGGCTGCCCTGGACGACCAGGAAGAGCCCGAAACCGAGCTGCAGCACCTGGACGACGCGACCGATCACGGACTGCACCGTCGCGGGGAACTTGTCGACCAGGAAGGTGACAGCGATGTGGGCGCCCTCGCGGAAGCCGACCACGGCGCCGAGGAAGCCGAGCCAGACCAGGAGGATGCGGGCCGTCTCCTCGCTCCAGCTGGGTGAGTTGCTCAGCAGCTCGCGGCTGAACACCTGCCACAGCACGATCAGCAGCGTGGCGACCAGGCACAGGATGCAGAGGATCTCGAAGACCGTGTCGATCGCGCGCCAGGTGCGCCTGAATGTTCCGGTGTCGTTGCTCATCGAGTCATTCCGTCCTCGTCGCGGCGGTGGTGGGGACCTTGGTCGCCTCGGCGAGCAGGTGCTGCCTGTCCGCACCCGCCAGACCGAGGTGGTAGAGGTGGATCTGGTCGATCCCGGCATCGACCAGCGCCCGCACATGGCCACCGAAGGCGTCCTCGGTGGTGGGCGGGAGAACGGTGACGTACGCAGCGGCCGCTGCCTTCCCGGAGACCGCCTCGACGAGTCGGCGCCCGGTTTCCACCGAGGCCTCGGTGGTCGGCCAGCAGAAGGAGACGACCAGGTCGACGTCGTCGGCCGTGGTCGGGGTCAGGCCGGGGCTGGCGCCGGTGGCCCAGGTGTCGGGCTGGGCGTGCACGGCGATCTCGACGACGCCGGGAGCGGCCTCACGGACGGCCGCGATCACCCGGTGGCGGAGCTCGTCGGCGGCGGCGTGCCGGGAGGCGAGGATCTTCTCCAGGGCCGTCGCGTCGACCGTCGCGCCGGCGGCGTCGGCACCTGTCGCGGCACGCAGGGCCGCAACCGTGGCCCCGGCATCGAGCCCGCGGCCGGCCCAGTCCTCACGGCAGTTCGCGCAGCAGCAGATCGAGAGCAGCAGCTGCGCGGCGGCGTCGTAGGCGCCGTCGGTCTTCTCGTGGTGCCCGCCGTGGCCGAAGCCGAGCTGGCCGCACGCTTCCAGGATGGCCGTGCTGGTCGGGGTGTCGCGTACGGCCTCCGCGGCCAGAGTCTCCGCGTAGCGGCGGACGTCCTCGTGGCGGGCGCACAGGGCGTAGGGGTAGGGCTCGCCCCAGCAATTGACGACCGCTAGGTCCGGGTTGGCCTCACCGAGGAGCGTGGAGTGGGTCAGCACGATCCAGGCGGCGACCTCGAGTCCCGCCTCGGCGAGGATGGTGGCGGCTTCGCCATAGGGGTCGTCCGCGGCGACCCAGGTCGCCGCGGGCGGCACCAGCCGCGCGCCGGCCCACGCCTCGGCGCGCACCGGGCGGTAGAGCGCCGCGCTGCGGGCCTCGACGATCCGGTGCTCGGGGTGGAGCGGGGTCGCGGCGCGGGTGGTGTGGTAGGCCGCGGCGAGGGCGACTTTCGTGACTCCGAGGCTGCGGGCGCGATCGGCGAACGTCGGATCGCCGATCACGTCCCAGGGGTAGGCATAGCCGACGACCGGTACTGGCAGTATTGCCCCGGTCTCGCCGCTGTCGATCTGTGTCACCGGTGGTCGCTCCTGGCTCGTCGTACTGTGACCGGGCCCACGTGTGGCCCCGGTCACAGGAGACTGTCAGGATTGGCGATTCGTGTCCAAGCCACTTATCGCATGAGGCGATACCCTGACGGTATTGCCTCAGAGGGTCACCAGCGCGACGTGTTCGGCGTGAAATCCGGCTCGAACGAACGCATGTAGACGGTGTCCTCCCGGCGCCGTACGCCGCAGCCGAGGTACTGCTCGTGGAGCTCGCCGAGCAGGTCCCGATCGAGCTCGACGCCCAGGCCCGGACCCGTCGGCACCGTGATCGCACCGTCGCTGAAGTCGAGCACCCC
This sequence comes from Nocardioides sp. NPDC058538, assembly GCF_042719275.1. Classification (NCBI taxonomy): domain Bacteria; kingdom Bacillati; phylum Actinomycetota; class Actinomycetes; order Propionibacteriales; family Nocardioidaceae; genus Nocardioides; species Nocardioides sp. NPDC058538. The sequence goes on along the minus strand of NZ_JBHXNY010000041.1, from coordinate 31,717 downwards.
GGGGCGTACGACGTCCTGGGTCTTCCACGGGTAGTGGGTGTCGCAGGCGTAGGTCAGGTTGGGGGTCGCGGCGGCGAGGTGGACCATCGCGGCCAGGGAGATGCCGAGGTGGGAGTTGCTGTGCATCGACAGGCCCAGCCCGAAGGTTTCGGTGATGCCGCCCAGCAGCGCCGACTGACGCAGCCCGCCCCACAGGTGATGGTCGGAGAGCACGATCTGGACCGCGTCTGCCGCGATCGCCGGCTTGAGGTGCTCGAAGGCGATCACGCACATGTTGGTGGCCAGAGGTACGTCGGTGCGGGCCGAGACCTGCGCCATCCCCTCGATCCCGGGGGTGGGGTCCTCGAGATACTCCACGACGCCGGCGAGCCGCTCGGCGACCTTGACCGAGGTCTCCGGCGTCCAGGCGCCGTTGGGATCCAGCCGCAGCGGCAGGTCGGGGAAGGCGTCGCGGAGCGCCTCGATCGCGGCGCACTCCTCATCGGGATGGAACACCCCGCCCTTCAGCTTGAGCGAGCCGAAGCCCCAGCCGTCGACCAGCCGTCTCGCCTGCGCGACGATCTGCTCGGGGTTCAGCGCCTCGCCCCACTCGTCGTCGCCCCCGCCGTCGGACACAGCGCCGGGGTGGCCGGCCCACTTGTAGAACATGTAGCCGCTGAACGGCACCCGTTCGCGGACCGCGCCGCCGAGCAGGTCGCTCACCGGACGGCCCGCCTCGCGGGCGACCAGGTCGAGGCAGGCGACCTCGAAGGGGGAGTAGACGGTGTCGACGGCGGAGGAGACGTCGAGCATGCCGCCGAAGGAGGCACCCGCCCCGCCGGTCTCCTTGCCGAGTACGTCGACGACGAGTCGTCGCAGGCCGTGGGTGTCGTAGGGGTCGGCGCCCGGGAGTACCCGGGCGACGGCGTCGAGCCGGGTGAGGTGGGTCTCGTCGGCGTACGTCTCCCCGAGGCCGACCAGGCCGGTGTCGGTGTGCAGCTCGACGATCGCGCGCAGCGCCCAGGGCTGGTGGACGCCGACCACGTTGAGCAGCGGCGGGTCGGCGAAGGCCACGGGCGTGACGACGACCTTGGAGATGCGGCTCATGCCGCCACCTCCGTAGGGCAAGGCGAAGAGTACGGACGCGGCGGCCTGAGGCTTGTTGTCGCTCGCTGGCGCTCGCTCATGCGGTCGGCTTCACGGCGAGGACGGGCACGCCGGCGTCGAGCAGGATGCGCTGGGCGTCGCTGCCCAGCAGCGCCTTGCCGACCGGCGAGCGGCGGTGCAGCCCGATCACGATCAGCCGGGCGCCGGTCGAGGCGACGAGGTTGTCGAACGTCTCCACGACGTCGGAGCCGTGCGTGGTGTGGTCGACCCGGGCGCTCACCCCGGCCTCGGCGGCGCGGGCGACGAGCTTCGCCGCCGCGGCCTCGTCGACGAGGTCGGCGTCCACGGTGGCGCCGCGGCGCGGGCTGTTGACGATGACGACGTCGTCGCCGCGGGCCGCAGCCTCGGCCAGGCCGGCCTCGAGAGCCGCCTCACCTACCGGTGTGGGTACGTAGCCGATCAGGATGGTCATGGTGTGCCTCTCTCAGCGGGTCGGGCTCAGCGGGTCGGGGTGTCGACGTCGTCGCGCTCGGCCGGGGCCGCGGGGACGGTGGCGGCCTTGCGCCGGCCCAGGAGCGCCTTGGCGGCGGGCCAGAGGGCGACCAGGACGAAGGCGGCCAGGATGGTGCCCGAGATCGGGCGGGTGAAGAACCCGGTCGGGTCTCCGTCGAAGATCAGCATCGAGCGGCGTACGCCGTCCTCCACGATCGAGCCGAGGACGAAGGCGAGCACCATCGGACCGGGCTCGAAGCCGACCTTCTTCATCAGGTAGCCGATCAGGCCGAAGACGATCATCACGAAGATGTCGAAGGTGGAGTTGTTGATCGTGTAGACGCCCAGGATCGTGATCAGCGCGGTGATCGGGGCCAGGATCGCCGGGCGCACCCGCAGGATGCGTACGAAGATGCCGACCAGCGGGATGCTCAGGACGAGCAGGATCAGGTTGCCGATGTACATCGAGTTGATGACGCCCCAGAACAGGTCGGGGCGCTCCTCGACCAGCTGCGGACCCGGCGAGATGCCGAGGATGAGCAGGGCGCCGAAGAGCATCGCCATCGACGCGTTGGCCGGGATGCCGAGGGTCAGCAGCGGGATGAACGAGGAGGTCGCGGCTGCGTTGTTGGCGCTCTCGGGGGCCGCGACGCCCTCGATGGCACCGCGCCCGAAGCGCTCGGGGTGCTTCGAGATCCGCTTCTCCGTGGCGTACGCGGCCAGGGAGGCCATCACTGCGCCGCCACCGGGCAGCACGCCCAGGACGAAGCCGATCACCGAGCCTCTGCCGATGGCGCCGGAGGACTGCTTGAGGTCCTTGCGGGAGGGCCAGATGTTGGCCACGACGGCGGGCACGTGGGGCTTCCCGTGCCGCTCCTCGAGGTTGTAGAGGATCTCGCCGACGCCGAAGAGGCCCATCGCGACGACCACGAAGTCGATGCCCTCGGTCAGCTGCAGGCTGTCGAAGGTGAAGCGCTCGGCGCCGCTGAAGCTGTCGCGGCCGATGGTGGCCAGCAGAAGGCCGAACGCGGCGGCGATCATGGCCTTGAGCTTGTTGCCGTTGCCGATGGTGGCGACCAGCAGGACGCCCAGCAGGGCCAGGGCCGCGTACTCCGGGTCACCGAAGTTGAGCGCCCAGCCGGCGATCAGCGGGGCCACCAGGGTCAGGCCGAGGATGGAGACGGTCGCGCCGACGAAGGAGCCGATCGCGGCGATGCCGAGGGCGGTACCGGCCTTTCCCTGCTTGGCGAGGGCGAAGCCGTCGAAGACGGTGACGACCGATGAGGCCTCACCCGGCAGGCGGAGCAGCACCGAGGTGATCGTGCCGCCGTACTGGGCGCCGTAGTAGATGCCCGCCAGCATGATGATCGCGGAGACCGGGTCGATGCTGTAGGTGATCGGCAGCAGGATGGCGATGGTCGCCGCCGGTCCGAGGCCGGGGAGCACGCCGATCAGCATGCCGATGAGCACGCCGATCAGGCAGTAGAGCAGGTTCTGCGGTTCGGTGACGAGCCCGAAGCCGTCGAGGAATGCGTTGACGTCCACTGGGGGCTCCGCTCAGAACAGGTGGGGCAGCGGGATGCGCAGCCCGTAGAGGAACAGGAAGTAGAACGCGGCGACCGTGGCGATCGAGGTGATGATCGTGCTGCGCCAGGACTCGCCGCCGAGGAATCTCAGCCAGACGACGCACAGCAGCAGCGACGGGATCTCGAAGCCGATCACGGGCATCAGCAGGGCCAGCACGATGAAGGTGACCAGGCCGACCGCGGGAAGGATGCTGGAGCGGGTGAACTTCTCGCTGTCGGTCAGCCGGCGGCCGACGACGAGCAGCGCCACGGCCATCAGGGTGATGGCGATGCTGACCACGAACGGCCACATCCCGGGCCCGGGCCGGCGCAGCGAACCCAGGCCGTAGCCGTAGGCGAGGACCGCGCCGCCGATGCCGACGACGAGAGCGACGAGCGCACCCACCACCTGGTAGACCGGTCCGCCGGCCGGAGGTCGTTCCTCCTCCAGCTCATGGGCCACCTCGGCCTGGATCTCGGCCAGGATGTCCTGGTCAGGAGAGGGGGTACGTCCGTCGCTCATCGTCATGCCTTCGTCGTGTGGGGCGGGAGTCAGCTCGCGCCGAGGTTGAGACCGTACTGCTCGACCAGGTCAGCGAATCGCTTCTTGTCCTCCTCGAGCTGGGTCACCACCTCGTCGCCGGAGATCTCCATCGGGGTGAGGCTGTTCTGCTTGTTGAAGGCCTGGTACTCCTCGGTCTTGAACGTCGCCTGCATCGCCTCGGCGATGGCGTCCTTGACGTCGTCCGGGGTGCCCTTCGGGACGGTCATGAAGCGGTACTGCGCGACCTCGACGTCGAGGCCCTGCTCCTTGGCGGTCGGGACGTCCGGCAGGTAGTCGACCCGCTCGGGACCGAAGACGCTCAGCGGAGTCAGCTTGCCGGACTCGATGTTCTCGATCGCCTCGCCGACCTGGATGCAGGCGGTGTCGACCTGGTTGCCGAGCACCGCGGTCAGCGCCGGGGCGCCGCCGTCGAACGGCACGGCCTCGGCGTCGACGCCGGCCGATCCGTACGTCAGGCCGCAGGAGAGCTGAGCGCCCGTGCCGACGCCGGTGGTGCCGTAGGTGACCTTCGCGTTCGCGGACTTGATGTCGTCGAGCGTCTTGAAGCCGCTCTTCGGGCCGGTGACCATGACGTAGTCGTCGCGCGAGACGCCCTGGACGACGTCGAAGTCCCCGAGGTCGGTGACCTCGTCCTCGCTGACCGCCAGCGGCGTGATGGCGAAGAGCGACGCGTTCTGGATGGCGATGGTCTGGCCGTCGGGCTTGGCCTTGGCGACCTTGTTGGCGGCGAGCGCGCCGTTGGCGCCCTCCTGGTTGATCACCGGGAAGGAGGCGCCGAGCTCGTCGGAGAGGCCCTTGGAGACCGCCCGGCTGATCAGGTCGCTGGAGCCGCCGGCCGAGGCACCGACGTACATCTCGACGTTGCCGGCGGGATACTCCTCACCGTCCCCGCTGCCTCCGGTGGTGTTCGAGACACCGCAGGCGGAGAGGGCCAGGGCCGCGACGCCGGCGGTCGCGGCGAGTAGGTGGGTGGTCGTACGCATCGTTGCTCCTAGGTCCTGGTGGCCGGGCTGGTTGTGGCAGGGGATGGCCCGACGTCGTGTGATCACCGACACTAAGAGTCTTAGCGATACCGGTCCAAGCCCGTTTCGGCATTGAGTGTTCCACCTGGCGCATCGTGCTCTACTCTGGCCAGATGATCACCCTCGACCAGGTGCGCTCATTCGTGGCGGTCGCCGAGGAGCTTCACTTCGGCCGTGCTGCCGAACGGCTGCGGATGACCCAGCCCCCGCTGTCGCGACAGATCCAGAAGCTGGAGAAGGCCGTCGGCGCGCAGCTGCTCGAGCGGGACAACCGCCGGGTCGCTCTCACCGGTGCCGGAGCGGCCTTCCTCGACGAGGCCTACCGGATGCTCAACCTGGTCGAGAGCGCCGGTGACCTGGCCCGTCGGGTGGACGCGGGCGCCGCCGGCGTGGTCCGGCTCGGCTTCACCGCGGTCTCCGCGATCTCGATCCTGGGACCTCTGCTGCGCCGCCTCACCGTCGAGCTCCCGGATGTCGAGGTGCGGCTCTCCGAGCGAGTCACCCTGGCCCAGGTCGACGGCATCCGCCACGGCGAGATCGACATCGGTCTGGCCCGCCCGCCCTTCGACACCGAGCTGCTCTCCTCGAGAGTCATCTCCCGCGAACCGCTGATGGCCGTGCTCCCGCAGGGCCACCCGCTGGCCGAGCTCGACCGACCGCTGACGCCGCAGGACTTCGAGGGCCAACCCGTCATCGGCTACCACCCGCAGCAGTCCCGCTACTTCCACGAGCTCTCCGTACGCTTCCTCGCCAACGCCCACCCCCGCATCGAGCAGCGCGTGCACCAGGTCCTCACCGCCATGCTCCTGGTCTCCGCCGAGCGGGGCGTCGGATTCGTCCCGGTCTCGGCCAGCTCGCTGCACGTAGAGGGCGTCGTCTTCCGTCCCATCGAGCACGGCGGCGGCGACACCCGTCTCGACAAGGACCCCGAGCGCCCCGTCGAGCTCCATGCGATCTGGGCGCGGGGGTCTGTCAGTCCGGTCGTACGCCGGGTTCTCGATGCGATCATCCAGATGAATCGGTAGGTAGTTGCCGGGCCGTTTGGGTGCTAGCTGTTCCTCGCGGGCTGGTGGCCCCTGGAGAGCGAAGGCCTCCTCGTGCCTTTACAAGACGATGACACCTTGTGAATGTTTCACAAGGCCACGCGGCGAGCGGTCGTACCAGAGCAGCTTGCTCAGGTGCGCCGGGTGAACCGGATCCGCCCATTCGGAAGTCGCTCATACCCGTACTTAGGGTCATGGATTCGGCGATGGTCGCTGGAGCAGAGCAGGACCATGTTGGCCAGGTCGGTTCGGCCGCCTTCGGACCAGGGTTTGAGGTGGTGGGCCTCGGTCCAGGCTGCTGGTGTTTCGCAGTCTTCGGCTTGGCAGCACTTGTCTCGTAGCCGGAGTGCTCGGTGTTGGATCGGATACGCCAACCTCGCGGTCCTGCCGAAGTCGAGGATCTCAGAATCGGTGCCCAACACCACCGGGACAAGGTCTGCGTTGCAGGCCATCCGACGGGCCTCGGCGGCGGTGATCTGCTCGCCGTCGAATCCCAACGCTGCGGTGCCGAGGTCGTTGCGGAGGTCGTCCACGCTCATGGTGATGAACACCGTGGTGCCGTGCCCACCGTGCCGGGGCAACTGGTCCACGTCGTAGGTCTCGACCACCCGAGCGAACGCCTGACCCAGCAGCCGGTCATACGGTGCTTTGCGGCCCTTGTCCTCGGCCGAGAGCTTCCTCGGCTGGGCCAGCGAGTCCAGCAGGGTCCGCAGCCGCATCCCGATGGCACGGGAGACTCTGGCGTGGATGTCGATGGTGCCGTCGCCGTTGTCGCGGGAGGAGAAGAAGGTACGCCGCTGGGCGTGCTCCTCTTCACGCTGCAAAGCCTTGGCTTCAGCGGCTTCGAATCGTTCGGGGTCGATCTCGCTCAGGATCCGTCGGCCGACGATCTTCAACTCGTTCGCCGTCAACTGGCTGGCGTAGTCGACCAGGAGCTTCTCCGCGAGGATCAGGTCCTCGGCGCTGGCGGCGGGATCGGTCTCGATCTGGTCGAGGGCCTGGGTGATCACCCGCGCCTTGTCCTGGGACACCACACCTTCGGCCAGACCAGTGGCCACGAGGTCGTACTTGGTCACCGCCGCCGCGAGTTTCACCTGCGCGCGCCCGACCGTCTTGTCGACGAGCAGCTCGGTCCGCATCCACCCGGAGGCGTCCTTGGCACCGGTCTCATCGGCGATGTCGTTCGAAGATGCCAGCACTCGCAGCTTCAACGCGGCCTGTTGGGCCTGGAGCTTCTCCAACCGTTCGAGCAGGTCTTTCTTCTGCGCTGTGCGCCAGTAGGCGGGATCGGTGGCCAGGAGTTCTTGGAGGGCGGTCTCGATGGCCTTCAAGGCAGCGTCGATCGCATCGCCGGGGTTGGTGCCCCAGTGGTCGATGTCGCGGCCGAGACTCATCGCCATCCTTCCTTCAAAGAGGTGTTGTGATGGGTCTGATTCTACGCCTCCAGTCCTGCCAATGCCATCTATTTTCCCAGGTCAACCACCGTTTTAGCGGTGAGTGAACGGAATCGTTTCTGTGGATGCTAAGTGGCCCGAAGGGCCACCCTCACGCCCCATCAACGCCACCGTCCCGCGTACGAGTTTCTCCGCGCCACACCCGGGCCGCCGCCCCGATAGCCAGCCAAATCTTTCTCGACGGGCCCCGGTGTCAAGGACCGCGAAGCGGCCGGCGAAGCCGACGGCCGAAGGCCGTCCTTGACTCCGGGGTCTGGCGAGAAGACCCTCAAGAACGGGTCGGCGGCCCCGCCAGCCCCGAAGAACCCGCCTGCCTTCGATGCCCCCACAGCATCACGAGATTCAAATTCGGGCTTGGACAGGCATCACCGAACGTTCATAACGTGATGGTCACCACCTTCCCCCTCAGCAACCCAACATCTGAAGGACGTGACTCGTGACCGAGTACAGCCCGATCGACCTGGCCGCCCAGCTCAAGAGCGGGCTTCTCTCGTTCCCGGTCACCCATTTCACCGAGGACCTCCAGGTCGACGAAGAGGGCTACCGCAAGCACCTGAGCTGGCTGGCGGAGTACCCGGTGGCCGGGCTCTTCGCGGCCGGCGGCACGGGGGAGGGCTTCTCGCTGAACGCGGAGGAGACCGACCAGGTCGTACGGGCCGCGGTCGACGAGGTCGCGGGGGCCGTGCCGGTGCTCGCGCCGGCGACGGGCAGCACGGCCAACGCGGTCGCGCAGGCGAAGGCGGCGGAGGCCGCGGGCGCGGACGGGATCCTGCTGATGCCGCCGTACCTCACCGAGGCCGGGCAGGCAGGGCTCGTCGAGCATGCCAGCCGCGTGTGCGAGGCGACCGGGCTCGGCGTGATCGTCTACAGCCGTGCCAACGCGGTGCTGCGCGACGAGGCCGTCGACCAGCTCGCCGAGCGCAACCCGACCCTGATCGGCTTCAAGGACGGCGTCGGCAACATCGAGCAGATGACCCGCACCTACGCCCGGGTCGGCGACCGGCTCATCTACATCGGTGGCCTGCCCACGGCGGAGACGTTCGCGCTGCCGCTGCTCCAGCTCGGCGTGAGCACCTACTCCTCGGCGCTGTTCAACTTCGCGCCGCAGTGGGCGATCGAGTTCTACGACGCCGTGCGTGCCCAGGATCGTGACGAGGTCTACCGTCGTCTCAACGAGTTCGTGATCCCCTACCTCGACATCCGCGACCGCACGGCCGGCTACGCCGTGTCGATCGTCAAGGGTGGTCTGGCCGCGATCGGCCGGTCCGCCGGCCCGGTCCGCCCGCCGCTGACCGACCTGCGCGAGGACGAGATCGACGAGCTGCGCGAACTGATCACCCGGATCTCCTGACGCCGACCTGCCCGACACCGACCCGACCCGACCCGATAGGAAAGGCACCATGAGCTACCGCTCGATCATCGCCGGAGCCGACTCCGAGCAGCCCGACGTCACCGCCGCCACCAGCGCCGCGGCCGCGGCCTTCGCCGGCTACCGCGCCACATCCCCCGAGGCCCGGGCGGACTTCCTCGAAGCCGTCGCCGCCGAGATCGAGGCGGCCCGCGCCGAGATCGTCGAGGCCGCTGTCGCCGAGTCGCACCTGCCCGAGGGCCGGATCAGCGGCGAGGTCGGCCGCACCACCGGCCAGCTCCGGATGTTCGCCGGCGTCGTGCGCCGCGGTGACCACCTGGGCGTACGCATCGACCCGGCCCTTCCGGACCGGACGCCGCTCCCGCGCTCCGACATCCGTCAGCGTCAGATCGCGCTCGGCCCGGTCGCGGTCTTCGGCGCCAGCAACTTCCCGCTCGCCTTCTCCACCGCCGGCGGCGACACCGCCTCGGCGCTGGCTGCCGGCTGCCCCGTCGTGGTCAAGGGCCACCCGGCGCACCCGCTCACCGGCTACCTGGTCGCGCAGGCCATCACCCGCGCGGTCGAGAAGGCCGGGCTGCACGCCGGCACCTTCTCCTTCCTTCTCGACACCGACTTCAAGGGCGGTATCGAGCTCGGCCAGGCCCTGGTCGTCGACCCGCGGATCAAGGCCGTCGGCTTCACCGGCTCCCGCGGCGGCGGGCTGGCGATCGTCGCGGCCGCGGCGGCCCGCCCCGAGCCGATCCCGGTCTACGCCGAGATGTCCTCGATCAACCCCGTCGTCGTCCTCCCCGGGGCGCTCGAGGGTGAGGTCGACGCGCTCGCCACGGCGTACGTCGGCTCGCTGACCCTCGGCTCCGGCCAGTTCTGCACCAACCCCGGGCTGCTCTTCCTCCCGAAGAGCGAGGCGGGCGACGCCTTCCTGGCCGCCGCCGGCCGGGCCACGGCCGAGGCCGTCGGCGCGACCATGCTGACCTCCGGCATCGCCGCCGCCTACGAGAAGGGCACCGCCGCCCTCCGTGCCACCGACGGCGTCACCGTCGTCGGCGCGGGCACCGCCGGGGACACCGACGCCCCCGCGCCCCAGATCGTCGAGGCCGCCCGCCTCGCCGGCGTGACCGACGAGGTCTTCGGCGCCTCCGGCGTCGTGGTCCGCTACGACAGCGTCGAGGACCTGCTGCCCAGCCTGGACTCCCTCGAGGGCCAGCTGACCGCGACCGTCCACGCCACCGACGCCGACAACGACGCGGCCGCCCAGGTCGTCTCCGCGCTCGAGCTCAAGGCCGGACGGATCCTCTTCAACGGCTGGCCCACGGGCGTCGAGGTCGGCCACGCGATGGTCCACGGCGGCCCGTACCCGGCCACCTCCGACTCCCGCAGCACCTCGGTCGGCAGCCTCGCGATCGAGCGCTTCCAGCGCCCGGTCGCCTACCAGGACGTACCTGCCGCCATCCTCCCGGAGGCCGTACGCGACGACAACCCGTGGCACCTCGCCCGCCGGATCGACGGCGAGCTGCAGCTGCCATGACCAACACGACCACTGTGCCCACCATCGCGAAGGTCGAGGTCGTGCCCGTCGCGGGCCACGACTCGATGCTGCTCAACCTCAGCGGCGCGCACGCGCCGTTCTTCACCCGCAACATCGCGATCCTCACCGACTCCGAGGGACGCGAGGGTGTCGGCGAGGTCCCCGGCGGCGATCCGATCCGGCGCACCATCGAGGAGGCCGCCGAGCTGCTCGTGGGGCAGCCCGTCTCCCGCTACCGCAGCCTGCTGCGGCAGGTCGCGGAGCGGTTCGCCGACCGCGACGCCGGTGGTCGCGGAGCCCAGACCTTCGACCTGCGTACGACGGTCCACGCCGTCACCGCGCTGGAGTCCGCGCTCCTCGATCTCGCAGGTCAGGAGCAGGGTGTGCCGGTCGCCGAGCTGCTCGGCGAGGGCCAGCAGCGCGACTCGGTGCCGATGCTCGGCTACCTCTTCTACGTCGGTGACCCCGACAAGACCGACCTGCCCTACCTTCGGGAGCCGGATGCGGCCGACGACTGGGACCGCGTCCGGCGAGAGGTCGCGCTGACCCCCGAGGCGGTCGTACGTCTCGCCGAGGCCGCCCAGGCCCGTTACGGCTTCGCCGACTTCAAGCTCAAGGGCGGCGTCCTCGCCGGTGAGGAGGAGGTCGCCGCGGTGACCGCTCTCCACGAGCGCTTCCCCGAGGCCCGGATCACCCTGGACCCCAATGGTGGCTGGCTGCTCGCCGACGCGGTGCGCCTGCTCGAGGGCAGGGACGACGTGCTCGCGTACGCCGAGGATCCCTGCGGCGCCGAGGGCGGCTACTCGGGCCGCGAGATCATGGCCGAGTTCAAGCGCGCCACCGGGCTGCGGACAGCGACCAACATGATCGCCACCGACTGGCGCCAGATGTCCCACGCGATCCGCACCAACGCCGTCGACATCCCGCTGGCCGACCCGCACTTCTGGACCATGTCGGGCTCGGTCCGCGTCGCCCAGATGTGCCACGACTTCGGACTGACCTGGGGCTCCCACTCCAACAACCACTTCGACGTCTCGCTGGCCATGTTCACCCACGTCGGCGCCGCCGCACCGGGGGAGATCACCGCGCTGGACACCCACTGGATCTGGCAGGACGGCCAGGGTCTGACCGAGTCGCCGCTGGAGATCCGCGACGGTGCCGTCGCGGTGCCGACCGCCCCAGGTCTCGGGATCCGGCTCGACCGCGACCGGGTCGCGGCCGCGCACGAGCTCTACCTCGAGCACGGGCTCGGCGTGCGCGACGACGGCGTCGCCATGCAGTACCTGGTGTCGGGGTGGACCTTCGATCCCAAGCGCCCGTGCCTGGTTCGTTGACCGCCCGGTGAGCGCCGAGCTCGCCTGGCTCCTGCTCGCCGGCATCGGCGCGGGACTGACCGGCTCGGTGGCCGGTCTCGCCTCGCTGGTCAGCTACCCCTCCCTGCTGGCCGCGGGGCTGCCGCCGGTCGTCGCCAACGTCACCAACACGGTGGCCATGTTCGGCGTCACCGGCGGCACCGTCGCCGGCTCGCGCCGCGAGCTGCGCGGCCAAGGCAGAAGGATCGCCTGGCTGGCACTGGCCTCCTTCCTCGGCGGCGGGGTCGGCGCAGCCCTGCTGCTCACCACGCCGGCCGAGGCGTTCGAGACGGTGGTGCCCTGGCTCGTCGGCGGCGGAGCGGTGCTCCTGCTGCTCCGCGACCGGATCCGGTCCTGGGCAGCCGCTCGCGCCGCCGCACGGCCGCCACGGCAGGACTCGTCAACAGGTGTCGAGGGGCGACGTACGCTCGCCCGCGGGTTCGGCTGGGGCGTCATCGTGTTCGTGCTCGGCATCTACGGCGGCTACTTCGGCGCCGGCGTCGGGATCATCGCGCTGGCCGTCCTGGTGCTCGAGCGCACCGAGGCCCTGGCGATCACCAACGCGGTCAAGAACGTCGCCACCGGCGTCGCCAACGGCACCGCTGCGATCGCGTACGTCTTCTTCGCTCCCGTGGACTGGCCCGCCGCGATCGCCCTCGGAGCGGGTGCCGTGATCGGCGGCTTCCTGGGGCCGGCGATCGTCCGGGTCGCCCCCGAGCGCCCGCTGCGCTGGCTGGTCGGTCTGGCCGGCCTCGGGCTCGCGCTGCACCTGGCCACATCCTGACGCGCCGACTCGGCCCGATAGGCTCCGGCCGCTGTCACGGGTCACAGGAGGGCATGACGAGCATGGGTTCGAGCAAGATCTCGGTGCGCGCCCGGGTGCGTGCGCTGGTCGAGGACGACCTCTTCCAGAAGACGATCATCGGGGTGATCATCCTCAACGCGGTGGTCCTCGGTGTGGAGACGGCGGTCCCCGAACACCTCGCCCACGAGCTGGCGCTGCTCGACAGCGTGCTCCTCGGGGTCTTCGTGGTCGAGCTGCTGCTGCGGCTGGTGGCGTACGGACCGAAGTTCTTCCGCGACCCATGGAACATCTTCGACACCGTGATCGTCGCGATCGCGCTGGTGCCGGCCACCGGCCCGATGTCGGTGCTGCGGGCACTGCGGATCCTGCGCGTGCTGCGCCTGGTCAACTCTGTCCCGTCCATGCGTCGCGTCGTCGACGGCCTGATCGCGGCCATGCCCGGGAAGGGCTCGGTCGCGGCGCTGCTGGGGCTGATGATGTACGTCGCGGTGGTCATCTCCACCAACCTCTACGGCTCGATCGCGCCGGAGTACTTCGGCGACCTCGGCACCAGCGCGTTCACGCTGTTCCAGACCATGACCGGCGAGGCCTGGCCCGACATCGCCCGCGAGGTGATGGCCGAGGACCCCTCCGCCTGGATCTTCTTCGTCGTCTTCATCCTGGTGATGACCTTCGCGGTCCTCAACCTCTTCCTCGCCGTGGTCGTCTCCGGCATGGAGAGCGTCGAGACTCTCGCCGAGCACGAGGAGGAGTCCGATGCCGAGATGATGGCCATCCTCACCTCGTTGCGGGAGGACCTCACCGCCGTACGCGAGGAGCTGGCCGCGACTCGGGCGGAGCTGCGGTCGGACTCAGATGTGGGCTCAGCTGCCCGCTGAGGTGATCTCCTGCAGCACCACGTTGCGGGGGCCGTCGGCGGTGCCCTTGACCACCCGCAGGAAGTAGGGCTGGTCGGGGTTGTGGTTGGGATCGAAGGTCCAGTTCCCGCGGGGGCTGACGATGGTGCCGACAGAACCGAGTGAGTCGGCGATCTCGTTGCGGTTGACGTCGTCTGAGAGGTCGAGCGCCTTGTCGAGCGCGGCCGCGGCGTCGTAGGCCTGCACCGAGTAGACCGTCGGGGTGGCGCCATACGCCTTGCGGTAGTCCTTTACGAAGGCGTCGTTCATCAGCGAGTCCATCGCGTCGCTGTAGTGCAGCGCGGTGCGTACGCCGGACGCGGTGCTGCCCAATGCGGACAGCACGTCGCCCTCGGTGAGGAAGCCCGGGCCGTAGAGCCTGGTGCTCTTGGCCAGCCCGGACTCGCGGTACTGCTTCACGAACGCCTCCGCCTCCTTGCCGGCATAGGCGGCGAAGATCGCGTCCGCGCCCGAGTCCTTCGCCTTGTCGAAGGTGCCCGACCACTCCTCGGTCACGCCGGCCGGGGTGTAGCTCTGACCCGCCACACTGCTGCCGGCCGCCTCCAGGGCGATCATGAAGCTGTCGGAGAACTCGTGACCGGCCGCGTCGTCGGACCCGATGACGTACGCCGTGCCTCGGTCGGTCTCCTGGGCGACCGCCTTCCCGAGCGCGCCGCCCAGGTCGGAGTTGGTCGAGGACGTACGCCACACGTAGTCGGAGCCGTCGGCGAGCTCGTCGGCCCCGGCGCCGGTCACGATCAGCGGCGTCTCGCTGTTGTTCGCGACGTCCTTGGCCGCGAGCGCCGTCTCCGAGCTCGCCAACCCGACGACCGCCTGGACCTCGTCGTCCTGGATCAGCCTGCTCACCGAGGCGACGCCGGTCTCGGCCCGGTCGCCCTCGTCGGCCTCGACGACGTCGATCAGCCGGCCGCCGAGCTTCCCGCCGTGCTGGGCGAGGTAGAGGTCGAAGCCCCGGGACATGTCGGTGCCGATCGACTTGTGGACGCCGGAGGTCGGCACCACCAGACCGATCGAGACCTTCGCCTCCGAGGTCGTGGCGCAGGCCGTCAAACCGAGCGCGAGCGCCGGGATGGGCGCGAGAACGAACAGTTGCCGGCGAGCCGAGCCAGTCACGGGAGACTCCATCTGTGGGGTTGGCCTCGGGAGATTTCGAGTAGCCGAACACTGGCACAGACCGCGGCCGGGCGGTGAGCAATTCGGCGCCGTGTCCGCAAGTCGGTAGTCTCGCCCTGCCAGTCGTACTCCATGCCTGATGGGGTCAGGGAACCCGGTGAAAGTCCGGGACTGACGCGCAGCGGTGAGGATGACGGGCGGGGCACGCACTCCTTCCGGGGAGGGCAGCCACTGGAGCCTGGCTCCGGGAAGGCGCTCCGTTCCGATCGATTCCGAGTCCGAAGACCTGCTGGCTCTGGCGGCGCCCGCCGCCAGGTCACCACGTGCCCCGCGCAAGGGCACATGACGCAGAGCAGGTGTCCTGATGGCGCGAGTCCGAACCGACCGGTGCCCTGGAGTCGGTCGCCCATGGACGGCCGAGGACGGCCTGCTGGTGCGGCTGCGCCTGATCGGCGGGTCCGTCTCGTCCGCCGCGCTGCTCTCGCTGATCTCCGTGGCGGAGACCTACGGCGACGGGCGGATCTACCTCACCGGTCGCGCCAACCTGCAGGTGCGCGGCCTGCCGAGTGTCGACGGCGGCCGTTCTGGAAACAACCTGCCGGGCGAGGTGCTCACCGCGCTGAAGGCGACCGGTCTGGTGCCGGCGCAGACCCACGAGCTCGTACGCAACGTGATGGTCTCCCCACAGACCGGGCTCGCCGGGGGACGTGCGGACCTGCGCGGCGTCGCGGCGTCGCTGGACCGGCTGCTGTGCGCCTCGCCGCGGCTGGCCGCGCTGCCGGGCCGGTTCCTCTTCGTGCTCGACGACGGTCGCGGCGACCTGGTCTCGCGGGAGTGCGACCTCGGGCTGGTGGCCCTGTCCGCCGTCGAGGGTCAGCTCCGGGTCGGTGACTCGTGGGGGCCCGTCGTGCCGCTCACCGAGGCCGCGTCCCGGCTGGTCGCGCTCGCCTCGCGCTTCATGGACGTACGCGGCGAGGGGCCGTCCGCGCCCTGGCACGTCGCCGAGCTCGACGCACCGATGGTCGAGCCGGTCGCGGCCGATGCTCGGGTGCCTGCCGTGGTCGAGGAGCTGGGGTTCGGCGAGGTGCCCGGGGGAGAGCATGTCCCCGCTCCCGACGGAGCCCTGGACCGGGCCGCAGTCTCTGCCCTGGCGGAACGGGCACCGGCGGTCGTCGTGACACCGTGGCGCGGCGTACTCGTGCCCTCGCCGCAGGTGCGCCCTCCTCGGCGCTACGACTACATCGACCAGGGGCCGGCGATCTACGTCGACTCCTTCGCGACCATCCGGCGCGAGGCCGACCTCTCCGCGGTGCCGGCCGACGCCGAGCGGCTCGCGGTGCGGATGATCCACGGCAGCGGACAGGTCGATCTCGCCTCCGACCTGGTCATCCACCCCGGCCTGGTGAAGGCCGCGCGGGGCGCGCTGGAGGCCGGGGCGCCGATCCTGTGCGACGCGACGATGGTCGCGACGGGGGTCACCCGCAGCCGGCTCCCGCGCGACAACGAGGTGCACTGCATGCTCGGTGACGACCGGGTCCCGGCGCTCGCGCGCGAGTGGGGAACGACCCGCACCGCCGCCGCGCTGTCCCTGTGGGAGCCCTACCTCGAGGGCGCCGTGGTCGCCATCGGCAACGCCCCGACAGCGCTCTTCCACCTGCTCGAGATGATCCTCGACGGCGGTCCGCGGCCGGCCGCGATCGTCGGCTGCCCGGTCGGCTTCATCGGCGCCGCCGAGTCCAAGGAGGCGCTCGCGTCGTTCGCCGCCGAGCACGGGATCGACATCCCCTTCGTCACCGTCCGGGGCCGCCGCGGCGGCTCCGCGATGACCTCCTCAGCCCTCAACGCACTCGCCCAGGAGCAGGAATGAGCACGGACGTACGCGGGCGGTTCGCCGTTGTCGGCATCGGTCCCGGCGATCCCGAGCTGATCACCCTCAAGGCTGCCCGGCTGATCGGCGCGGCACCCGTGATCGCCTACCACGCCGGGGTGCGCAAGCAGTCCCACGCCCGCCGGATCGCGTCCTCGCTGATCCCTGCGGAGGCGATCGAGGAGGAGCTGCGCTACCCGGTCACCACCGGCACCACCTCGCACCCGGGCGGCTATGTCGGGGCGATGGCCGAGTTCTACGAGTCCTGCGCGGTCCGACTCTCCGCTCACCTCGACGCCGGCCGAGACGTGGTCCTGCTCGCCGAGGGCGACCCGCTCTTCTACGGCTCCTCGATGTATCTCCACGACCGGTTCAAGGAGATCTACGAGACCTCCGTCGTGCCGGGCGTCCCCGCCTTCGCGGCCGCAACCGCTGCCGTCTCGACTCCGCTGGTGCGCCAGACCGACGTGCTCACGGTGCTTCCGGGCACCCTGCCCGAGCCGGAGCTCGCACGTCGCCTGGCCGACACCGAGGCGGCGATCATCATGAAGCTCGGCCGGACCTTCCCTGCGGTCCGTTCCGCGCTCGCGGCTGCCGGGCGGCTCGAGGGTGCCTGGTACGTCGAGCGTGCCTCGCAGCCCGAGGAGCGCTGGCTGCCGGTGGCGGACGTCGACCCCTCATCGGTGCCCTACTTCTCTCTCATCGTCGTGCCCGGCGACTCCCAGCCCTCCGCTGGTCGAGCCCCCGCCGCCTCCGCTGGTCGAGCCGCGAGCGCCAGCGAGCGTGTCGAGACCAACACAGTCCCCTGTGCGCTCGATTCGACCGTGTTGGTCTCGACACGCCTCCGCCTAGCGGCTCCGGCGGCTCGACCAGCGGGGAGGGGGGGCGAGTCTGTCGAGGCGACGCGCGGGGGCGTCTCGACAGACCCGGTCTCCGGGGAGGTGCTCGTCGTCGGGCTGGGGCCGGGACCGGATGGCTGGCTGACGCCCGAGGTCTCAGCCGCGCTGGCGGAGGTGGGCCACGTCGTGGGCTACGCGCCGTACGTCAACCGGGTGCCCCAACGAGAAGGGCTGCGGCGGCACGCCTCGGGCAACACGGTCGAGGTCGACCGCGCCCGGCACGCCCTTGACCTGGCGAAGGCCGGGGAGAAGGTGGCGGTCGTCTCCGGCGGCGATGCCGGGGTCTTCGGGATGGCATCGGCCGTCTTCGAGGCCGCCGAGGACGCGGCCTACGCCGACGTATGCATCCGGGTGCTGCCCGGGGTCAGCGCCGTCCAGGCGGTGGCCGCGCGCGCGGGCGCCCCGGTCGGGGCCGACTTCGCGGTGATGTCCCTCTCCGACCGGCTCAAGCCGTGGTCCGTCGTCGAGGACCGGCTGCGCGCGGTTGCCGCCGCCGACCTGGTGCTGGCCATCTACAACCCGGCCTCGCGCTCGCGCACCGAGCAGATCGGGTTGGCCCGCGACGTACTCCTCGAGCAGCGCAAGCCCGACACCGTCGTCATCGTCGGCCGGGACATCGGCCGGGCCGAGGAGTCGCTGACCGTGACCACCCTCGGCGACCTCGATCCGGCCTCGATCGACATGAAGTGCCTGGTCATCGTGGGCGCGAGCTCGACTCGCGTCACCGAGGCCGGGCAGGTCTGGACGCCGAGGTACGTCCGGTGACCGGCCAGACCGTTCACTTCGTCGGCGCCGGCCCCGGCGCGGCCGACCTGCTCACCGTCCGCGCGACGAGGATGCTCGCCGCCGCTGACGTGGTGCTCTATCCGGGCACCTACCTGGACCCCGAGGTGCTG
Organism: Nocardioides sp. NPDC058538; assembly: GCF_042719275.1. Lineage (NCBI taxonomy): Bacteria > Bacillati > Actinomycetota > Actinomycetes > Propionibacteriales > Nocardioidaceae > Nocardioides > Nocardioides sp. NPDC058538. Next base: position 13,747 of record NZ_JBHXNY010000041.1, on the reverse strand, counting down.
GCGCACTGCAGCCCCGAGGCCGAGCTGGTCGACACCCAGAAGCTCGACCTGGACCAGATCGTCGGCGAGATCGTCGCCGCCCATCACGCCGGCAAGCAGGTCGTACGCCTCGTCTCCGGCGACCCCTCGGTCTACTCGGCCGTCGCCGAGCAGACCCGGCGCCTCGATGCCGCCGAGGTGCCGTGGGACGTGACTCCCGGGGTGCCGGCCTACGCGGCGGCCGCCGCGCTGGTGGGCCGGGAGCTGACCGTCCCGCTGGTGGCGCAGTCGGTCGTCCTCACCCGGACCCAGGCCCGGTCGACCGCCATGCCGGAGGGGGAGTCGCTGGCCGCGTACGCGGCGACCGGAGCCACGCTCGTGCTCCACCTGGCGATCCGGCGCACCCGCGAGCTGATGGCCGAACTGCTGCCCTACTACGGTCCGCAGTGCCCGGTCGTGGTCGTCTACCGCGCCAGCCAGCCCGGCGAACTGGTGCTGCGCGGGACCGTGTCGACGATCGCCGATGCGGTCGAGGAGGCCGGCCTGCGACAGGCGGCCGTGATCCTCGCGGGGCCGGCGCTGGCCCGCGACGGCGGCGAGTCGTTCCTCTACGACGCGGCCAGGGAGCGTGCCTGATGGAGCTCTACGACGCGATCAACCGCCGTCGCGACACCCGTGCGGAGTTCACCGGCGAGCCGGTTGCTCCCGAGGTGCTCGAGCGGGTGCTGTCGGCCGCGCATGCCGCCCCGAGCGTCGGGATGACCCAGCCCTGGGACTTCGTGCTGGTGCGCTCGCCCGAGAGGCTGTCGGCCTTCCGTGAGCACGTCGCCACCGAGCGAGAGGTCTTCGCCTCCTCGCTGGCGGGGGAGCGCTCCGAGACCTTCTCGAAGATCAAGATCGAGGGGATCTGCGAGTCCGGGCTCGGCGTGGTCGTCGGCTACGACCCGACTCGCGGCGGCTCGGCGGTCCTCGGCCGCCACGCGATCGCCGACGCCGGTCTCTACTCGACCGTCCTCGCCATCCAGAACCTCTGGCTCGCCGCCACCGCCGAGGGCCTCGGCGTCGGCTGGGTCAGCTTCTACCGCGAGGAGTTCCTGCGCGACCTGGTCGGCCTGCCCGACCACGTACGTCCCGTCGCCTGGCTCTGCGTCGGCGCCGTCGCCGACCTCCCCGACGTCCCCGACCTGGAGCGCTTCGGCTGGCGCCACCGCTCCGCCCTCTCCTCGGTGGTCCATGAGGAGAGGTACACAGCAGCGTTGCCCTGATCGGTCACTCACCCTCGCCGTCCGGCAGAGGTGGCCGCTCTGGCACCTCAGGTCCGGGCAGCGGGCACGAAGGTCTAGCTGGCGATCCGCTGCACATGCTGAGGTCTTCCAACGGAACTCGGTTGAAGGCGTTGATCTGGCCTTGGGTGGCACGCACTGGGTTGTTCGGGCCTGAAGCCATAGCACTTACCAGGGGGCTGAGATCATCACCGTTCGTGCCGCAGTTGGCAAAAGACGGAATGTCGATGCCCGTAGACGGCGGGATGGTGCGACCGTTGTCATTTCTATAGTAGGGGCTGTTCAACGGACCCCGTGAGCCCGGATGTAGTCCGTCATAAGCGCCCAAAGGACCGCCGTTGTTGGCGTTGTAGCTCCCGCGGGCAAAATCTCCCCAGAGATACAGCTCAGCCGGGTGTTTCGTCCGGCACCGCGGACCGAGATCGACCGGCACTCCGTCAACTTCAAGGTCACTGAGCTGGATGAAGACCTTGCCGTTCACTAGCGCGGACGCCCCTGGAATGTCGCTCGGCCGCGGAGCGCACCCCGACGCCGCAGCCGGCCTGGACCACAGATGGACCATCAACGGCTGGACCTTGCCGCCGACCGGCGGGACGGAAATCGTCAGCGTTGCTGTGGCAGGGATGGTGCCGAAGGCGACCAGGTGGACCTTGTCTTCGGTGACGATCCCCACCTCGGCACCACCGCCCTCGATTGGCTTGATCGGGTACATCGGGTGCCGAAAGTAGGACGTCGGCCACTGTGTACTTGGATCCTCTGTCGCGCACGACGGTTGGTAAAATGGGTCGGGGAGGCAGGCAACTTTTCTAACGCAACTTGGCCCTACGTATCCCGTCGGATTCTCGATCGGATTGTTGAACTCCCCGTAATACATGGCCGCCCAGATCGGACGAGCTGTGATGGACATCTTCGAGCGCCGAGCGACTGCGTTTTGTGAAGCGGTGACGGTGCCTTCGGTGATGCTGATCGACCGGGGGGTGGGAAGGTCGCTGAATCCCGGCAGGCCCGCGGCCGGGTCGTCCGCGATCAACGCCTTCAGTTCCGGTATCGGAGCTTTCACATTGCTCTTGGTGGCACTTTGCGGATCGGCTTCGGGGTCGCCCGTGGCCGGACCGGTGGGGAGAGCCAGGAAGGTAGTTGCCAGCAATAGGACGCCGACGGTCGCTCGGCCGGCGCGTGCTCCGAGGCGGGGAATGCGCATGAAGAGTTCCTCACGGTGGTCGGGTCCGGCGAGGGGCCGTACGGGTGTCCGCCCCCAGTCAAGTCCTAGGGTGTGGCGCTCGCCACATGTTCGATGAGCGTTGGGCTCGGAATCGGCGAAAGTTGTCACGCGCGTGACAACATTAGCGCGACACCTAAAAAACGCTGATCAGGGGGTTTTGTTAGTCACGCCCGGGTTAGCCCACGTGGCGCAAACGCAGATTGGAACGTAG
>NZ_JBHXNY010000041.1:0-11042 GCF_042719275.1 Nocardioides sp. NPDC058538 | reverse complement strand
CGTCCCCGCCGGGGGGCCGTGCGGTCGCCACCCAAAGTACTTGCTTGTGGGGGTGCCTCTCCCGTCTTGTCAGTGTCGGGCGGGCCGGCCCTGCCTCCTTTCACCCCCGCTCCCCCAAAACCTCCCCTCGACTCGTCAATCCGGATGATCAGGGATTGGTGATCGTCAGGCCGGTGATCGCCCAGGTGCCGCTCACGCTGATGGCATCGTCTTTCATGAAGCCGAGGATCGGACAGATGAATCCGGCAGGGTCGTCGGCGATCGTCATGGTCGACCCAGTGGGCGTGAACACGCCAGTGACGTCGTCAAGCGTGCCGGAAACGTCCCCAGCGACGTTGAACGAGCAGCCAGCGGCCGAAAGGAGGAAGCTCACATCAGCGAGCTTGGCGGGCGATACCGATCCGACCTCGGGCCCTGTGATCGCAAATCCCCAGGTCCCAATCGGGTCGAACGTGGTAGCGCCGAAGATATTGTTGAAGCAGCCGCCGTAGTCGAGTTGGTCCCATGTGGCGGCCATGGTCCCGAGCGGCCTGCTGAGATCGGCGCTGATCAGAGTGCCGTGCAAGTCGAACTGATCGCAGCTGAACGTCTGCCCGACAAACTCGTCAGTGAAGGCGATCTCGTTGCCGATGAAGGCGACGGCGGGTCCGCCGTGTGGTGTGTATGTGTCCGCAGCAGCGTGGGCGGGCAAGGACATCACCGCGGCCGTGGCGATAGTGAGCCATCCGGTGGCGAGACCAGTGAGGACGCGATTGATCAAGTTCTTCATCAACTTCTCCAGCGGAGGTGGGTTGGCGATGTCGGAAGGGGTCTGTGCCGATGGCAGTTGCCAACGACACAGACCCCGGATGGATCGGTTCAGCGCTGGTCGATCACGGGTTGGTGATGGTGAGACCGTTGGCCGTCCAGGTCCCGGCCACGGAGATGGACTGTCCCTGTCCGACACCCAGGATCGGGCAGATGAAGCCGACCGGGTTGTCTGAGATGGTCAGCGTTGACCCGGTGGGCGTGAACACCTGCGTGGAGTCGTTGAAGGTGCCGCTCACCTCGCCCGCGACGTTGAACGAGCAGCCGGCGGCCTCGACAAACGCGGTGACGCTGGTGAGCGTGGCCGGCGAGACCGAGCCGACCTCGGCTCCGTCGACCCTCACGCCCCAGGTACCAGTCGGGTCGACGGTGGTGTCACCGGCGATCGGGTTGGTGCAGCCGCTGGACGCGAGGTTGGGCAGCGTACCGGCGGCCTCCCCGAACTCCCGGGTCTGACCCGGGTCGATGATGTTGCCGGTGAGGTCGAACTGCTCACAGGTCAGCGTCTGGTCGGCCTCGACCGCGGTGAAGGACACGTTGTTCCCGACAAACGTGATCGGGTTCGTGCCGTTCGGGGTGTAGCCGGCGGCGGCGGCCTGGGCCGGCGCGGACATGGCCGCGACGGTCCCGACAGCGAGGGCTCCGGCAGCGAGACCGGTGAGCACGCGGCTGGTGATCTTCTTCATGATGTTTCTCCTTGTGTGGTGTTGTGTTGAACCCGAGAGGCTCACGCGGTGCCCGCGCGAGGATTGGCGATCTGCAGCTCGAGGGAGTTGTCGGTGCCCGGCACCAGGGCGTTGATCGGGATGGAGCCGAACCAGGGGAAGAAGCCAGGGATGTCGAAGAAGTTCAGCGCGGCACACCCGGTGAAGCTCCCGATCGTGTAGGTCGAGGTGACCCGGCCGCCGCCGTTGACGGTGAAGAACTCACCCTCAGGAGTGCTGGCGGTGATGGTGACCGGTTCGGCGGTGTGGCAGCGGCTGCCGACAGCCAATGGCCACCAGATGCCGAACACCTTGGCCTCGACGTCGCTGAGCTGGATGTCGTAGGCGACCGTCGAGGTGAGCGTCGACTTGCCCAGCTGGCTGGTGGGCACGATGGCGCCGGACAGTGACCCGACCTGGGTCATGGTGACCTTGGCTCGGGACGGGATCCCGAAGATGTCGAAGCTCATCGTCTGGGTCGGGATGGCGAGGGATCCCCCGACGATGTGGCCGTTGGTGGTGTCGATGACTGACTTGAGCACCGAGGGCCCGATGGCCATCGACGAGTCGACCTGCGCACCGATGTGCGTCGTACCGACGGCGTCGTAGTCGACCTTGAGGGTCGGGTTCTCGACGGCTTGGGCAGCGGGTGCCCCCGTGAGCAGCGCGGTGGCCACGAGCGCGGCGAATGCTGTGGCGACCCACGTGCGGTGACGGGGTGGAGGCTTGGTTCTCACGTTTTCCCCTTGCGGTCCGGGATGGATGACGCCACCCATTGACGCGGCCGCTGCCGAGGGCTGGCAACCGCGATGCCGCCGCTAGGTCGGGGATCCCGCCAAAACTGTCAGGTTGGTGACAACTTCGACCCAGCACGGAAAAGTTGTGAGGACCGTCACAACTTTTCAGGGTTATCCGGGAGCGAACCTCTGCCGCTCTGGACGCGGGGTCCGGCCGAGCCCTTCACTGCAGGGGATGTCGTCCTTCGCGCGGCTCCCCAGGTCGCAGCGCAGCGAGGGACGAGTGCGGAGGAGAGTTGCGTGACGACGAGGACACGACCGACTACGGATACGTTCACGGGCCCGATCCCGAGAAGGCCCCGGCCAACGCTGCGAATCGACCTTTCGCCGCCGCCCGACGCGATCGCTCGGGAGATCGTGGTGGCCTACCGGCCCCGGGCCCGTGACCTGTCTCGCCGCATCGCCGGACGCATCTGCCGCGAGGTGGCCGCGTTCGGCGATCCACGGGTGCACGACGTCATCGAGGAGGCACTCGGCGAGGCGGTCTCCCTGTTCGTCGACGCGATGGCCGGTGCACCCGTACGTGGGGCGACCGTGGCCCACATCTATCGACGTCTGGGCAGCCTGGAGGGAAGGGCCGGCCACAACCTCGATGCGATGCGAGCGGCACACCACATCGCGACGCAGGAGTTCTGGCGGGAGATGTCGAAGATCGCCGGCGAGCTGGAGCTGCCGCTGGCGTCGGTGAGCTACCTCGCCGAGGCACTCATGGACTACCAGCACCAGCTCCTCGAGCACGCCATGCGGGGCTTCGCCGAGCCCGCTCCGCCGATCGATCCCCGGCTGCCGCTCTTCGCGGCGCTCGTCGGCGACGTACGAGCGGGCGCCCTGCGTGCTCTGGCCGGCCGTGCCGGCTGGGCCATCACCGATCGGGTGGCCGTGGCGGTGATTCCGGGTGGACCGGTCTCCGCCCACCTCGGCGCGCCCACGGCACGTCTGCTCGCCGGCTCGAGCGAGGGCGCCATGGTCGTGATCGGGGCCTCGGGTGAGGTGCACCTTCGGGCCCAGGCGGTAGTCGCTGAGACGAGCCGCCCGGTCGCGGTCACCTGGGAGGTACGACTCGACGACACCCACCACGCCGTACGTTGGGGCATGCGGGCCCTGGCCCTGGTCGCCGAGCAGGTCATCCGCGCTTCTGAGGACGGCATCGTGTGGTGTGCCGCGCACCAGTCGGAACTGTGTCTGCACGCCGACCCGATGCTGCGCCGCTTCGCGGACGAACAGCTGCTGGCGCCGCTCATGGAGGAGACTCCGAAACGGCGCCTGGCGCTCGCCGAGACCATGTTGGTCTGGCTGCGTACCCGCCCCAGCGCCCCCGTCGTCGCCGAGCACCTCATGGTCCACGAGCAGACCGTGCGGCACCGGCTCAGGCGCATCAAGGACCTCTTCGGCGACCGCCTCAGCGACCCGTCAGAGACAGTCGGGCTGCTCGCGGCCCTCGAGTCGACCACCCCGCGGTGGCGCCGCGACCTCGCCGGCTGATCGCGCCGGCGTACGCGCGGCTTGGACGATCAGGAAGGATCGGCGTGGTGGACATCTCGAGGGCCACGTCGAGCGTCCATATACCAACTTATCTCAATAAAGTGGTGTAAGGTGCGACTGTGAACCACTCTCACACAGAGTTCGCCGTCGAGATGGAGTCGCGCGATTGGCAAGGCGAGCCAGACCGTTCCGCATCCCGACGCCAGCGGATGTCAGCGCGCGGCCCATACGAGGCTGCCGTCCCCGCTCGGATCGAAGGCCTGGTATCAGCGGTCAGTACGGAGATCCAGGCCGAGGCTGAGGACGCAGTGCGCGAGATCACTCGCTTCGATGCTGAGGTCACCGCGCTGACCGAGCGACGCTCCCGCGTCGAAGGACAGGACGTGGCGACAGAGCTGGCTCCGCTCGCGTCGGTGCTGCTGCGGACGGAGTCGGCGTCGTCGTCGCAGATCGAGGGTGTCACGGCCGGCGCCAAGGCTTTGGCACTCGCTTCGATCGAAGCGAAGAGTGGTCCGAATGCTCAGCTCGTCACGGCGAACGTCGTCGCGATGCAACGGGCAGTGGCGCTCGCTGACGACATCAGCGTCGACTCGATCCTGGCTGCCCACGATGCTCTTCTCGCCGGACACGAGTACGCCACTCCTGGTCGCTTCCGAACGGCTCAGGTGTGGATCGGCAGCGCCGCGGTGAGCCCGCATACTGCGTCCTTCGTTCCTCCTCATCACACTCGGGTAGCGGCGTGTATGGAGGACTTGATCGCCTTCGTGCGGAGGGTGGACCTTCCGGTCCTGGTTCAGTGTGCGATTGCGCATGCGCAGTTCGAGACGATCCACCCTTTCAACGATGGCAACGGACGCGTCGGTCGGACCCTTGTTCATGCGATGCTGCGCCATGCCGATGTGACACGCCGCCTCACCGTCCCTGTGTCTGCTGGCCTGCTGACCGATACATCGGCGTACTTCCAGGCGTTGACCGACTATCGCAGCGGGGACGTCGAGCCGATCGTTCGGCAGTTCGTCAACGCCTCGTTCAGGGCGGTCAGCAACGGCCGCCACCTGGTTGATGATCTGGAGCGGGTGTACGACGGCTGGGGTGAGCGACTGCCATCCCGGCGAGGGTCGGCCGCACAGCGACTCCTTCCGTACCTGCTCAACCAGCCAGCCGTGAACATTGCCTACGTCGAGGCCGCGACAGGAACGGCGCTGTCTGCCGCTCAGCGGGCCGTCGAGCAGTTGGAGAATGCCAAGATCCTCACTCGCGTAGGCAGCGGCCAACGTAACCGTGTGTGGCTGGCCAATGAAGTCGTCGATGCGCTCGACGCCTTCGCTGAGCGAGTCGGTCGCCGCGGCTGAACTGCTACTCGGCGGGCTGGAAGGCCCACTGGACGACCGTGCGCTGGGGTGCCCAGCCCCGGAAGGTGCCGATCGAGTCGACGGACTCCACCGAGATCCGGGTCAGCTCGCCGCCTCGCTCCGCGTGCTGGCGCGCCAGGACCTGCTCGGTCTCCAGGGTGACGCCGTGGACCACGAGCCGGCCGCCGGGGCGGAGGGCTCGCAGACAGGCGTCGAGTACGCCGGGGCGGGTCGCGCCGCCGCCGATGAAGATCGCGTCGGGGGCTGGGAGGTCGGCCAAAGCATCGGGGGCGCGGCCATCGACGACGGTCAGGCCGGGTACGCCGAGTCGGGACGCGTTCCGTGCGATCCGGGCCGCCCGCTCTGGGCTGGCCTCGATCGCGGTCGTGGTGCAGGTGGGGTGGGAGCGCATCCACTCGATGCCTACCGAGCCTGCGCCTGCGCCGACGTCCCAGAGGTGCTGACCCGGGACCGGGGCGAGGCGGGCCAGTGCGGAGGCCCGTAGGTCGCGCTTGGTCAGCTGTCCGTCGTGCTCGAAGGCGTCGTCGGGGAGGCCGGCGGCCCAGGAAGCGGGGAGCGACTGTGTTGGTCTCGACACGCCTTCGCCTAGCGGCTCCGAGGCCTGAACGAAGTGGCCTTCGACCGACGATGCGCTGGTCGAGCCGCGAGCGCCAGCGAGCGTGTCGAGACCAACACGGTCGGCGACGCACTCGATCGCCACGATGTTGAGGCGTGGAGACTCCCCGACCCAGGCCGAGGCGGACGCGGTTCGCGCGCTCTCCGTCTCCGCGCCCAGGTCACCGAGGACCGCCAATGTCGAGGCGCCGAATCCTGTGGTGACCAGCAGGTCCGCAATCTGCCTCGGAGTGGATCCGTCCGAGGAGAGCGCCAGGATCCGGCGGCCGGGAGCGAGCTCGCGGGCGACCAGCGATACGTCGCGGCCGACGAGGCTGACGGCCACGCAGGACTCGGCGGCCCAACCCATCCGGGCGCGGGCGAGGGCGACGGAGGAGACGGCCGGCTCGATGCGTACGTTCTCTCGCCCGAGAAGCGAGATCAGGGTCGTCCCGACGCCGGAGACGAGCGGGTCGCCCGAGGCCAGAACGACGACGGGCGCGTCGCCTGGCAGCGAATCGAGGAGAGCCGGGAGCCCCTCGCGCAGCGGTGACGGCCAGGGTTCGCGCCGCTGGCCGGGGACGTCCGGGACGAGGTCGAGATGGCGCTTGCCACCGAGGAGGACGGCGGAGCCCCGGATCAGCTGCTGGTGACGTACGGGGATCTCGTCCCAACCTCCGGCACCGATGCCCACCACGACGATCATGAGGCCAGACGCTACAGTGGCCGCTCAGGCGCGAGGTGCCCCGACTGCCCAGTCATCGGCTCTGTCACAGGAGCTGGTGAGGACGGTGGGAAGGGAGAATCTGGGAAGCCGGTGAGAATCCGGCACAGGCCCGCTGCGGTGAACGAGCCCCTTCGTGGGGACTCGACAAGTCCGAAGACCGGCCCCGCGCCCATCCAGTCCAAGCGATAGGGAGCGGGAGCCTCTCCATGCCGGTTCATTACCCATTTTCTGCCGTCCTCGGCTGCCAGGCGGACGACCTCGACGACATGGGCCTCGCGCTCGTGCTCACCACCATCTCCCCGGAGATCGGCGGGGTCCTGGTCCGTGGCGAGAAGGGGACGGCGAAGTCGACGGCCGTACGCGGTCTGGCGGCCGTGCTGCCCTCGATCTCGGTCTACGCCGGGGATCGGTTCTCGATCGACCCGGCCGACCCGTCCGCGGAGTCGCCGGACGGTCCTTTCGGGTCTGCCGCCGTCGTGGAGAGCCGGCCGGTGCGCCTGGTCGAGCTCCCGGTTGGAGCGACCGAGGACCGGGTCGTCGGCTCGCTCCACCTGGAGAGCGCGCTGTCGCGCGGTGCGGTCGAGTTCGAGCCGGGGCTGCTCGCGCGGGCCCACCGCGGCCTGCTCTACGTCGACGAGGTCAACCTGCTCCACGACCACCTGGTCGACCTGCTGCTGGACGCGGCGGCGATGGGCCGGGTCTCGGTCGAGCGCGACGGTGTCTCGGTCGAGCATGCCGCCCGGTTCGTGCTGATCGGCACCATGAACCCCGAGGAGGGCGAGCTGCGTCCGCAGCTCCTGGACCGCTTCGGGCTCACCGTCGAGGTCGCCGCGCCCCGCGATCCTTCCCTTCGGGCGGAGGTCGTACGCCGCCGGATGGCCTTCGACCTGGACGCTCCCGCGTTCGTCGAGCGCTATGAGGCCGCCGAGCGCGACCTGACCGCACGGGTCTCCACCGCGCGCGCCCTCGTCGGGAAGGTACGTCTCACCGCTCCCGGGCTGCTCAAGATCGCCGAGGTCTGCGCGGCGTTCGAGGTCGACGGGCTGCGCGCCGACATCGTCACCGCCCGCACCGCGGTCGCGCACGCGGCCTGGGCCGGTCGCTCCGAGGTCACCCGCGAAGACATCCGCCGGGCCGCCCTGCTGGCGCTCCCGCACCGGCGCCGTCGCAACCCGTTCGACGCTCCCGGGCTCGACGAGGACCTGCTCGACCGCATCCTCGGCGACGAGGAGCTGCCGCCCGAGCCGCCCGAGGGAGGGCCTTCGGATGGCTCGGGGGACGACTCGGGCGCCGAAGGTGACCCTGTTGGTCTCGACACGCCTCCGCCTAGCGGCTCCGGCGGCTCGACCGACGGTGAACCCCCGTCGGTTGAGCCCGCGAGCGAAGCGAGCGGTGTCGAAACCAACACAGCCGATGACGCACTCGACCAGCCACAGTCGCCTTCCGGCGTCGCGCCCGAGTCCGTCACCGCCGCCGCCCCGGCCTACCGCCCCCGCCTCCTGACCGTGACCGGCCTGGGCACGGGCCGCAGCGGCGGCCGGAGCAAGGCGATCGGCAGCAGCGGCCGCCGGATCGGCGCGAGCGTCAGCACCCGTGGCTCGCTCCACCTCGTCGAGACCCTCAAGGCGGCCGCGGGCAAGCAGGCCACCCGCCCGCGTACTTCCGCGAAGGTCGAGCTGCGGATCGAGGACCTCCGCACCGCGGTCCGTGAGGGCCGGGAGGCCAACCTGGTGCTCTTCTGCGTGGATGCCTCCGGGTCGATGGCCGCACGCAAGCGGATGGCGCAGGTGAAGGCCGCGGTCCTCTCGCTGCTCCTGGACGCCTACCGGCGCCGCGACAAGGTCGGGATGATCACGTTCCGGGGCGAGGGCGCCGAGCTGGTGCTGCCGCCGACCGGGTCGGTCGACCTCGCCGCGGCACGCCTCGACGAGGTGCCCGCCGGAGGACGTACGCCGCTGGCCGAAGGCCTCCTCGAGGCCGCCCGCGTGCTCCAGCGCGAGCACCTTCGTGACCCTGATCTGCGGCCGCTGCTGGTCGTGGTCACCGACGGGCGCGCCAACTCATCCCGAAAAACTGCGCAGGCTCATGGCAAGGACGCCGTCCGGCGGTCGCAGCAGGCCGCCGCGTACGTCGCCGGTCTGGGCGTCACCACCGTCGTCATCGACTCCGAGAGCGGGCCGATGCGGCTCGGGCTCGCCCGGCAGCTTGCCCAGCACCTGGGGGCCGAGCACGTGCCGGTCGCCGAGGTGAGCGCGGAGGCGCTGACCTCCGCCGTCCACGGTTTCACCGGATCCACCACGGGAAGGGGCGCTGCCTGATGCCGAAGGGACAGCCGCTGAACGTACCCGACGACGGGCTCACCACCCGCCAGCGCCGCAACCGGCCCCTGGTGATGGTCCACACCGGCCCCGGCAAGGGGAAGTCGACCGCCGCCTTCGGGCTCGCGCTGCGAGGCTGGAACCAGGGCTGGCGGATCGGGGTCTTCCAGTTCGTGAAGTCGGCCAAGTGGCGCATCGGCGAGCAGACCGTGCTCGAGCGCCTCGGGAAGCTGCACGAGGAGACCGGCGAGGGCGGGCCGGTCGACTGGCACAAGATGGGCTCCGGCTGGTCCTGGAGCCGCAAGCAGGGTGACGCCGAGGACCACGCCGCGGACGCCGCCGAGGGCTGGGCCGAGATCAAGCGGTGCCTGGCCGCGGAGACGTACGACCTGCTCGTCCTCGACGAGTTCACCTACCCGATCAAGTGGGGCTGGGTCTCGGCCGGCGAGGTGGCCACGGTGCTCGCCGAGCGGCCGGGTCGCCAGCACGTCGTCATCACCGGCCGCGACGCCGACCCGGCGCTGCTGGAGGTCGCCGACCTGGTCACGGAGATGACCAAGATCAAGCACCCGATGGACGCGGGTCAGAAGGGCCAGCGGGGCATCGAATGGTGAGCCTGCCCCGGCTGGTGGTCGCTGCTCCCTCGACCGGCTCGGGCAAGACGACCATCGCCACCGGGCTGATGGCGGCGCTGCGCGCTTCCGGGATGTCGGTGAGCGGGCACAAGGTCGGCCCGGACTACATCGACCCGGGCTACCACGCGCTCGCCACCGGCCGTCCGGGCCGCAACCTCGACCCTCATCTGGTGGGGGAGTCGCGCGTCGTGCCGCTGCTGCTTCATGGCGCCGCCGGGGCGGACGTGGCGGTCATCGAGGGCGTCATGGGGCTCTACGACGGCCGCCTCGGCACCGACGGCTTCGCCTCCACCGCCCACGTCGCCGCACTGACCTCCTCGCCGGTGGTCCTGGTCCTCGACGTCGCCCGGATGTCCCGCTCCGCTGCCGCGATCGCCGTCGGGATGGCGGCCTTCGACCCGTCCGTACGCATCGGGGGAGTCGTGCTCAACCGCTGCTCCCCGGGCCGCAACGCCTCCGAGATCCGGCGCGGGCTGGAGCAGGTCGGCCTGCCAGTGCTGGGCATGCTCCCGCGCGACGAGTCGCTCGCCTCCCCGTCGCGCCACCTGGGCCTCGTCCCCGTCGCCGAGCGTGACGAGTCGGTCACGCTGATCGAGCGGCTGGGGGAGCAGGTCGCCGCCCACCTCGACCTCGATGCGCTCCTTGACGTCGCTCGCAACGCTCCTGCGCTGGCCGAAGGTCCTTGGGATCCGGGGGCGGCCTTGCGCGAGAGCGACCGTGTTGGTTTCGACACGGCGTCGCTCGTTCCTCACGACGCCGGCTCAACCAGCGCAACCGCTGGTCGACCCGTCGTGGCCGTCGCGGGTGGGCGGGCGTTCACGTTCCGCTACCCCGAGACCGAGGAGCTCCTGGAGGCGGCAGGCTGCGACGTACGCTCCTTCGATCCGCTCACCGATCCCGCGCTTCCCGAGGGCACGAAGGGGATCTACCTCGGCGGTGGCTTCCCGGAGATGTACGCCGCCGAGCTCGCCGCCAACACGAGCCTCCTCCGCGACCTGCGGGCGGCCGTCGCGGCCGGGATCCCTACGGTCGCCGAGTGCGCCGGGCTCCTCTATCTGGCCGAGTCCCTCGACGGCGTACCGATGGCCGGCGCCATCCCCACCCACGCCGCCATGAGCGAGCGCCTGACCCTGCGCTACCCAGTCGCCACCGCCGTCTCCGACTCGCTCCTCACCCGCGCCGGCGAGCAGGTCACCGGCCACGAGTTCCACCGCACCACGACGGCTCCTCCTGCCGGGGGCCAGGCCGCGTGGACCGTCGACGACACGCCGACCGGCTTCAGCAGCGACACCGTCCACGCGTCATACCTCCACATCCACTGGGCCGGCCATCCGCACCTCGCCCGCCGCTTCGCCGAATCCGTCGCTCGAGCAATCCCCGTCGGTCGAGCCTTCGCCCCCGTCGGTCGAGCCTTCGCCCCCGTCGGTCGAGCCTTCGCCCCCGTCGGTCGAGCCTTCGCCCCCGTCGGTCGAGCCGTCGCCCCCGTCGGTCGAGCCGTCGCCCCCGTCGGTCGAGCCGTCGCCCCCGTCGGTCGAGCCGCGAGCGCCAGCGAGCGTGTCGAGACCAACACGGTCCCCTCGAGCGCGAGAGCGGACCGTGTTGGTC
>NZ_JBHXNY010000040.1:0-46878 GCF_042719275.1 Nocardioides sp. NPDC058538 | reverse complement strand
ACGCCTGGGCGAGGAGAACGCTTCGAGATTCGTCGCGAGCCGGTCGGCGGCCGCCTCAGGGACCACAGCGGAGATGCGGGTGGTGCCGTCCCCGACCCGGCGCATGGACAGGCGGGTCTTCTTCCGGGCGTGGGCCTCCTCGGCGGCGAGCCGTCGGGCTTCTTCGGCTTCGGCGATCTCGGGGGCGATGACGTCGAGGATCCGACGGCCCAGGCGGCGCAGCTGGGTGGGGTCGAACCGGGTCGCGTAGGCGACCAGGGCCTCTTCGGCCTTCGTCTTGATCTCGGTGTCGAGATCTGCGGGGAGGTCATCGAGCGCGTTGACGATCACCTGGGCCTGTGCCGGGTTGCAGGCGCCGGTTCGCATCGCGGCCGCGACCTGGTGGTAGGTCCGGTCCAGGGCCTGGGCCAGGCGGAGGTCGGCGCGCAGGGTCTCGGGGCGCTGGTGGGTGTGGTGATGCAGCCACGCCGCGACATCGCGCGCCGCAGTCTCGGCGGCCACATCATCGGCAACGGCGAGCACCCGCAGCTCGAGCTCAGCCAGCTGGGTCTTGGCCCGGGCGATCTCGACCAAGGCGGCGGCCTTCTGGTCGGTGGCCATGAACGAGGGGTTTGCTTCCGCGACTCCGTCAAGCGAGGCGGTGATCGCGACCACGGCCCCGAGCACAGGGTGTTGTGGCTGTTGCAGCGTGGTCATCGAAACGGTCACCTCCCGACGTACGAACTCTCCACACCCGCTGATGCGGATGTGTTCTGGTTCGCTGGTCTCGGAGGCCCGGCAGTACGGGCTATTACTTACCCTCGCAGCTCGGCGTTCACGCCCCTGGTTCCCCTGGATTACCCCACACCCGTTGTGTCTCGGGCAAGATAGGGCACGCCTCTTTCGAGGTGGTCGGCCTTCACGTTTACGCCTGCGCCGAGCCTACCACACAACGCAAAGTCAAAGTCACGGAAATAGCTCGAAACCCAATCAGGGACAGATATCCCAATCCCAAAGCCAGACCGCTGCTGGAAGTCCGCAAGACAGGTAAATGGCACCCGCCCAGGCACCCTGCTTCTAAATCTCCCAACCCAAACACCGTATCGGCCCCACCCGTGCTGGCACCCGGACACGGGACCAGACAGACACTCATCCACCGGTTCAGACCAGCACATGTTGCCTACGATGGGTCAGTGGTCGAACTGGTTGCGCCCGACCCCGCACTGCGAGATGCGTGGCTCGAGTGCCATCGGGAATGGGGCCCTGGAGTCCACGAGGACGGTTTCGGCCTCGCCCCTGGCGATGACGTTGAGAGCGCGAGCGGTTTCGCCGCCTGGGTGGACCGGATCCGTGCCAGACCGGCGCTCTTCTGGTGGATCGTCGACCGAGACGTGGTCGTCGGCGGCATCGTGCTGCGTACGACCAACAGCGATCAGGTGCTTCGAACCGGGCATGTGGGTTACGGCATCCGACCGTCAGCCCGACGACGAGGGCTCGCGAGCTGGGCACTCGCTGAGATCCGCCGACATGGACGCACGGCCGGTCTGGAGCGTCTCCTCCTTGTCTGCGCCGACGACAACGTCGCCTCGATCAAGACGATCGAGGGCTGCGGCGGGCTTCTGGAGGGCACCGTGAGTCACGGCGCCAACCAGGTCCGGCGCTATTGGGTCAGTCTTTGAGGAGCCCAAAGCCGGTCAGCCGCGGCCGGCGTACGGCATCCCGGTCGCGAGAATGGTCATCGTGGGCACGCTGACGCCGAGCGGGAGCTGGGCCATGGCGACGACCGCGTCGGCGACGTGCTGGGGGTCGAAGGTCGGCTCGGGGCGTACGGCGCCGTCGGCCTGGCGGGCGCCGACGGCGATCCCGGCGGTCATCTCGGTGGCCGCGTTGCCGATGTCGATCTGGCCGACGGCGATGTCGTGGGCGCGACCGTCGAGGGCCAGGGCGCGGGTGAGGCCGGTGATCGCGTGCTTCGAGGTGGTGTAGACCGCGCTGCCGGGGCGGGGCACGTGCGCGGAGATCGAGCCGTTGTTGATGATCCGCCCGCCCCGCGGGTCCTGCCGCTTCATCTGGGCGAAAGCCTCGCGGGCGCAGAGGAAGGAGCCGGTGACGTTGACGGCCAGCGTCGCGGCGAACTCCTCCGGCGGGACCTCGTCGACGTCACCACTCGGTCCGAAGGTGCCGGCGTTGTTGACCAGCAGGTCCACGCGGCCCCACATCCCGACGACGGCGGCGAAGGCGGCCTCCACCTCACCGGCGTCGGCGACGTCGGTCGGCAGCACGAGGGACCGCGCCATCATCGACGCGGTCTCCTCGAGCGCGGCCTTGGTGCGGCCGAGCAGGGCGACCTGGAAGCCGGCGCCGTCCAGCGCCTGGGCGATCACTCTGCCCAGTCCGGACCCGGCACCGGTGACGACCGCGACCGGCATCAGGTGAACTGCCGGCTCAGCTGAGCGTGGCGGTTGACGTCCTTGTAGAGCAGGTAGCGGAACCTGTCGGGACCACCGGCGTAGCAGGCCTGCGGACAGAAGGCCCGCAGCCACATGAAGTCGCCCTCCTGCACCTCCACCCAGTCCTTGTTGAGCAGGTAGACGGCCTTGCCCTCGAGGACGTAGAGCCCGTGCTCCATCACGTGCGTCTCCGGGAACGGGATCGTGCCGCCCGGCTCGAAGCTGACGATGTTGACGTGCATGTCGTGGCGTACGTCATCGGGGTCGACGAAGCGCTGGGTCTTCCAGGCACCGTTGGTGCCCGGCATCTCGCCGCCGGGCACGTCGACCTCGTTGGTGACGAATGCGTCCGGTACCGCGATTCCCTCGACCCGCTGGTACGCCTTGCGGATCCAGTGGAAGCGGGCGACCTGGTCGCTGGCGTTGTGCAGCGTCCATGTGGAGCTGGGCGGGAGGAAGGCGTAGCCGCCGGGGGTGAGGTCGTGCTTCTCGCCCTCGACCGAGAGCGTCAGCGCGCCCTCGACCACGAACAGGACACCCTCCGCGCCCGGGTCGAGCTCGGGCTTGTCGCTGCCGCCGCCGGGCGAGACCTCGACGATGTACTGCGAGAAGGTCTCGGCGAACCCCGAGAGCGGGCGGGCGATCACCCACAGTCGGGTGCCCTCCCAGAACGGGAGCTTGCTGGTGACGATGTCGCGCATGGTGCCACGAGGGAGCACGGCGTACGCCTCGGTGAAGACGGCCCGGTCGGTGGTCAGCTCACGCTGCGACGGGTGGCCGCCGGTCGGGGCGTAGTAGCGGCCAGAAGGGTTGTGTGCTGCGCTCATGGTCGGGCTCCTTCTCGGGTGACTCGGGTGAGCAGCCGGCCCTGGGGCGCGGCCTCGATGTCGATCTTCTCGCCACGCAGCCAGGTCTCGCGGACGACGCCTGCGAGCGATCGACCGTGGTAGGGCGTGACGGCGTTCTTGTGATGGAGCTTCGCGGCATCGACCACGTAGGAGTCGTCGGGGGCGAGGACGCAGAAGTCGGCGTCGTGGTCGACCTCGATCCGCCCCTTGCGGCTCAGCCCGGCATGACGTGCTGGAGCCTCGGACATCCAGCGGGCGACGTCGGTGAGGGTGAAGCCGCGGCTCCTTGCCTCGGTCCAGACCGCCGACAGCCCGAGCTGGAGCGACGAGATGCCGCCCCAGGCGACCCCGAAGTCACCGGTGTCTAGGGCCTTCAAGTCGGGCGTCGAGGGCGAGTGGTCGGTGACGACCATGTCGATGACGCCTTCACGCAGGCCGTTCCAGAGCAGCTCGCGATTGGCCGCCTCCCGGATCGGCGGGCAGCACTTGTACTGCGTCGCGCCGTCGGGGATCTCCTCCGCGGCGAAGGTCAGGTAGTGCGGGCAGGTCTCCGCCGTGACCGGGACCCCGTCGCGGCGGGCCGAGGCCAGCATCGCGAGCACGTCGGAGCTGGAGACGTGCAGGATGTGGACGCGGCAGCCGGTCCACCGGGCCAGCTCGATCACCTGGGCGGTGGCGAGGTTCTCCGCCCCGCGGGGCCGGCTGTGGAGGAATCTTTCGTACGCCCCGCCCGCTGCCTCCGGCGCATGCTCGATCGCGTGGGCGTCCTCGGCGTGGACGATCAGCAGACCGTCGAAGGTCGCGATCTCCCGCATCGCGAGCTCGAGCTGCTCGGCGTCGAGCGGCGGGAACTCGTCGACCCCCGAGTGCAGCAGGAAGCACTTGAACCCGGAGACGCCCGCCTCGTGCAGAGGCCGCAGCTCGGCGAGGTTGCCGGGGATGGCACCGCCCCAGAAGCCGACGTCGACGAAGGCCTGGCTCGCTGCGGTCTTGTGCTTGAGGTCGAGGGCCGGGAGGTCGCAGGTGGGCGGGATGCTGTTGAGCGGCATGTCCACGATCGTGGTGACCCCGCCGGCGGCCGCGGCACGGGTCGCCGAGGCGAAGCCCTCCCACTCGGTCCGCCCCGGGTCGTTGACGTGCACGTGCGCGTCGACGACCCCGGGCATCAGCACCTCGTCGTCGGCGAGCTCGACCACCCGGGCCGCGGCCAGGTCCTCCGCGATCGGCGCCACCGCGACGATCGCGCCGTCGCGGACTCCGACGGCTCCGGCTCGCTCGCCCTCGGGGGTCACCATCCGTGCCGCCCGGATGACGATATCGAGATCTCGACTCACACCCTCACCTCCGCCTCATCGACTGCCACCACCCGCGTCCGCTGGCGGCCGAGGCCAGTCACCTCGGCCTCCACCACCTGCCCCTCCCGCAGGAAGGGTCGGGGCTCGGGCCGCAACGCTGCGACCCCGCCAGGTGTCCCGGTCAGTACCAGGTCGCCGGGCTCGAGTGTCATCAGCGTACTGAGGAAGGCGAGGAGCTCACCGACGCCGTAGGCCATCCGGGCGGTCGTCCCTTGCTGTCTCCGCTCGCCGTCGACCAAGAGCTCCAAGCCGAGGGCCTGCGGGTCGCCGACGGCGTCGGGCGTGACCAGCCACGGACCGATCGGGGTGAAGGTGTCGGCACACTTCCCCTTCGCCCACGTCGGCCCGGCCGCGATCCGCGCGCGCTCGCTGACGTCGTCGGCCGTGAGGTAGCCGCCGACCGCGGCCAGGGCCTGCCGCCGGTCTCTGCACCGGGACAGCCGGCGCCCGATCACCACGCCCAGCTCGACCTCGTAGTCGGTCATCGTCGACCCCGGCGGCAGCTCGATCGCGTCGTAGGGCCCGACGACAGATGTCGAGGGCTTGAGGAAGACGACCGGCTCGTCCGGGATCGCGACTCCAGCCTCTTCGGCGTGGTCCTCGTAGTTGAGTCCGATCCCGACGACCTTGCCCGGCCGGGCCACCGGCGGTCCGATCCGGGTGCCGTCGGCGACGGTGGGGAGGCGGCCCGAGGCGATCAGGTCTTGGATCAACCTGAGCCGCACCGGGTCACCGAGCAGGTCGCCGTCGATCGTCGGCACGACGGCCGACAGATCCCGCAGTACGTCCTGGTCGTCGAGGGCCGCGGGCCGCTCCTGGCCCGGCGGGCCCACACTCAGCAGTCTCATGCGTCCTCCTCGGATGCTGACCGAGTTACCTCGGTCTCGATGCACTCCCCTCGCGGAGCTCCACGAAGGAGGTGGGCGCTCACCGAGTTACCTCGGTGAACATTCCGCTGGCCGCTGCCGCGGTCTCCTCGGATGCTGACCGAGTTGCCTCGGTCTCGATGCACTCCCCTCGCGGAATTCCACGAAGGAGGTGGGCGCTCACCGAGTTACCTCGGTGAACATTCCGCTGGCCGCTCATGCGTCCTCCTTGATGAGATGGTCGGCGGCGATCCGCTCGGCGATCTGCTCGAGCAGGGCAGCGCCCTCGGTCAGGCAGCGCTGCCGATCGGGCTCGATGTCCGTCAAGGCGTACGCAGCCCCGATCCCGGCCGCCTGCAGCCGATCGTGGTCGAGATGGTTGACCCCGCAGACCGCCACGACAGGGACACCCGCGCGTGCGGCCGCGGCGGCGACACCGGCCGGGGCCTTGCCATTGAGGGTCTGCTCGTCGAGCGCGCCCTCGCCGGTGACGACGAGGTCCGCGCCTTCCAGCCCGGCGGCGAAGTCGACCAGCTCGAGGACGAGCTCGATGCCCGATCGCAGCTCCGCGCCGAGCAGGGCGAGTGCGGCGAAGCCGACACCGCCGGCCGCTCCGGCGCCGGGGTGACCACGGAGATCGGTCCCGGTGAACGACGCCACCAGAGATGCCCAGCGGCCGAGCGCGGCGTCCAGCCGTCGTACCTGGTCCACATCGGCCCCTTTCTGCGGGCCGTAGACCGCAGCCGCCCCGGTAGGGCCGGTGAGCGGGTTGTCGACGTCGCACGCGACCGTGACCGAGACCCCGTCGAGGCGCCGCCGCAGCTCGTCGACCTCGATCCGGGCGACCTCCTCGAGCCCGGCTCCACCCGGACCCACCGGGTCCCCGGCGACGGTGAACAGCCTGGCGCCGAGCCCGCAGAGCAGACCCGCTCCCCCGTCGGTGCTGGCGCTGCCGCCGATCCCGAGCACGATCCGGCGACAGCCCGCATCGATCGCGGCCGCCATCGCCTGCCCGGCCCCGATGCTGGAGGCCCGCATCGGATCCGGCACACCCGGCAGCCGCGCCAACCCGGAAGCGTCGGCGAGCTCGACGACCGCGACTCCGTCGCGACGGGCGTACGCCGTCTCGACCGGCTCACCCGTCGGACCGGTCACGCGGACCGGGACGAGGACGAACCCGGCGGACTCGGCCGCCGCCAGGGTGCCGTCGCCACCGTCAGCGACCGGGATCGCGTCGACGACCACGCCGGGACTCCTCCGGCGGAGCCCGGCGCTCACCGCCGCGGCGACCTCGGCAGCGGTGAGCGACCCCTTGAACTTGTCGGAGGCGACCAGCACTCGGACCACGGGATGCCGCCCTCAGTCCAGCGGGACGAGCGCGGTCGGGGCGTGCTCGCCACGCTCGGCGAGCTCCTCGAACTCGACGACGCCGTCGATCTCGACGCCCATCGAGACGTTGGTGACGCGCTCGAGGATGACCTCGACCAGCACCGGCACGCGATACTCCGCCTGAAGCGCCTTGGCCTTCTCGAAGGCGGCACCCAGATCGGCAGGGTCGGTCACCCGGATCGCCTTGCAGCCCAGCCCCTCGGCGACCTTGAGGTGGTCGACGCCGTAGCCCTCGAGCTCCGGGCTGTTGACGTTGTCGAAGGCGAGCTCCACGCAGTAGTCCATCTCGAACCCGCGCTGGGCCTGGCGGATCAGGCCGAGGTAGGAGTTGTTCACGACCACGTGGATGTAGGGGATGTTGAACTGGGCGCCGACCGCCAGCTCCTCGATCAGGAACTGGAAGTCGTAGTCGCCCGAGAGCGCGACGACCTGGTCGTCGGGGACGGCGGTCGCGACCCCGAGGGCGGCCGGCAGGGTCCAGCCGAGCGGGCCGGCCTGGCCGGCGTTGATCCAGTGCCGCGGCTTGTAGACGTGCAGCAGCTGGGCCGCCTGGATCTGGGACAGACCGATCGTGGTGACGTAGCGGGTGTCGGCCCCGAAAGCCCGGTTCATCTCCTCGTAGACCCGCTGCGGCTTGATCGGGACGTTGTCGAAGTGGGTCTTGCGCTGCAGGGTCCGCTTGCGCTCGGCGCACTCCTCGGCCCAGGCGGTCCGGTCCGGGTTCTTCCCGTCCGCCGCCCACTCCTTCGCGACCTCGACGAGCACCTCGAGCGCCGCGTGGGCGTCGGAGACGATCGAGTAGTCCGCCGCGAAGACCCGGCCGATCTGGGTCGGTTCGATGTCGATGTGCACGAACGTACGTCCGCGGGTGTAGGTCTCGACCGAGCCGGTGTGGCGGTTGGCCCACCGGTTGCCGATGCCGAGCACGAAGTCGCTGGTCAGCATGGTCGCGTTGCCGTAGCGGTGGGACGTCTGCAGGCCGACCATGCCCGCGTTGAGCGTGTGGTCGTCCGGGATCGCGCCCCAGCCCATGAGCGTGGGGACGACGGGAACCCCGGTGACCTCGGCGAGCTCGACGAGCAGGTCGGCGGCGTCGGCGTTGATCACGCCACCACCCGCGACGATCAGCGGGCGCTCCGCCTCGAGCATCATCGCCAGCGCCTTCTCCGCCTGGGCACGGCTGGCCGCCGGCCTGGCGATCGGCAAGGGCTCGTACGTCTCGACGTCGAAGTCGATCTCGGCCAGCTGGACGTCGAGCGGCAGGTCGACCAGGACCGGGCCGGGACGCCCCTCGCGCATCAGCCGGAAGGCCTTCTGGAAGGTGCCCGGAACCTGGGCGGGCTCCATCACGGTGACCGCCATCTTGGTGAGTGGTCCGGCGATGGCGGCGATGTCGACCGCCTGGAAGTCCTCCTTGTGGAGCTTCGCGACCGGAGCCTGGCCGGTGATGCACAGGATCGGGATCGAGTCGGCGGAGGCGGAGTAGAGCCCGGTGACCATGTCGGTGCCGGCCGGACCGGAGGTGCCGATGCAGACGCCGATGTTGCCGGCCTTGGCCCGGGTGTATCCCTCGGCCATGTGCGAGGCCGCCTCGACGTGACGGGCGAGCACGTGGTTGAGCCCACCGTGCGCACGCATCGCGCTGTAGAAGGGGTTGATCGCGGCACCGGGGAGGCCGAACAGCTGGGTCGCGCCCTCCTTCTCCAGGATCAGGACGGCGGCGTCGACCGCGCGCATGCGTGCCATGTCAGTTCTCCCCCTTCGTGACGGAGCCGCTCAGCCGCTCGACGCCCCGCAGCAGGGCGGAGTGGTCCAGGCCGCCGTCGCCGTTGACCCGGGCGCTCGCCATCAGCTGGGCGACCAGCGAACCGAGCGGGACCACGACGCCGGCCTCACGGGCGGCGGAGGTGACGATCCCCATGTCCTTGTGGTGCAGGTCGATCCGGAAGCCGGGCTGGAAGGAGCGGGTCAGCATGTTCTCCTTCTTCTGGTTGAGCACGCTCGAACCCGCGAGCCCGCCACCGAGCACCTCGAGAGCGGCCTTCGTGTCGACGCCGTACGCCTCGAGGAAGACGACCGCCTCCGAGAGCGCCTGGATGTTGGCGGCGACGATGAGCTGGTTGGCCGCCTTGACCGTCTGGCCGGCGCCGCTCGGGCCGACGTGGACGATGGTCTTGCCGACGGCGTCGAAGAGCGGCTTCGCGGTGGCGAAGTCGTCGGCCGCGCCGCCGACCATGATCGAGAGTGCCGCGTTCTTCGCACCGGCTTCGCCACCGGAGACCGGGGCGTCGAGGATGCGGAAGCCCCGGGCAGCGGCCTGCTCGGCGAGCGCGGCGCTCACGTCGGGCCGGATGCTGGAGAAGTCGATGATCAGCGCGCCGGCCGGGGCGGTCTCGAAGACGCCACCCTCGGCGGTGAGGACCTCCTCGACCTGGGGCGAGTCCGGGACCATGACGCAGACGACGTCGGCGTCGCGGCAGGCGTCGGCGGTCGAGGTGGCAGCGCGGCCGCCGGCCGTGGCCAGGGCCTGGGTGCGCTCGGGGCTGTGGTCGAAGCCCGCGACGGTGTGACCGGCGTCCACGAGGTGGGCGGCCATCGGGCTGCCCATGATGCCGAGGCCGATGAAGGCGATGTTGGTCATGATGTTCCCTCCTAAGGGGTCGTCAGTGGATGGCGGTGGCGGTGGCCCGCCGCTCGCGCGGCAGCCAGTCGAAGCTCTCGGCCGAGGTCCTGGCGGGCTTGTACTCCAGCCCGACCCAGCCGGCGTACCCGGCCGCCTCGAGCGCGGCGAGCTGCCGCTCGAGCGGGAGCTCGCCGGTGCCGGGCTCGTTGCGCCCCGGGGCGTCGGCGATCTGGACGTGAGCGATACGAGCGGCGTACGCGGCGATCACCGCGTCGACGTCGTCGCCGTTCACGGCGAGGTGGTAGAGGTCGGCGAGCAGGCCGATGTTGGCCTCGCCGGCTCGGTCGATCGCCGCGATCGCGTCGGCGGCGGTGAGCAGCGGATAGCGGTCGGCACCGCTGACCGGCTCGACGAGCACGGTGCCGCCGATGCGGGCTGCCGCGCGGGCGGCCAACGCGAGGTTCTCGGCGCCGAGCTCGTCCTGCGCCTCGGGGGCGACGCCGTCGACGCGGTTGCCGTAGAGGGCGTTGAACGCCGTGCAGCCGAGCCGCTCACCGATGCCGATCGTGACGTCGATGTTGTCGCGGAACTCCGCCGACCGGGCCGGCCACGAGACCAGACCGCGGTCACCGGCGGGCATGTCGCCGGCGAAGAAGTTGAGGCCGACCAGGTGCGCCCCGGCGTCCTGCACGGCAGCGACGAAAGCGTCGACGTCCTGGTCGGACGGCACCGCCTCGGCGAACGGCCACCAGAACTCCACCGCGTCGAAGCCGGCGGCCTTCACCGCTGCGGGGCGCTCGAGCAGCGGGAGCTCGGTGAACAGGATCGAGCAGTTCACCTCGTACCGGAGCTGGTGGTTCATCACACCGTTCCTTCCGTATTGCGGAATTTGATTTCTGACATTCGAAATATAAGGATGTGAGCGGAGTCACGTCAACCCCGAGCAGAACTTGCCCGCAAAGTGGTGAAGAAACGACAACGGGCCTCCCGTGCACATGCGCGGGCGTTGTACCTTCCTCCAAGGCGCGGCCGAATTGGACCGGCCGACCGGTGGAGGCACCGTGCTACTTGCAGAGCTGTTGGATACGCCCAGCCTGGGCCTGCGACTCCTGCACGCGCCCGAGGGCTCGCTCGAGCGTCCGGTGGGGCGCACGATCACGATCGACCTGCTCGAGCCGGGCCGCTATCTGAACGGCGGCGAGCTCGTGCTCACCGGTCTGGTCTGGCGCCGCGGACCGGAGGACAGCGAGACGTTCGTGTCCTCGATCGCGGAGGGCGGCGCGGCGTGTCTGCTGGCCGGAGCGGCCCTGCTCGGCGCGGTTCCCGAGGACCTCGTCGACGCCTGTCACCGCCATCAGGTCGCTCTGGTGGAGGTGCCCGGGGATGTGGCGTTCGCCGACGTGACCGAGTACGTCGCGGCCGCCGGCGCCGCCGGCGAGAGCGCCCGGATGTCGGCCAGCCTGGCCCGCCAGCGCCAGCTCCTCTCCGCCATCGCCTCAGGCCGCAGTCTCGACGAGCTCGCCGCCCGGGTGACCTCCGAGATCGGCCACGCGTGCCGGGTGCTCACCGCGAGCGGGCGCCATGTCGTACCTGGACCCGGGGAGCTCGATCCGGAGACGGTCGACGCCCTGACCCGCCGCTTCCTGACCGCCCACCTGCTGCCCGCCGTGGCCGAGTTGGGCGACCGCAGCTACTCCCTGTTCCCCATCGGATCGGGCTTGGCCGACCGCCTCACCGGATGGACCGTCGCGGTCGAGGGCGACCACACCACCTGGCCGCGTGAGGACCTCGACATGGTCCACGAGTTCGGCGCCATCACGGCACTGGATCGCTCTCGACGCGACGAGGGATTTCGGGTCCGGCGGCCGCTCGCGGCGGCAACCCTCGCCCACCTGGAGGCCGGTGCCTCACCTGCCGAGATCGCGACCGGGCTACGCCAGTCCGGGCTCGATCCGGAGCGTCCGCTCGTGCTCGCCGTGGCCGAGCTCGGGCCCGGCGGCCCGCCGGACGCGGTGGCCGCGGTGCTCGAGGACGTGGCTCTCGGCCTGGGGCCGTCGGTGGTCGCGAGCGCGCGGGACGGCTGCGCCGTCGCCTTCCTTCCGTCCCGCCCGGACCTCACCGACCAGCTGCGCCGCTCCCTGACCCGGCTGGCGCCGGCCCTGGTCCGCGGCTCGCTGTCGGTCGGGCTGAGTGGCGAGAGCGGCGTCGACGCGCTGGCAGGGGCGCTCGAGGAGGCCCGGTTCGCACACCGGGTCGCCCGCTCCGGGGGCGGCGCGGTGGCGCTGTCCAGCTCGGAGGAGGTCACCTCGCACGTACTGCTGCTCGCCACCGTCCCAGACGACATCCGCCGCACCTACGCGCAGCGAGTCCTCGGCCCCGTCCTCGATCACGACCAGCGCACCGGCAGCGACCTGGTGCCGACGCTCGACCGGTTCCTGACGTACGCCGGGTCGTGGACGCGTACGGCCGAGTCGCTCCATCTCCACGTCAACAGCGTGCGCTACCGGATCTCCCGTGTCGAGGAGCTGACCGGGCGTGATCTGACCACGATGGAGGACCGGGTCGACGTCTTCCTCGCCCTCAGATCGCTGTGAACCAGCTCGCAACGCGCTGGGCCGCCGCCGTGTAACACGTCGTTCGTAGGACTACTCGCCCTATTGGAACGACCGGAAAGTCCTACGAACAGCGTGTTACACGCGATCCCAGAGCCGTGTTTCACGCCACGGAAACCACACGGAAACCGGCCGTACGTCATTCTGGAGCATCACACAAAGGCCGTATCCGCGGTGACCTCATCTTCGGATGATCGGCGGGTGCCGCTCGGGGGCCCGAGAGACCAGGCTGTGGGGTAAGTCACAGCTCACCTGCCCACCGAGGGCGCCCCCGAGAAAGGTGTGAGGATGAACGCGAGAGCAGTCCTGAGGTCGATCCGGCCCCAGAAGAAGGACGGTGGCCGCCCCATTCACCCCGTCGACGAGGTGCTCCCGGCGCCCAAGCTCGCCGTCTACGGCCTCCAGCACGTGCTCGCGTTCTACGCCGGGGCGGTGATCGTCCCGATCCTGCTCGCCAACTCGATCGGGTTGAGCCAGCAGGAGCTGATCCACCTGATCAACGCCGACCTGTTCACCTGCGGCATCGCCTCGATCATCCAGTCGGTCGGCTTCTGGAAGGTCGGCGTACGCCTGCCGCTGCTGCAGGGCGTCACCTTCACCGCCGTCTCGCCGATGATCGCGATCGGGCTCGCGGCGGGCGGCGGCACCGACGGCCTGCTCGTCATCTATGGCGCGGTGATCGTCGCGGGTCTGGCGACCTTCTTCATCGCCCCCTACTTCAGCCGGCTGATCCGGTTCTTCCCGCCGGTCGTGACGGGCTCGGTGATCACCATCATCGGCATCGCGCTGCTCCCCGTCGCTGCCGCGGACGCGACCGGTGGCGCCGGCCCGACCTCGGATCCCACCAGCGGGCGCAACCTGGCGTACGCCCTGGGCACCCTGGCCCTGATCGTGATCATCCAGCGGGTGTTCAAGGGCTTCATGGCCACCGTCGCCGTGCTCGTCGGCCTGGTCGTCGGCACCCTGGTCGCCTGGGCCCTCGGGGACGCCCACTTCGACGCGGTCGCCGGCTCCGACTGGGTCGGGGTGACCACCCCGTTCCACTTCGGCTGGCCACAGTTCTCCGCCGCCGCGATCGTGTCGATGATCGTCGTCATGCTGATCACCGCCGTCGAGACCACCGGTGACGTCTTCGCCACCGGCGAGATCGTGGAGAAGCGGATCGGCCGCACCGACATCGCCCGAGCCCTGCGCGCTGATGGCCTGGCCACCACCATCGGCGGCGTCTTCAACTCCTTCCCCTACACCTGCTTCGCCGAGAACGTCGGCCTCGTCCGGCTGACCCGGGTCAAGAGCCGCTGGGTGGTCGCCACGGCGGGCCTGATCATGGTCCTGATCGGGCTGCTGCCCAAGGTCGGCGCGATCGTCGCCGGCATCCCGCACCCGGTACTCGGCGGCGCCGCCCTGGCCATGTTCGCGACCGTCGCAGTGGTCGGCTTCCAGACACTCAGCAAGGTCGACTTCCACGACCACCGCAACGTGGTGATCGTGGCGACCAGCGTCGGCCTGGCGATGTACGTCACCGCGCAGCCCCAGGTCGCCCAGGCCGTCCCGGACTGGGCCGAGATCATCTTCGGCAGCGGCATCACCCTCGGCAGCCTCACCGCGATCCTGCTCAACATCCTGTTCCACCACGTCGGTCCGGACTACGGCCCCGCCGTCGCCGGTCAGCCCGGCGAGGGCGTCCGGCTCGACCAGGTCAACCAGATGGGGCGTACGGAGTTCGTGGAGACGTTCGACGGGCTCTTCCAGGGGCCGCGGTGGATGGTGGAGCGGGCCTGGGAGCAGCGTCCGTTCGCCGACACGCACGCCCTGCGGCGCGCGTTCCAGGACGCCCTCTTCAGCGGCTCCGTCGAGGAGCAGCGCGAGCTGATCGAGGCCTACCCCGAGCTCGGTTCGCGCCTGGTCTCGGACGGGATGGTCGGCGAGGAGTCGCTGCGCGACCAGTCCTCGCGCGGCCTGACCCACCTGGCCGAGCCGGACCAGGAGACGCTGGCCTCGCTCACCGACGCCTACCACGAGCGGTTCGGCTTCCCCCTGGTCATCTCCGTACGCGACTCCGACTCGCTCGACCGGATCCTCGCCGAGGGCCGGTCGCGGCTCGGCAACTGCGAACGGCAGGAGCACGCCGCCGCGCTGATCGAGATCGCCAAGATCGCCGGCCACCGCTTCGATGACTTCCTGCGTGACGCCAACCCGATCCACAGCGCCCGCACCCGCAACCCGATCCGGAGCCAGCCATGACCAAAACCAGCGCCCCCTGTGTCACGGTCAACGGGGACCAGGTGCCCCTGACCGGGGTCGCCACCCACACCACCACCCTCGACTGGCTGCGCGGCCGCGGCCTCACCGGTGCCAAGGAGGGCTGCGCCGAGGGCGAGTGCGGCGCCTGCTCGATCCTGGTCGCGCGCCCCGGCACCAGCTCGCCGACCGAGTGGACGTCGATCAACGCCTGCCTCGTCCCCGTCGCCGCGCTCGACGGTCAAGAGGTCGTCACCAGCGAGGGGCTCGGCACCAGCGGCGACCTCCACCCGGTCCAGCAGGAGCTCGCCGTACGCGGCGGGTCGCAGTGCGGCTACTGCACGCCGGGCTTCGTCTGCAGCCTCGCCGCGGAGTACTACCGCCCCGGACGTGCCGCCGACGCCGAGGCCGAGCCGTGCGATCACGAGCACGGCCCGAACGGGGTCGACCTGCACGCTCTGAGCGGCAATCTGTGCCGCTGCACCGGCTACCGCCCGATCCGCGACGCCGCCTACGCCCTCGGCGCACCCGAGGCCGACGACACCTTTGCGGCGCGCCAGCAGCAGCCGCCGCCCGAGGTCCGACCGACCCGGATCGCCGTCGACGGGGCCGAGTTCGTACGCCCCGAGACGCTCACCGAGGCGCTCGACGTGATCACCGAATGGCCGGAGGCGCAGGTCGTGGCCGGCTCGACCGACTGGGGTGTGGAGGTCAACCTCCGCGGCCGCCGGGCGCCGCTGGTCGTCGCGGTGGACCGGCTGCCCGAGCTGCGCGAGCTCTCCTTCCGCACCGGCCATGTCGAGATCGGCGCGGCCCTCACGCTGACCGAGATCGAGCGCAAGCTCAACGGCCGGGTCCCGCTGCTGGCCGAGCTGTTCCCGCAGTTCGCCTCGCGGCTGATCCGCAACGGCGCAACGCTCGGCGGCAACATCGGCACCGCCTCACCCATCGGCGACGCCCCGCCCGCACTGCTCGCGCTCGACGCAGAGGTCGTCCTGGCATCGCCGCGCGGCGAGCGGGTCGTCGCGCTGGCCGACTACTTCACCGGCTACCGGGAGACGGTCCTCGCCGCAGATGAGCTGATCCGCAGCGTACGGCTCCCTCTGCCGCTGGCCCCGCTCGTCGGCTTCCACAAGATCGCCAAGCGCCGCTTCGACGACATCTCCAGCGTGGCCGTGGGCTACGCGCTCGAGATCGCCGACGGCACCGTGATCCGCGCCCGGATCGGCCTCGGCGGCGTCGCCGCGACACCCTTGCGGGCCGTCGCCACCGAGGACGCGCTCGTTGGGCAGCCCTGGACCGAGGAGACCGTACGTCGCACCGCGGCCGTCCTGGCCGGCGAGGGCACACCGATGGACGACCACCGCGCCAGCGCGTCCTACCGCTCGGCGATGCTCGGGCAGTCCCTGCTGCGCCTGTTCCACAACCATCCCGAGACCCATACCGACCGTCAGGAGGTGCCGGCATGAGCGCCCTGTCCGAACGCCCTGAGAACCCGATCGTCGGGATCCCGCTGCCCCACGAGAGCGCCGCGCTCCACGTCACCGGCGAGGCGCTCTACACCGACGACCTGGTCGGGCGGATCGCCGGCACGCTGCACGCCTGGCCGGTCCAGGCGCCACACACGCACGCCCTGGTCACCGCGCTGCGGCCCGCCCCCGCCTACGACGTGCCCGGCGTCGTCCGCGTGCTCACCGCTGAGGACGTACCCGGCATCAACGACGCCGGCGTCAAGCACGACGAGCCGCTCTTCCCGACCGAGGTGATGTTCCACGGCCACGCGGTGTGCTGGGTGCTGGGCGAGACCCAGGAGGCCGCCCGGCTGGGCGCGGCCGCGGTCGAGGTCGACTACGAGCCGCTGCCCTCGCTGGTCACCGTGACCGAGGCGATCGCGGCGGAGAGCTTCCAGGGCACCCCGCGCAACCTCGAACGCGGCGACGTCACGGCGGCCCTGGAGAACGCCGTCCATGTCTTCGAGGGCGAGTTCGAGTTCGCCGGCCAGGAGCACTTCTACCTCGAGACCCACGCCTCGCTGGCCTTGGTCGACGAGGGCGGCCAGGTGCTGGTGCACAGCAGCACCCAGCACCCCTCCGAGACCCAGGAGATCGTCGCCCACGTGCTCGGCGTCCCCAGCCACGAGGTCACCGTCCAGTGCCTCCGGATGGGCGGCGCGTTCGGCGGCAAGGAGATGCAGCCGCACGGCTACGCGGCCATCGCCGCGCTGGGCGCCCGGTTGACCGGGCGGCCCGTGCGACTGCGCCTCAACCGCACCCAGGACATCACCATGTCCGGCAAGCGTCACGGCTTCCACAGCACCTGGCGCGTCGGGTTCGACGACGATGGCCACATCCTCGGGCTCGAGGCCACGCTCACCGCCGACGGCGGCTGGAGCCTCGACCTCTCCGAGCCGGTGCTGGCCCGCGCGCTGTGCCACATCGACAACGCCTACTGGGTGCCCGACATCCGCGTCGACGGCCGGGTGGCGCGTACCAACAAGACCTCGCAGACCGCCTTCCGCGGCTTCGGCGGACCGCAGGGCATGCTCGTCATGGAGGACCTGCTCGGCCGGTGCGCCCCGCTGCTCGGCATCGAACCGCTCGAGCTGCGCCGCCGCAACTTCTATCAGCAGAACCAGACCACGCCGTACGGCCAGCCCGTGCGCCAGGCCGACCGGCTGGCGGCCTGCTGGGACCAGGTCGCCTCGTCCGGAGAGGTGGCCCGGCGACGGGCCGAGATCGCCGATTTCAACAGTCGGCACCCGCACACCAAGCGGGGCCTGGCGATGACGCCGGTGAAGTTCGGCATCTCGTTCAACCTCACCGCCTTCAACCAGGCCGGCG
Organism: Nocardioides sp. NPDC058538; assembly: GCF_042719275.1. Lineage (NCBI taxonomy): Bacteria > Bacillati > Actinomycetota > Actinomycetes > Propionibacteriales > Nocardioidaceae > Nocardioides > Nocardioides sp. NPDC058538. Next base: position 29,675 of record NZ_JBHXNY010000040.1, on the reverse strand, counting down.
CCCTCGTGCACGTCTACAAGGACGGCTCGGTGCTGATCAACCACGGTGGCACCGAGATGGGCCAGGGCCTGCACACCAAGATGCTCCAGGTGGCCGCGACCGCGCTCGGCCTGCCCCTGTCCCGCGTACGCCTCGCCCCCACCCGCACCGACAAGGTGCCCAACACCTCGGCGACCGCGGCCAGCTCCGGCGCCGACCTCAACGGGGCCGCGATCAAGAATGCCTGCGAGCAGATCCGCGAGCGGCTCGCCCAGGTCGCCGGCGGTCGTCTCGGGATCAGCCCCAGCGACGTACGTTTCGACGACGGCGTCGTCCGCGGTCTCTCCCCCGCTTCCGGCGAGATCGGCTGGAACGAGCTGGTCAACACCGCCTACCACCAGCGGGTGCAGCTGTGGGCGGCCGGCTTCTACCGCACCGAGGGCCTGCACTGGGACCCCAACGTCATGCAGGGCGAGCCGTTCAAGTACTTCGCCAACGGGGTGGCCGCCTCCGAGGTCGAGGTCGACGGCTTCACCGGTGCTTACACGCTGCGGCGGGTCGACATCGTCCACGACGTCGGCGACAGCCTGAGCCCGCTGATCGACATCGGCCAGATCGAGGGCGGCTTCGTCCAGGGTGCTGGCTGGCTGACTCTTGAGGACCTGCGCTGGGACACCTCCGACGGACCCAACCGGGGCCGGCTGGCGACGCAGGCGGCGAGCACGTACAAGCTGCCGAGCTTCTCCGAGATGCCCGAGGACTTCCGGGTGAAGCTGCTCGAGAAGGCCCACGAGGAGGGTGCCGTCTACGGCTCGAAGGCCGTGGGCGAGCCCCCGCTGATGCTGGCCTTCTCGGTCCGCGAGGCGCTGCGCGAGGCGGCCGCCGCCTTCGGTCCGGCCGGCACCAGCGTCGACCTGGCCTCCCCCGCAACGCCGGAGGCCGTCTACTGGGCGCTCGACCGAGCACGTACGCCTGTCGAACCCGCGATCGAGCCCGGCGCCGAGCCGGCCATGGCCGGGGAGAGGTGATGACATGGAGTGGCTGAAGGCCGTCCAGCGGCTGCGTGAGCAGCGCGTTCCCGGCGTACTCGTGACCCTGACGTCCGTACGCGGCCACTCGCCGCGCGAGGCCGGGGCGAAGATGGTCGTCTCGGCCGACCACACCTGGGCGACCGTCGGTGGCGGCAACCTCGAGGCGGTCGCGATCGAGCACGCCCGGGCGATGCTGACCGACGGCCTGGAAACCCCGGAGAGCCTGAAGGTGTCGCTCTCCGACAAGGCGCCCTACCAGCACGGCGTCCAGTGCTGCGGTGGCGAGGTCGAGCTGCTGCTCGAGCCGCTGCCCGTCGTACCGTCCGTGGCCATCTTCGGGATGGGCCACGTCGGGCTCGAGCTGGCGCGCATCCTCGCCCGCCACGATCTCGAGCTGCACCTGGTCGACTCCCGCACCGCCCAGCTCGAGCCGGAGCAGCTGCGGGGGCTGGACGACGCCGTCGCCGGCGTCCACATCCATCAGGTGCCGGTGCTGCCCGAGCTCGTCATCGGCGAGCTGCCCGAGGGCACCCACGTCCTGGTCATGACCCATGACCACGCCGAGGACGCCGCCCTGTGCGACGCGGCTCTGCGTGCCGGGCATCTCGGGTCGATCGGGCTGATCGGCTCGAGCGCCAAGTGGAGCCGGTTCCGGGCCAAGCTCGCCGACGAGGGCCACGCCCCCGAGGCGATCGCCCGCATCACCACACCCATCGGACTTCCCGATCTCGGCGGCAAGGAACCGGCCACGATCGCGGTCAGCGTCGCGGCCCGGCTGCTCCAGATCTTCGCGGGCGAGCCCGCACCATCCGAACAACAACCAAGGTGAACCCCACGATGACGCTCTTCCGAGGAACCTTCCTCGACACTCCCTCCGACCCGTTCTCCGGCGGCGAGCTCCGCGCCGAACAGGACGGCGCCCTGCTCGTACGCGACGGCGTGATCCGCGCCCGCGGATCGTTCGCCGACCTGAGCCGCCAGCACCCCCAGGAGGACGTTGTCGACCTCTCCGGCGGCTTCGTGCTGCCCGGATTCGTCGACACCCATGTGCACTTCCCGCAGGTACGCGTCATCGGCGGCCTCGGCCTGCCGCTGCTCGACTGGCTCGACCAGACCGCTCTCCCCGAGGAGGCGCGCCTGGCCGACCCCGTCTACGCCGAGGGCGTGGCCAGCGACTTCGTACGCGGCCTGGTCGGCGCCGGCACCACCACGGCACTGGTCTTCGGCAGCCACTTCGCGCCCGCGGTCGACACGGTCTTCGCCGAGGCCGCGCGAGTCGGGCTGCGGATCACCAGCGGCCTCGTGGTCAGCGACCGGCTCATCCGCGAGGACCTGTTCACCGATCCTTCTCGGGCACGGGAGGAGTCGCTGGCGCTCGCGGCCCGCTGGCACGGCGTCGGCCGGGCCCGCTACGCCGTGACCCCGCGGTTCTCGCTGTCATGTACCGACGACCTGCTCGCGGCCTGCGGCGACGTGCTGCGTGCCGTACCGGGGGCGATGCTGACCTCTCACGTCAACGAGAACACCCGCGAGATCGAGACCGTCGAGGCGCTCTTCGGCTGCGACTACGTGACCTCCTACGACCGGCACGGCCTGGTCGGCCCCGGCACCGTCCTGGCGCACAACGTGCACCCGACCGACTCCGAGCTCGCTCTGTTGGCGTCGCGCGGCGCGGCGGTCGCGCACTGCCCCTCCAGCAACGCCGCCCTCGGCAGCGGCCTCTTCCCCCTCGCCCGCCACCGAGCGCACGGCGTACGCGTCGCGATGGGCTCCGACGTCGGCGCCGGCACCGGGTTCTCCCTGCTCAAGGAGGGCCTGAGTGCGTACGTCGCCCAGCAGCTCCTCGGCGAGGCCGGCCACCCCTTGACCCCCACCCACCTCCTCCGCCTGGCCACGGTCGCCGGCGCCGAGGCCCTCGGCCTCGGGACCTCGGTCGGCGACTTCTCCGTAGGCCACCGCTTCGACGCCCAGTGGATCAAGCCCGCCCCCAGCACCCCTCTCGCCGTCGGCCTCGCCCACGCCACGGACGCGGCCGACGCCCTAGCCAAGATGTTCGCCCTCGGCACCCCCGCCGACGTACGCAACGTCTGGATCGAGGGCGACCTCGTCAACACCCCCGACCCCCACCTCGTCGGCTGACCCCCGGAGGCCGAGTCGGCGCATCCTGACGCGAAATCACGCCGACTCGGCCTCACGACCGTTCGATGTCGTCGTCGAGCCGGTCCCCGAAACCCTCACGAGAATCCTGGGAGGCGGCGAAGACCGAGGCGCCGGAGCGGTTGCCGAGGGTGATCTCGTTGAACAGCAGGTTGAGCACGACGGCGACCAGGGCGGTGGCGCTGATGCCGGAGTGCATGATGACGCCGAGCCACTCGGGAAACGCGTCCCAGAACGTCGGGGCGGCGATCGGCAGGATCCCGACGGCGATCGCGACGGAGACGATCACCATGTTGAGGTTGTCCTCGTAGTCGACCCGGGACAGCGTACGGATCCCAGATGCCGCGACCGAGCCGAACAGCACGATGCCGGCACCACCGAGCACGGGATACGGGATCGCCGCCACCACCGCGCCGACCACCGGCAGCAATCCGAGGAGCAGCAGCACGAGGCCACCGGTCGCCACGACATATCGACTCCGGACGCCGGTCAGAGCCACGAGCCCGACATTCTGCGCGAACGCGCTGCACGGGAACGTACCGAACAGCGGGGCGACCGTCGTGGCGGCCATGTCGGCGCGGAGGCCGCGGGCGACGCGCTTGGTGTCCACGTCGGTCTCCACGATCTCGCCGATCGCCAGGATGTCCGCGGTCGTCTCCGTCATGATCACCAGCACCACGATCGTCATGGAGACGATCGCGCCGACCTCGAAGGTCGGGCCACCGAAGTGCAGGACCGGCGGGAGCGCGACCAGATCGGAATCGCCCACCGAGGAGAAGTCGGCCCGGCCGGCAACCGTCGCGATCACCGTCCCGACGACGATTCCGATGAGGATCGAGAGACGGGAGATCGCCCCCTGGAACACCCGGCTGATCACCAGGATGATGAGCAGCGTCAGCCCGGCGTACGCGATGTTCGTCATCGAGCCGTAGTCCGGCGCGGAGGCGTCGTTGCCCATCGCCCACCGGAACGCGACCGGCATCAGCGAGAGGCCGATGACGGTGATGATCGTGCCGGTGACGACGGCCGGGAAGAGCCTGACCAGCTGGGCGAAGAACGAGGAGAGCACCAGTCCGATCAGACCGGCGACGATGATCGCGCCGAAGACCGGGCGCAGCCCGTCCTCGCTGGCGATCGTGACCATCGTCGACACGCTCGCGAACGAGATGCCCTGCACGATCGGCAGCCGACTGCCGAACGGCCCGAGTCCGAGCGTCTGCAGCAGCGTCGCGAGGCCGGATACGAAGAGACCGGCGGTCACCAGCAGCGCCAGGTCCGTGCCGGAAAGACCCGCGGCACCCCCGACGATGAGCGGCGGCGCGATCACGCCGCCGTACATCGTCAGGATGTGCTGCGTGCCGTAGGCGAGGAGCTGGCCCGGTGGATGCCGCTCGTCCTCCGGACGGGCCGAGGCCGGGGCCGACGCGGTTGCCTGCCTCCTACGACCAAGCATGGCCGGGCCTCAGCAGAATCCGGGGATGGCGTGCCAGGCGTTGCCGGCATCTGGGGCCTCGTCGCGTACGACCGAGGCTTCGATCAGGCCGTAGGGCCGGTCCGCGGCGAAGAAGACCTCGCCGGGGTTGTCCAGGCCGAAGGGCGAGAGGTCGGAGAGGAAGTGGTGCTTGTTGGGCGCGGAGAACTTGATCTCGGCGACGTCACCGTGCTGCTCGAGCACCGAGGTGCCCATCCCGTTCAGGGTCTGCTGCAGCGCGAGACTGTGGATCTCCGCGAACCGCTGCAGCAGCAGGGCCCGGATGGAGTCGTACGCCTTGTCCCAGTCGACCTCCGTTCCGGTGTAGCGCCAGCGGGCGACGAGCGAGGTCGCCAGGATCCGGTCGGTGGTCTCCTGCAGGGTCGTGTACTCGTCCTTGAGGAAGCCGTGGAACTCCGAGCCGGTCGACTTGAGCACGACTAGGTCCTTGATGCCGGACACCACATGGGCGACCCGGTCCGCACCGCGGCCGTCGACATTGACCACGGTGGTCCGTACGCCGCCACCCGAGCGCACGAAGGAGTGGTCGTGACCGGCGCCATCGACCTGGATCCGGTCCCAGGCGTACTCGTCGACCTCGACCCGGGCACCCTCGGCGGCCGGGCAGGCCTCCAGGTAGCGGTCGGCCAGAGCCAGCGCGAACTCCTCGATCGAGGCGACGCCGATCTCCTTCGCGTAGGCGAAGACCGTGTTCTTCTGGGTGTCGGTCGGCAGTACGTCCTGCTGGTCGCCGCTGGTGTGGGCGTCGTCGAAGCTGCCGCGCAGCGAGGTCGAGACGTTGAGGTCGCGGATCTGGTGGCGAGGAGTGTCGCGGTAGATGCGTACGACGCGGTTCTCGGCCTTGCCGTACTGGTTGGGTCCAAGACGAATGGGCATGTCAGCTCCCTCGATAGGTGGAGTAGGCGAACGGGCTCAGCAGAAGTGGCACGTGGTGGTGCCGCCGGTCGGTGACCGCGAAGGTGACGGAGACCTGCGGGTAGAAGCACTCCTGACCGGTCGCCGCGTAGTAGGCGGCGGTGCCGAACCGGAGCTGATAGGTGCCGGCCGGGACCTGATCGGGTCCCAGGTCGGTCACCCGGCCGTCGTCGTCGGTGACGGTGTCGGCGAGGACGGGCGATTGATCTGTGTCGTCGACATCGATCCGGCTGAGCCGGACCGGGACGCCGGCGGCCGGGCGGCCGAGCGCGGTGTCGAGTACGTGGGTGGTGATGGCGCTGGTCATGCGGAGACCTCGGCGGTGAGGACGCGCTCGAGGCGGAGCAGCGCGATCCGGCGCAGCTCGTCGGCGACCACGGCCGCTTCCTCGTCGTGCTCGTGACCGAGCCGGTCGCGGAGGGAGGCCAGGACCTGGTCGGCCGAGAGACCCGAGGCGCAGATCAGGAAGACCCGGCCGAAGCGCTCCTCGTAGGCCCGGTTGCCCTCGGCGAGGGCCTGTGCCGTGGCCTGGTCGGTGCCGACGGCGGCCTGCTCGCGCCGCGACCAGGCGGCTTCGGCGTGCTCGCCCTCGGCGCGCTCCCCGATCCTGGGGTGGGCGCCCAGGGCCTGGTCGACGTCGGCCGCGGTGAACCGTCGGGCCGCCTCGTCCGCGGCCCGGACGACGTCGGCCTCGTCGGCGTAGGGGCGCCCGGCCAGGACGGCGGCGACCCAGCTCGGAGCGTCGCAGCAGGCCTGCAGCACGGGTCGTACGACGTCCGCCGGTGAGGTGTTGAAGCTCTGGAGATCCATGAACCGTTCTCTCTCGCTATGCGGAAACTAATTTCCGTACAGCAACAACGATTGCATGTGTCTCTCGTCACAGTCAACAGTTTGTTGAAAAGTCTGGGAGGACTACTCCCTTTCGCGGTTCAGGTAGTTGTAGACCGTGAACCGGGTGACGCCGAGCGCCGACGCGACGATCTCGGCGCTCTTGCGGTAGTCGAAGGCACCGCGCTCCTCCAGCAGCCGCACGGCGCGCTGCTTGCCCTGGCGGTCCAAGGCCGCCAGGTCGCCACCGAGACTCTCCGCGACCTCGACGAGGAGCGCGTCCAACCCGCCGGCCGTACGCCGCGGCGCGCTGTGTCCTTCGACCCGGACCTGGAAGGTGATCTGGTCGGCGCCGTGGTCCAATCCCGCGGCCACCACCTCGGCCAGCGTGGCCAGGACGGCGTCCCGGTCACCGCGCATCGACGTGCCCAACGGCCCGAAGTCGCACTCCAGACCGGCCTCACGGGCGGCCGCGAGCGCCGCCGTCGCATGCTCGGGAGGCTCGCCCTCGCCACGGAACGGTTCGGTGGTGAACTCGGCTTCGACGCGCATGGCGGCAGGCTACCCAGCCCGCCGCCACGGTCGACGTAGCGAAACCGCCGGCGTCAGCCGATCCGGCGGCGCGCGAGCTCGGCCAGCTTGGCCTGGTCGATCCCGGCGAGCGTCTCGACCTCGTCGGCCGCGACGGCACCGCACTCGACCCCGCGCAGCACGAACGCCGCCAGCGCGGCAGCAGTGGCAGGCTCGTCCAGGTAGCTGGAGTCGCCGCCGTGGACGTACGCCCGCAGGCGGGCTGAAGCGACCTCGAGCCCTTCCCGGAAGAACGCGTACGTCGCGAGGTAGCGGCTGGGGAGCTGAGCCGGATGCAGATCCCAGCCCTGGTAGATCCCGCGGGCCAGCGACCGGCTCACCAGGCGTGAGTGGAGCCGCCACGCCGCGCGTACCGCATCGGGGTCCCCGACCGGAAGCACGTTGGTCGAGCCGTCCGAGACGAAGACGCCGGTGCCGGCAGCGGCCACCTGCATCACGTCCTTGGCGTGGTCGGCGACCGGGTGCTCCATGCTCTGGTGGGCGGCCGCGACCCCGAGCGAGGCGGAATAGTCGTAGGTCCCGTAGTGCAGACCGGTGACCCGGCCGGCGCCGGCGGCGATCATCCGCGCGATCAGCGCCGTGCCGTCGGAGCCGAGGATCGCCTGCGGCGTCTCGACCTGGATCTCGAACCGAAGACTTTCGGCCGCGATGCCGTGAACCGCCTCGAGCGCGTCCAGAGCGGTGACCATCGCGGTGATCTGCTCGACGGAGGTCACCTTGGGCAGCGTGATGACGAAGCCGTCACCGAGCCCGCCCTCGCGGACGAGCTCGCCGAGGAAGAGGTCGAGCGTACGCAGCCCGCGGTGTCGCGTCGGGGCCTCGAACGACTTGATCCGGATGCCGTGGAACGGCGTCGCGGAGCCGTCACGGACGGTGGCGGCGAGCGCCCGGGCGGCCGCCACCACGGCGGCGTCCTCGTCGTCGTAGGGCCGGTCCCCATAGCCGTCCTCGAAGTCGATCCGCAGGTCCTCGATCGGCTCGGCGGCGAGCTTGGCCGTCACGCGATCGTAGATCTCGCCCGCCAGACCAGGCTCCAGGTCGAAGGAATCCGCGGCCTCGGCAGCCGAACCCCCGTGCTCGGCCAGCACCCGACCGGACTCGGCGGACCACTCCGAGACCGTCTTCTCGTCGTAGCGGTCGCCCGGGACGTACACGGTGTGCACCGGCTGACGTACGCCACGATCACCCGGATAGCCGGCGGCCAGTGCCGCATCGGCACCGGCGAGCGCCCGGTCGAGCCGGCCGATGAGATCCTCCAGGTGGCTCATACCCCGACCACCTGGTCGTAGGCCGGCAGCGTGAGGAAGTCGACGTAGTCGTCGGCGAGCGCGACCTCTTCGAAGATGGTGCGAGCCTGCTCCAGGCGGTGCTCGATCCCGTCGGCCGCGGCGAACAGCTTCGCCATCTCCTCGTCCAGGACCCGGCGTACGAGCTCTGCGGTCACCTGGGTCCCGTCGTCGAGCTTCGACTCGTTGTGCACCCACTGCCAGATCTGCGAGCGGGAGATCTCGACCGTGGCCGCGTCCTCCATCAGGTTGTGGATGGCGACGGCGCCGGAGCCACGGAGCCAGGCGTCGAGGTAGACCAGCGAGACCTCGACGTTGTCGCGCAGCCCGGCGAGGGTGATCGCGCCGCCGGCGGAAGCGACGTCGAGCAGGTCCTCAGCCGCGACCGAGACGTCGTCGCGCTGCCGGTCGACCTGGTTCGCCCGGTCACCGAGAACACCGTCGAAGATCTCGCGGCAGATCGGGACCATGTCGGGGTGGGCCACCCAGGAGCCGTCGAAGCCGTCGCCGGCCTCGCGCTCCTTGTCCTCACGGACCTTGGCGAAGGCGGTGGCGTTGACCTCCTGGTCCCGACGGCTCGGGATGAACGCGGCCATGCCGCCGATGGCGTGGGCGTTGCGGCGGTGGCAGGTCTTGACCAGCAGCTGGGCGTACGCACGCATGAACGGCGAGGTCATCCCCACCGTCGCCCGGTCGGGCAGCACGAACGAGGGCCCGGCGTCGCGGAAGTACTTGATCAGACTGAACAGGTAGTCCCACCGGCCCGCGTTGAGCCCCGAGGCGTGGTCGCGCAGCTCGTAGAGGATCTCGTCCATCTCGAACGCGGCCGGGATCGTCTCGATGAGCACGGTCGCACGCACGGTGCCGTGCGGGATCCCGAGCTCCGCCTGGGCGAAAGCGAACACGTCGTTCCACAGCCGCGCCTCGAGGTGGCTCTCCATCTTGGGGAGATAGAAGTACGGCCCGCTCCCGCGCTCCACGAGCTCGCGGGCGTTGTGGAAGAAGTAGAGCCCGAAGTCCACCAGCGCGCCGACGACCGGCGTGCCGTCGACCACGACGTGCTGGTCGTCGAAGTGCCAGCCGCGCGGGCGCATCACGATCGTGGCCAGCCGCTGGTCCTGCTTGAGCTCGTAGAGCTTGCCCTGCGGGGACATCGCCGAGATCTGGCGCCGCACGGCGTCATACAGGTTCACCTGGCCGCCGACCACGTTGCTCCAGTGCGGCGTACTGGCGTCCTCCATGTCGGCCAACCAGACCCGCGCTCCGGAGTTGAGGGCGTTGATGGTCATCTTCCGGTCCGTCGGACCGGTGATCTCGACGCGGCGGTCCTGGAGGTCCTCGGGGACCGGCGCCACCGTCCAGTCGCCGGCGCGTACGTCGGCCGTCTCGGGCAGGAAGTCGAGCCGGCCGGTGCGGGCGACCTCCTCGCGGCGCACTCGGCGGGCGGCCAGGAGCTCGTCACGGCGGGCCCCGAACCGTCGCTGCAGCTCCGCAACGAATTCGAGGGCCTCGGGGGTGAGGATCTCGGCTCCTCGCTCGACCTCGCCACCGGTGATCTGAATGTTCACGAGCTCCACCCTCCCAGGGCTTGGGTTCCTTAAAATGGATTCTTGTTTCCGCATTGCGGATATTAATCCGACCAGACAAGGGATGCAACCAGCCAGATTTCCTCTACACGACGCTAGACTTCCGTCATCCGGAAGACAGTACCCATAGATCGGGGAGCTCAGGTGAGCGAGAACGAGAAGGCGCCGAAGGCGCGCACCGGGGCCGTGCAGTCGATCGAGCGTGCCTTCGCACTGCTGGAGACAATGGCCGACGCCGGCGGGACCATGGGGCTCTCCCAGCTCGCCGCGGCTTCCGGCCTGCCGCTGCCGACCATCCACCGGCTGGTGCGCACCCTCGTCGACCTGGGCTACCTCCGCCAGGAGGCCAACCGGCTCTACGTCCTCGGCCCCAAGCTGATCCGGCTCGGCGAGAGCTCCTCGCGCATGCTCAGCACCTGGGCCCGCCCGCACCTCACCCGGCTCGTCGACGAGGTCGGCGAGTCGGCCAACCTGGCGATGCTCGACGGCGACCAGATCGTCTACGTCGCCCACACCGAGTCGCGCCAGTCGATGCGTATGTTCACCGAGGTCGGCCGCCGGGTGTCCCCGCACTGCACCGCCGTCGGCAAGGCCATCCTCGCCGACATGGCTCCCGACCAGGTCCGCGACATCCTCCGGCGCACCGACATGGTCCCCTACACCTCCACCACGATCACCTCGCGCGACGACTACCTCGACCAGCTCGTGCAGGTCCGCGAGCGCCGCTACGCCATCGACGAGGGCGAGCAGGAGGCAGGCGTACGCTGCGTCGCCGTCGCCGTCCCCGACTACGCCCCGCGCCTGGCGATGTCGATCAGCGGGCCGACCGGGCGAATGAGCGACGAGCTCATCGAGCGCGCCGTCCCTCTGCTCACCGAGGCCGGCAAGCAGCTCGCCGCCGACCTGGCCTGACGCGGCGCCAACGGCGGTCGTCCGACCGCCGTTTGTGGTACGTATTGCGGTCCACGGGTCACCTCGACCCGGTAGATCTCGGGAGATCTCCATGTTGCGAACCAACGTCGGGCTGAACCGTCGCGCCCTGCTCCAGGGAGCCGCCGCCATCGCGGGGCTCACCGCGCTGTCCTCGTCAGCGGCCGCATCCGCGACCTCCGTCGGCGCACCGCACTCCGCACCTCACCAGAGCCCCATCCGCATCTACCGCAGCAGCACCGAGCAGGCGCACCTGCCCGCCCTGCACGTCCACTACCCCCACGACGCGACCGTCACGATGAAGTACATCCGCGAGGACGCCGACGAGCCCGACGGCTGCACTGTCCGCGGTGACGAGGAGACCGTACGCGCCGAGCTCCCGCCCGGCGTCGGCTCGCTCGAGATGGGCGGCGTGACGTACGGCTTGGTGCAGTTCCACTGGCACACCCCGAGCGAGCATCTGCTCCCCGCCCGGGACTACCCGATCGAGATGCACTTCGTGCACCAGGACGCCTCCGGCCACACCCTCGTCGTCGGCGTCTGGGTCCGCCCGGGCCGCGCCAACCCGACCCTCGGCAGCCTCTACGACCACCTGGTCTCCGAGTGCACCGCTGACGACCCGGTCGGCCACATCGACGTCGGCGCCCTCCTGCCGCGCCGACACACGTCCTACCGCTACGACGGCTCCCTCACGACCGCGCCCTACACCGAGCACGTCCAGTGGGTCATGCTCACCGAGCCCATCACCGCCTCACCCCACCAGATCGACCGGTTCCGCACCATGTTCCCCACCGGCAACCGCCGCGACGTCCAGGACCTCAACGACCGCGTCGTCCTCACCGACCGCTGACCCGGTGCGCACCAGTTCGGCTAGGCCATGAACTCGGCGATCTTCTGGCTCGCGGAGTAGCCCGGCGCAACGCCCTCGGCCAGGATGGCGAACGAACGCTCCTGGTCGATGTTGTTCAGTCTCAGCGGGAGGATCTCCTGGTAGGCCGGTGAGGTGTACCACCCCTGGGCCGCCTCCGCCGACGGAAAGCGGAGGACCACCAGCATGCCCTCAGCGGTGCCCTCGGCCACGACGAGATCGGGACCGTGAATGAGGATTTCGCCGTCGAACGGCGCGAGGGTGGCGTCGACCCGGCGCAGATACTCGATGATGTCGTCGTTGACGTTCATGCCGTTCATCCATGCGACGGCATACGCAGGTTTCGTGGTCATTGCTCCACCCTCGTCCTTGCCCGCAACGGTGGCCATACCTGGTTTTCGGCACCAGGGACGGAGCTCACCCCGCCCAGCTCACCAGCCCGAAGGACGGGTGTTGCCGAGCACCCGAGCCACGGTGATCTCGATGACGACACGCTCCGGGTTGGGACGGGGCTGCCGGTAGCGCTCGGCGTACCGCCGCTCGGCCTCGGCCACCGACTCCGCGTCGTCCTTGACCACCGCCGTGCCCTCCAGCGTGCACCAACGACGCCCGTCCACCTGGCTGACCGCCGCCTGAGCGCCGGCCCCGGCCGCGCGTACGTTCCGGACCTTCTTGCTGCCCGCGCTGCTGATGACGCGCGCGATGCCGGCCTCGGGATCGAACGTCACCCCCACCGGGACGAGATGCGGGCTGCCGTCCGGGCGGCTCGTCGTCAGGAAGCAGACCCGCCGCTCCCGCCAGAACTCGTCGTTCTCCGCGGTCGAGGCAGTTGCGTCGACTGTCATGGGTGCTCCTTCGTGAACCAGGGCCGTGGCTGCGACGGCTCTATCGGCGGGTCAGCGGTTGTCGCCACTGCCACCGATGGCGTCGCGCTGCTGACGATCGGCGAGCTTCTTGATGTTGAGCTCGGCAACGTCCGCGAGTGGAAGCCCGAAGTGATCAGCGAGAACCGCCAGGTACCACAGTGTGTCGCCGAGCTCTTTGGCGAGATCATCGAGGTCCCACTGGGCGAAGTCGCTGTCGTGGTCCCGGATGATCTTCTTCGCCTTCTCGGCGATCTCGCCCGTCTCGCCGACCAGCCCCAGCAGCAGATGGAACACCTCGTTGGGCGTGCCCTTCGACCCCGCGGTGCGCAGCGCTGCCTGCTGGTAGGCGTTCATATCCATCACCAGAACCTATCGCGCCTTCCGCGCCTCCCGCGTCACGCCCGGAACGCGACAGCGGCCGCCCGAGACGTCAGCCGCGGATGCGGACGGACAGGCGAGACACACCGGTGAAGAGTGTTTGCCGGTCCACGGGTGTTCTCCCAGGCGCGGCAGATGGACGATTAGAACCAGGGCGCCGCAGAACCGTTCGCGCGCCGATGAGGTGCATACGGCCATGGTGTCGCTCGTCGACGTCGCACGCGCCCTGCGCAGGCATCTCCCGGATCTCAGCGAGAAGATGCCTGCGCGAGCGATGCCGACCTGGGTGACGTGGCTTGCGAGTGTCTTCGAGGCTCAGCTGAGAGACAATCGCCGACTGATCGGGGAGAACCAGCCTTTCGACCACATGGCTGCGGAGAAGCTCATCGGGCGCGAACTGCGGCCGGTACGTGACGCGATCGTGCAGACCGGACGAATCCTGGCCGAACACAGGCGTGGGTAGACCGGCCTTAGGCGAGGAGGCGACTCAGCACCTCGGCGACGCAGACCGGGCGTGTGCAGGCTGCGGTCTCGATCGTGATGGTCGTTGTTGTCTGGACCCCTCCTGGGATGTCCTCGACGCTGTCGAGTCGGCCTGTGGCCCGCACCTGTGTGCCCGAGGGAAGTGCAGCCGGGAAACGTACCTTGTTGAGTCCATAGTTCACTGCCGCCGAAATTCCGTCGACCAGGAGCAACTCTGTCAAGAACGGGGCGATCAGCGACACCGTGAGGTATCCGTGGGCGATGGTTGTCCCGAAGGGGCCGGATCGGGCCCGGTCCGGGTCGGTGTGGATCCATTGATGGTCCTCGGTGTAGCGCGCAAACCCGTCGATGCGCTCCTGGGTTACTTCGATCCACCTACTGGGCCCGAGCGCGACACCGACAGAGGCTCTCAGGTCGTCGAAGTTGGCAAAGGTGCTCATATCGCGATTCCTCCATCGACGGGCACGATGGCTCCGGTGATGTAGGCGGCTTCGTCAGTGGCGAGGAAGGCGACAGCGTCGGCCATCTCGCGCGGGGTTCCCCATCGTCGGAGCGGGATCTGGGAAGCGATCTGGTCGCGTTGGCCCTGCGGGATGGTTTCGATCATCCGGGTCTCGGCGTTGGGTGAGATCGCGTTGACGGTGACGCCGAAGGGCCCTAGCTCTTTCGCTGTCGCCTTCGTGAAGCCGATGATTCCGGCCTTGGCCATGGCGTAGTTGGCCTGGCCGACGTTTCCGCGGAGTCCGGTGTACGAGGTGATGTTGATGACGCGCCCGTGTCCCTGGCTCCGGAAGTGTGGCGTGCATGCGCGGGTGAACCGGAAGGTTCCCCCGGCGTGAACAGCCATCACTGAGCCGTAGTCGTCGTCGGTGAGCTTCCAGACCATCCGGTCGCGCAGGATTCCGGCGTTGTTGACCAGTACGTCGATCCTGCCGGTGTCGGTAACGACGCGGTCGACCGCGGCCTGGACGGATGGCGTGTCGCTGACGTCGGCAGTGAGGCCGACCCCTCCGATCCTGATTGCTGCTTCCGTCACGGCCTGGGTGTCTGCGTCGACCAGGTAGACGGTGGCGCCGGCTTGGGCGAACCGTTCGCAGATGGCGAGGCCGATGCCTCGTGCGGCGCCGGTGACGACGACGGTTCGGTCGGCGAAGGTGAATGTCATGTTTCCCATCAGCTGAGCCTCTCGAAGATGATCGCCATGCCCTGGCCACCTCCGACACACATGGTTTCCAGGCCGAACTGCTGGTCTCGTTCCTGAAGTGCGTGCAGCAGCGTGGTGGTAATCCGGGCACCCGTGGCGCCGAAGGGATGGCCGAGGGCGATGCCACCGCCGTTGACGTTGAGCTTGTCGATGTCGATCCGGAGCTCTCGGTAGGACGGGATGACCTGAGCGGCGAAGGCCTCGTTGATCTCGACGAGGTCGATGTCCTTGATGGTGAGACCCACCTTTGCTAGTGCGCGCCGCGAAGCTTCGACCGGGCCGAGGCCCATGATCTCCGGCGAGAGTCCACTGGCTGCGGTGGCCACGATGCGAGCGATTGGGGTCAGGCCCAGTTCGCGGGCCTTGCGATCACTCATGATCACTAGTGCAGCAGCCCCGTCGTTCAGGGGGCAGGCGTTGCCGGCGGTGACAGTGCCGCCCTCCCGGAAGACGGTGCGAAGTCCCGCGAGGCTGGAGAGTTCGGTGGAGGGACGGGGGCCGTCGTCCGTCGTGATGACGTTGCCATCGGGCAGCTTGACCGGGGTGATGTCGCGGTCGAAGAAGCCTTGAGCGATGGCCGATGCGGCGAGTTGTTGCGATCGGAGTGCGAACTCGTCCTGTTCCTGGCGGCTCACGCCCCGATAGGTAGCGACGTTCTCCGCGGTCTGACCCATCGAGATGTAGAAGTCCGGCAAACCCTCGTTCTCGCGGGGGTCGGTCCACTGCTGGTTGGCGATGGCGTTGCGGCGGGTGCGCTCCTGGGCCGCGTCGAATTGTGGGTTGGCGCCACGGTCCACGCCGCTCATGACTGTCGGGAGGTACCGGGAGACAGATTCGACGCCCGCCGAGATGAAGACGTCTCCGTCGCCGGCTTTGATCGCGTTGGCCGCCATGCGGGTGGTCTGGACGCTGGAGGCGCATGCGCGGTTGACGCTGGCCCCCGGAACGGAATCGAGGCCGAGCTGGACGGCCACCCGGCGCGCGATGTTCTCGCTCTGCTCTCCGGTGTGCTCCCAGGCGCCGACGTAGATATCGTCGATCGTCGTGGGGTCGAGGTCCGGGATCTGAGCGAGTGCTGCAGCGACCATCTGGGTAGCCAGGTCATCAGCGCGCATCGAGGTGAGGCTGCCGCGTCCGGCCCGACCGATGGGCGATCGAGCGGTGGCCACGATGACAGGGGATTTCAATGTAGGAGTCTCCTTGAACATGAGATGAAGCGGCACGGGGCGCTGGCTTCAATACGGCTCAGCCGGCGCAGCCGGAGATCCCGCCGTCGAGCGGGATGGTGACGCCGGTCAGGTAGGCGCCAGCAGGTGACGCGAGAAAACGCACAGTGCCGGTCAGGTCATTTGCATTGCCGTAGCGCCCGAGCGGCACTCGTTCCAGCATCTTCGTTTCGGCATCGGGGTCTGCCGCGATGTGGCCGAGCATGTCGGTGAGAATCGGCCCGGGAGCGATCGCGTTGACTGTGATGCTTTCGGGTGCGAGGTGCTTCGCGAGCTGGCGGGTCATCATGTGCAGGCCGGCCTTGCTGGCGCTGTAGGAGAAGTTCTCCCAATGCGGCGTGATGAGGGCGTCGACACTGCCGATGTTGATGATGCGGGCGGGGTGCTCGGGATCTGCCGCGTTCCGGAGCAGAGGAAGGAGTCCAGTGGTGAGATAGAACGGCGCCACCAGGTTCGTGTTGAGCACCTTGGTCCAGCCTGCCAGGGGGAATTGCTCGAGTGGCGCTCCCCAGGTGGCTCCGGCGTTGTTGACCAAGATGTCGATCGACTCGAGGTGTTCCTCCAGCCAGGAGACCAGGGTGGTCACACCGTCGACGGAGGACAGGTCGCTTGCTACGGCGGTGCAGCGGCCGGTGGAGCCAACTGTGTCGGCCGCTGCGTTGATGCTCGCAGCCGTGGCCCGGCACGTCTCCGGATTGCGGCTGGTGATCACTACGTGAGCTCCGTCGAGGACCAATCCTCTGGCGACCATTGCGCCGATCCCGCGAGATCCACCCGTCACGAGCGCGGTCCGGCCACGAGTCGTGAAGAGGGCGTCGTGACTGTGGTTGGCGTCCTGGGGGTTCGGAGTGCTCATGTCATCGACGTTATGGGCGGGGTGCCTCTGTGGGCTTGGGCCTCGGCGCCGACTGATTGCATGGCGCGCAGGTCGCCCTCACCGTCAGGCGTCGGCCCGCGCGGCGGATCTTGTGTCGGACGGGCGCTCGCCGAAATGCCGGCGGTAGGCGTTGCTGAACGTGCTGAGGTCGCTGAAGCCCGAGGCGTAGGCCACCTGGGTGACACTCTGTCGGAACCAGGCAGGGTCCTGAAGCCTCAAGCGCGCAAGGGCGAGTCGCTCTTCTCGGATGAGGTCGGAGGGGGTGGTGTCGACGCGCTGTAGTTGTGTCTGGATGTTGCGCAGGGACCACCCGAGGCGAGCGGCCACGACAGCACCGGTCAGTCCAGGGTCGTGGGCGTTCTCCCGAACCAAGCGCCGGATGCTCACCACCAAGCCTTCCTGGACGTCGACCGAGGCCGCAGTGGTATCGGCGTTGTACGTGAGCGCAAGCAGGTCGACGATGCGGTCGCAGATGGCGTCGAACTGACCGCCCGCGAGAGATGCCCCGTTCTCTCGCAGGCTCGCGATCATGTCGACGACGATGCTGCCGAGGCCGCGCGTCGCGTTCAGCGTCACTCCGGACTGCGGTAGCCGCGGCAATCGCACATCGAGTCGTTCGCGTGGCACGATGAACGCGACCGAGGAGAACCCGTCGCCATGGCGTAGATCCAAAGATCGGTCCAGCGACGTCAGGGCCATCTGCGTGGGGGTGACGTGCGAGGTCTGGCCGTCCTGGCGGAGCGTGAGGACTCCGTGAACCGGGATGAGCAGTTCATACACGTCACGCGGATCCGTGCGGATCTGCTTGTGGTCGCGCGAGATATTCTCCGCGTCCCCCCACCATCGGACCAGTTGGTAGGTATCGGAGCGTTGGTGCTCGAGACGACCGCGGTAGTCGGGGGCGAGCTCGAACGACATGAGGCAATGAATTGACGAGACCTGGTCGCGCCACCACTCGCCGCGCTCGCGAAGATCGCGGTCGGTGGTGCGCGATTTGTCGACGGTGTACACCACTCATCCTCCCTCGTCAGACCGGCCGACGTGCCCGGCCTCTTCGACGGTAACGTTCAAGATCCGCCCCGGACAATGGTCCCGTCAGCGCAACTCGCGCTTGAGCAGCTTCCCGGTCGCGTTCATCGGCAGCGAATCGCGGAACTCCACTGCGCGGGGGCACTTGTAGGTCGCGAGGCGCTCGCGACACCAGGACGTGAGGGCTTCAGTGGACAGGTCGGATCCGGGCTCACGGATGACGAACGCCTTCACCTCTTCGCCGACGCGCTCGTCGGGGATTCCGATGACCGCAACCAGGCTGACGTCTGGATGGGCGATGAGAGTTTCCTCGACCTCGCGAGGGTAGACGTTGAAGCCTCCTCGCACGATCAGGTCCTTCGCGCGATCGATGATGTAGTAGTAGCCATCCTCGTCGCGGGTGGCGATGTCGCCGGTGCGGAACCAGCCGTCGCGAATCACTTCCGCGGTTGCCTCCGGGCGACCCAGGTAGCCCTTCATGACGTTGTGGCCGCGGGCCGCAATCTCACCGGCTTCGCCGTTGGCCACCTCGTTCCACTCGGGGTCGATCAGTTTGACCTCGATGCCCCAGATCGGTCGGCCGATCGAGCCAGGCTTGCTGGGCCGTCCAAGCGGGTTGAACGTGACGGTGGGGCTGGTCTCCGAAAGCCCGTACCCCTCACGAATCGACACTCCGAAGGTCTTTTCAAATCGTGTGAGAACTTCGACCGGCATTGCGGCACCACCGGAGACGGCCAGACGCAGCACGCCGGCGAGGTCCACCCCGCGGTCGGCTGCGGCGAGCAACGCCCAGTACATCGTGGGGACACCTGCGAACACCGAGACTCGGTGTCGCGCGATCAGCTCGACTGCGGTAGCCGGCTCGAACCGTGGTAGCAGCACAAGGGTGGCCCCCACACAGAAGCCGGCGTTCATCTGGACGGTCTGACCGAAGGAGTGGAACAGCGGCAACGTGACCAGGTGAACGTCGTCGGCTCGTGCCTCGAGGAGGCGGTTGTTCGCGAACGCATTGAGAACCATGTTTGCGTGGGTCAGCTCGGCGCCCTTGGGCTTGCCGGTGGTTCCGCTCGTGTAGAGGATGACGGCGGTGTCGGTCGCCTCGGCCGGGCTGTGCGCGTCTTCTGCGTTCTCGGCTGCGAGCAAATCGGCGAGCGAGGTGCTGGCCTCAGGCGGGGTTGTCCCTGGACCGAAGGTGACCAGGTGCTCGCAGGCCGGGGCTGCATCGAAGCCGCGCCATGCGTCCTCGCCGTCTGAGATGGCGCAGAAGTAGACCTTTGCTCCCGAGTCCTGGAGATGGTAGGCGACTTCTTCGCGTTTGAGCATCACGTTGAGCGGTACGACGGCAGCGCCGGCATGAAGGATGCCGTAGTAGACGATGGGGAACTCGGCCACGTTCGGGATGGTCATCGCTACCCGGTCACCGGGTTGGACACCGTGCGAGGAAAGGAACTGCGCCACTTTCTGCGCGGCGGCATGGACCTCGCCGTAGGTGAAGGTGCGATCACCCTCGATGAGGGCGAGTCGGTTGGGCTCGGTGCGTGCGGTGTCGGACAGCATGACGGCCAGATTCAGCATCGTGTGACTTTCGGATCCAGGGGTGTACGGCGGGTCGCGGGCTTCTGGCTTTCAGGACCAGTCCCAGTCATAGGCCACGCCGAGGCGTTCCGCCATCGGCTTGAACACCCCGTCCTCGAGGACGGCCATGGTGTCGCTGCCCGGCATCGGTGCGAGGTGGATGATCTCGCCGAGGCGCTCATACTCGAGCTCGGGCTTCGGCAGGCCAGCAGCGATGGCGAACCGCTGCAGGTGGTTGCTGAAGCTCTCGACAGCTGGCGGCATCGCGTAGTTCACCGGGTGGCGCATCGCCTCATCGAGGGGCACGAACTCGACCCCCTGCTCGAGGAAGGCCTCGAGAATCGCAGGCAGCGTGTCCCTCGCGACCGTCGTTCCGTGCACCAGCCAGATCAGCGGGGCATCCGCTCCGAAGAGCGCGCGGGCGGTGTCGGCGTGCTTGTGGAGCATCTCGACCGCGGTCGCGACGTGCATGTCACGTACCTGCTTCTGCGCCTCGGAGTCCCGAAGTGTGAGGGCCCGAAAGTACGGGACGATGAACGCGAAGTCGCTGAACCAGCTGGTGATCGGGGCATTCGTATAGCCGTTGTCGGCCAGATACTGCTCAACCTTGCCGCGTCGCTGCTCCGAGCCAGAGCACATGTCCATCGGGTAGCGGAAGTACTTGCGCGGAGCAGCCTCGATCAGGTGTCCGATGTGCTTCTCAGCGGTCTCGAAGTCGTGTCGGAATGCCGCATCCGACATCCATCGAAGGGGCGCGTGCTCGTGGGTGTGGTTGCCGACATGGTGGCCCGCTTCGGCCCAGGCGTCGAACGCCGCCAGATGCTCAGGCTCCGCATCGAGCCGGTACGTGTGTGAGAACCCGTAGGTGCCATTGAGCCCGTAGTCGTTCAGGGTCTTCGCCACAGATCGCGTGATTGTGGTGGGTGTGGCGTCGGCTGGCATCGGCGCGCCGTCCCACAGGACGAAGTCGTCGATGGTGACGGCGATCTTGAGCGGTCGCTCGGCGGTGGTCTTTGGCATGTCGACTCCTGTGCGCTTGTGGGCTCCTCGGATTCAGCCCGCTTCGGCCACCGTAGAAATGTGACGACCGCCACGTCTTGGCCGTGCGCGCTGCTCCGCTTGTCCTCAGCGCACAACCCGGACCTGCGACCGCTGGCTCGGTCGTCGTGTGTCGTACGCCGGTGTCGAGTGGTGTGCGCGCCTAGCCAAGACGCGCCAACTCAGCCGGGCCTAACGTCGCGATGAACAAAGGAGAACCCCATGACCTCGAGTCAGCAGATCGTCTTGGCCACGCGTCCGCATGGACATGTCAAGAACACAGACTTCCGACACGAAGAAACACCGGTTCCGCCCGTCGAAACAGGTGGCATCGAGATCGAGACACTCCAAATCTCGATCGACCCAGCGATTCGCGGCTGGCTCGACGATCGCCCGAGCTACCTGCCTCCTGTCGCGATCGGGGCACCAGTCCGGGCGTTCGGGATCGCCCGAGTCACCGCCTCGCGCAACGGAGACTTCCCTGAGGGCACCCTCGTGCGCGGCCTCGTCGGCTGGCAGCAGCGCCAAGTCATCGCCGCGCCAGACGCGAACTGGCAGAAGATCCAGCCGGCCACAGGTGTGCCTCTGGAGTACCACCTGGGAATCCTCGGGATGACGGGACTGACCGCATGGGCAGGAATCAACGACATCTTGCGGCCTCAGCCTGGGCAGACCGTGCTGGTTTCCGGCGCTTCCGGCGCCGTCGGCTCGGTGGCTGTTCAACTCGCGAAGGTAGCGGGTGCCCGGGTGATCGGAATCGCTGGCGGCGCGGAGAAGAGCGACATGGTTACGAGCCTCGGCGCCGACGCCGTGATCGACCGTAAGGATCCGCACTGGCGCGCACTCTTGAGACGAGCCGTACCCGATGGGATCGACCGACTCTTCGAGAACTCCGGCGGCCCGATGTTCGAAGCAGCGATCGACTTGCTCAACGACCACGCGCGGATTGCGCTCTGCGGGTTGATCGACGGCTACAACCTCCCTGAGCGACCAGCAGGGCCCAGCAACTTTGGCATGCTCCTCACCAAACGCGTCACCACCCAAGGCTTCATCGTCCTCGACTACATGGACCGCGCCACTGCGGTCGAAGCTGACCTCGCGAAGCTCATCACTACAGGAAAGCTCGCGGCCGTCCAGACCGTCCTGCCAGGCTTCGGCCAACTTCCTGGGGCGTTCATCGACACCTTCAGCAACAGCCGCCCGGGAAAGGTCATCGTAGACATTCAGGGATAACCGCCGACGTTCGTCCAAGGTCGGCCCCTGTCATCAGTACAGGTCGCCACGGCACATCCGGGCAGCACTCCGACCCGAGCTCGGCGTTGCTGCTCGGGCAGGCCGCAGCGCAACTGGGCGAAGGCGGCCACTTCAAGGTCTTGACCACAAACGGTGCACGACGCACGGTGCCCGAAACCGATGGCCATGCCGTCCGCTCGGCCAAGCTCAACCTCTGATTACGCCGAACCTCGGTTTCGCCTTCGGATCGAGCTGTTCGCAGGTGGCTACTCGGAGCCGATGCCTGGCTCAGACGGTCGGGACGGTGCCACCGTCGATCACGTACTCGGCGCCGACGATTGCCGAGGCGCGGTCCGAGACCAGGAAGCCGACCAGGTCCGCGATCTCCTCGGTGTGCGCGAACCGTCCCAAGGGCACTCCTCCGAGGGAGTCGTAGATGGTCTGCTTGGCTGCTTCACGGGTGAGTGCGTTGCCCTCGGCGATCCGGTCCACGAATCTCTCGTAGGCTTCGGTCTCGATTCCGCCGGGGCTGATTGCGTTGACCCGTACGCCGCGCGGGGCGAGCTCGTTGGCGAGTCCCTTGCTGTATGTGCGCAGTGCGGCCTTCGCTGCCGCGTAGGCCAAGGTCGCGTCGTGCAGGGGCAGCTCACGCTGGATCGAGGTGAAGTGCAGCACCACGCCCGACCCGGACTCGATCATCGCCGGGAGAAGAGCACGATCCAGCCGCACCGCTCCCAGGAGGTTGAGGTTCAGCTCGGTGAGCCACTGGTCATCGGTGATGACGGCGAACCCACCAGCAGGCGTCGACGCCCCTCCGACGACGTGCACCAGGATGTCGAGCGTGCCGCCGGCCTCTGCGATTCGAGCGGCCACGGCGTCGGTGCCTTCTGCCGTCGACACGTCCGCTTCGATGAATCGGTCAGGGTGCTCGTACCCGTCGGGCATCGCTCGCGCAGTCACGTACACGTCGGCACCCATCTCTCGCAGTCTCTCTGCGACCGCCTTGCCCGAGCCCTTCGAACCGCCCGTGACCAGCGCCCGGCGACCGTCGAGACGATCGCGATCTGAACCAGACATTTCTCTCCTATGAAGATCGAGGTGCGCCGGTCAGGCTGGGCGGTTGGCGATGACGAGTTCGGCGACGAGGCCGTCCCGCAACGCGAACCGGTAGTCGAGCTCGGCGACGCCACCCGGGAAGGTGCCCTCGAGCCGCACGGTCACCACCCAGTGGGTGTCATCGACGCGGCGAGCGCCGATCTGCTCGGTCGTGTACTCGAACTCGGACCCGGCATCCCGCAGGAACGCGTGGGTCTCCTGCCGGCCGCGGAAGGTCTCGTCCTGGTCGACGATGACCCCATCCTCGGTGAGGAACGACGAGGCGGTGTCGGCGTCGCGGACGACGTGGGCGGCGAAGAAGTCGCGCACAGTGGTCGGGAGCAGGTCGGACGGGAGATCGGTGTGCTGTGTCATGAGTCCACCATCTGGCCTCTCGGCGTGGGAGGGTCAAGCGCTGGACTCTCCCCCAGGGGGAGCGTTCACAATGAGCGTGTGCTGACCATCGGGGAGTTCTCGCGACTGACCCACTTGAGCGTGCGGACCCTGCGCCGGTATCACGAGGCGGCCCTGCTTGAGCCCGCCGTGGTGGACGAGACCACCGGCTACCGCTACTACGGCGTAGACCAGATCCCGACCGCGCAGGTCATCCAACGACTCCGCGAGCTCGACGTCCCCCTGAGCGATGTGCGACAGATTCTGAGGACCCCCGACCCCGGTGTCCGGGCGGCCCTGGTCGCGGACCACCTGCAACGCCTCGAGGATGTACTCGACCGCACCCGGGCGGCGGTCACGTCACTGCGCCGCCTGCTCCAGCCCGACCCCGCGCCGATCGACGTCGAGCTGCGTGCGGAGCCCGCCCGTACGGTCGCGGCGGTGGAGGCCGTGGTCGGGCATCGCGACGTCACGACCTGGTACGCGGGCGCGATGGCCGAACTGGAGGCGGCAGTCGGCGCCGCCGTGACCGGACCGCCTGGCGGCAGCTACGACAACGCCCTCTTCGAGCAGGAGCGCGGTCACGCGCTCGTCTACCTGCCGACCGCTGAGCCGCCTCACGCTGGACGCGTGCACCCCGCGATCCTGCCGGCCGCGGAGCTGGCCGTCACCACCCACGTCGGCGAGCACGACGGCATCGAGGTCACCTACGGCGAACTCGGGACCTGGGTCGTGGAGAACGCGATGTCTGTGGCCGGGCCCGTACGGGAGGTCTACCTTGTCGGCCCTCGTGACACCAGCGATCCCTCTGCGTGGCGCACCGAGATCGGCTGGCCGGTCTTTCGCGTCACCTGACGACAGCGGGCTACGGCTGGACACAGCCGAAAAGCGAAGCACCCCGGTGGCCAGCGTCTCGCTGGTCACCGGGGTGTGTTCTCCCTGGTGTGGCAGATGAAGGATTCGAACCTTCGAAGGCAAAAGCCGACGGATTTACAGTCCGCTCCCATTGGCCGCTCGGGCAATCTGCCGGGATTACGTGCGCTCCCACAAAGGGATCGCGACAGCAAGAAACGATAGCGCAGGGGCTGGCGGCGTACGAAAACGGGACGAGGTCCTAGGGTGAGACACCACAGACTTGGTCAGAATCCAGAGGAGAGAGTCATGGCGGACTCGTCGTTCGACATCGTGAGCAAGATCGACCGTCAGGAGGTCGACAACGCGCTGAGCCAGACCGCACGCGAGGTCGCGACCCGGTTCGACTTCAAGGGGACCAACGCGAGCATCGAGTGGAGCGGTGAGCACGGGATCGAGATCTCCGCCTCCGCCGACGACCGCGCCAGCGCCGTCCTCTCGGTCTTCCAGGACAAGCTGATCAAGCGCCAGCAGTCGCTGAAGATCCTCGACGCGAGCGAGCCACGCCAGTCGGGGCAGCAGTCGAAGATCTCGATCACGCTCAAGGAGGGCATCTCCTCCGAGGACGCGAAGAAGATCTCCAAGCTGATCCGCGACGAGGGGCCCAAGGGCGTCAAGGCGCAGATCCAGGGCGACGAGCTCCGCGTCTCCTCCAAGAAGCGCGACGACCTGCAGAACGTGATCTCGCTGGTCAAGGGGCAGGACTACGACTTCGCGGTGCAGTTCATCAACTACCGCTGAGCTCGTGACCTACGAGCACCCGCGAGCCTCGGTCGAGATCGACGCTCCGATCGAGGTGGTGTGGCGGGTGATGGTCGAGACCGAGGCGTACGCCGCCTGGAACCCGTTCGTCGTGTGGGCCGACACCGCGCAGCCGGCGGCGGCGGGCAATTCGATCGTGCTGCATGTGACCTGGGCGGACGGCGGCCGCTCGCGCTCGCCGGAGCGGATCTCGGCGGTCGAGCCACCGGTGGTCGGCGCGGACGGGGTCGAGGCTGCGTACCTTGCCTATGTCTATGAGGGCTGGCCGGCGCGGCTCGGCCTGGTGCGGGGCGTACGTCACCAGCGGCTGACCCAGCGACCCGGCGGACCGACGCGCTACGAGACGGTCGAGGAGTTCTCCGGTCCACTGGTCGGGCTGGCCGGACCCGAGCGAGTTGCGGACGGGTTCCGGCGGCATGCAGCGGCTCTCAAGGTGCGAGCCGAGACGCTCGTGAATGAAAGTGGACTTGACCACTAGATTGAGCGAAATTCTGCATTCATCTGCAAGAATGTGGCCGTGCGAGTATCTGCCAAGTCCGACTACGCCCTCCGCGCCCTCATCGAGATGGCCGCGCGCGAGGACGGAAAAGCTGTCAGCGCCGAAGAGCTCGGCCGCGCCCAGGAGATCCCTCACGGATTCCTGCAGGCGATCCTCGCCGACCTCCGCAAGGCCGGCGTCGTCATCTCTCAGCGCGGCCAGTCCGGCGGTTGGCGCCTGGCTCGCAAGGCGTCGGACGTCTCCGTCGCCGACGTCATCCGCGCCGTCGACGGTCCGCTGGTCTCGGTCTACGGGCTGCGTCCCGAGGGCGTCACCTACAACGAGCGCGCCGATGTCCTCCAGCACGTGTGGATCGCTGCTCGCGACTCGCTGCGCGAGGTCTTCGAGAAGGTCTCGATCGCCGAGCTCGCCTCCCGCGAGCTGCCCGACGAGGTCACCACCCGCACCGCGCGCGACGAGGCCTGGCTGCCTCACTGAGCGGGCGGGTTCCTCCAGCAAGGCGCAGCCCTACGCCGCCGGCGCCGGCATCGTGTAAGCCCCGGGCGACGGCGTGACGAACACGTTGACACCTTCCTCGATCTGCAGAGCACGGGCATGCGTACGCGTCAGCTCGGCGGTCACGACCTCACCGTCGTCGGTGAGGATCGTGAGGCGCACCTCGAACCCGATCCGCAGGACGCGTGAGACGGTGCCCTCGAGCGAGTGCTCGGAGATCGGCGACGGGGTGACCTCGACGTCATGGGGTCGGATCAAGGAACCGCCCAGGGTGGTCACGTCGCCGAGGAACGACATCACGAAGTCGTTGGCGGGCTCGTCGTAGAGCTGCTCGGGAGTGCCGATCTGCTCGATGCCGCCCTGGTTGACGACTACGATCTCGTCGGCGACCTCGAGGGCCTCCTCCTGGTCGTGGGTCACGAAGACGGTGGTCACGTGCACCTCGTCGTGGAGCCGTCGCAGCCAGTCACGTAGCTCCTTGCGTACCTTTGCGTCCAGGGCGCCGAAGGGCTCGTCGAGCAGAAGCACGGACGGCTCGATGGCGAGCGCCCGGGCCAGCGCCATCCGCTGCCGCTGGCCGCCGGAGAGCTGCGAGGGCAGCCGGTTGGCGAACTGCGACAGGTGGACGAGCTCCAGGAGCTCCTCCACCTTCGCGGCGATCTCCGCACGAGGACGCTTGCGGATCTCCAGACCGAAGGCGACATTGCGAGCCACCGAGAGGTGCTTGAACGCGGCGTAGTGCTGGAAGACGAAACCGACGTTGCGCTTCTGGACCGGCAGCGAGGTCGCGTCCTTGCCCTCGATCACAACCGACCCGGTGTCGGGTGTCTCCAGCCCGGCGATGACCCGCAGCAGCGTGGTCTTGCCGCCGCCGGAGGGCCCCAGAAGGGCGGTCAGCTGCCCGGTGGGGATGGTCAGGTTGATGTCCTCCAGCGCCACGAAGTCGCCGTAACGCTTGTTGACACCACTTACTTCGATGCTCATGGGATACAGCCTTTCGTGTCAGAGTCTTTCACCGCACGCGCGCACCGCGGGCGCGCAGCACGAAGACGATGAGGATGCAGATGACCGAGACGCTGGCGAGGAGGAAGGCGACGGCGTACGCGCCCTGCTGGTCGAAGTTGAGGTACTTCTCCTCGACGGCGAGGGTGGCTGTGCGGGTCTGGCCGAGCACGTTGCCGGAGACGACCTTGACCGCGCCGAACTCGCCGAGCGAGCGAGCCAGGGTGAGCACGACGCCGTAGATGACGGCCCACTTGATCCCTGGGAGCGTGATCCGCCAGAACGTCTGCCAGCCGCTCGCGCCGAGCGACGCGGCGGCCTGCTCCTGCTCGGTGCCGATCTCCTCGAGCACCGGGATGACCTCGCGGATCACCAGCGGCAGCGACACGAACGCGGTCGCCATGATGATGCCGGGCGTCGAGAAGATGATCTGGATCCCGGCCGACTCGAGCGTCGGCCCGAACCAGCCGTCGCGGCCGCCGTAGACCAGCACGAGCGCCAGGCCCACGACGATCGGCGAGACCGACAACGGCAGGTCGATCATCGCGCTCAGGAGGCGCTTGCCGGGAAATTCCGTACGCACCAGCAGCAGCGAGATCGAGACGCCGAAGAGCAGGTTGATCAGCGTCGCCACGATCGCGGCCACGCAGGTCAGCTGGATGGCGTGCATCATCTGCGGGTCGTTGAAGATCGCGGTGAACGCCTCGGTCGTGAACCCGACATCGGGCACGTAGAAGGCGTTCCAGGCGACCAGCACCACCGGCCAGGCCACCAGGAGCCCGAGGTAGGCGATGACGATGACGCGGAGGACGTACGTCAGCGGGGTGCGCGGAGCGCGACGGGTCTCAGCCACGGCGAACCATCCTCCTCTGGACCAGGTCGAGGACGACGATGACGAGGAGCGAGACGCCCAGCAGCATCGCCGCGATCGCCGCCGCGCCTTCCGGGTTGTCGTTCTCGATCGCGGACAGGATCCGCACCGAGGCGACCTCGGACTTGAACGGCAGGTTGCCCGAGAGCAGGACCAGGGAGCCGTACTCCCCCATCCCGCGCGCGAAGGAGAGCGCCGCGCCCGCCGCGATGGCCGGGGCCAGCGACGGCAGGATGATCCGCCAGAACGTGGTGAACCGGGAGGCACCTAGGGAGGCAGCCGCCTCCTCCAGGTCGGTGTCGAGCTCCTCGAGGACGGGCTGCACCATGCGTACGACGAAGGGCAGCGTCACGAAGGCGAGGGCGAGGTAGACCGACGTCGACGTGTTCGCCCAGTGCAGGCCGAGGGGCGACTCGGCGCCGTAGAGGGAGAGCAGCACGAGGCCCGCGACGATCGTCGGCAGCGCGAACGGGATGTCGATGATGACCTCGAGCAGGCCCTTGCCCCAGAACTTGTCGCGGACCAGGACCCAGGCGATGACAGTGCCGATGACGACGTTGATCAGGGTGACCACGATGGCCGCACGGATCGTCAGCAGGATCGCCGACGCGGTCTGCTCGTTGGTGAACTGGTTCGCGAACGCGGACCAGCCGCCGCTGGAGGCGGTGATGATCACCGCCACCAGCGGGATGAGGACGAGCAGGCTGAACCAGAGCATCGTGATACCGAGCCCGATGCCGCTGGTCCTTGTCAGAGTGGTGGCCGGCCGGCTGCGACGGGCAGCCGGCCGGGCCGTAGGGATGGTTGTCTTCATGACCGGGCTACTGCGAGGCCTTGCCGGACTTGGCGATGGAGTCGGTCACGATGCCGAGCTCCTCGCCGTCCTCACCGGTGCCGAAGAGCTTCTCCTTGACGCCCGACCAGTCGCGGCCACCGAAGTCGTTCTCCAGGGTGAGCAGCTGCTGCGGGGCCGGGAACGGGTCGGCCGGGTCCTTGGCACCCTTGATGTCCTCGGGCTTCAGACCGATCGCGTCCCAGTCGACGACGCCGGGCTCGGCGGTGTTGACGGGGCGGAAGCCGGTCAGCGCGAACTGCTTCTGGCCGCCCTGCGGGTCCAGGACGAAGTCGAGCCAGGCCTGAGACGGCTTGGAGGAGTCCTTGAGGATGGCACCGGGGTTCTCGATCAGGACGGTGGAGTCCGGGATGATGTACTCGAAGCCCTCACCCTGCTGGGCCGCGAGGATCGCCTCGTTCTCGTAAGCGAGCAGCACATCGCCGGTGCCGCCGAGGAAGGCGGTGGTGGCGTCGCGGCCGGAGTTGGTGAGGGTGACGACGTTCTTGAAGAGCTTGTCGAGGTACGCCTTGCCCTCCTCCTCGGTGCCACCGTTCTTCACCACGGAGCCCCACGCGGCCAACGCGTTCCAGCGGGCGGCGCCGGACGAGGCCGGGTTGGCCGTGACCACGCCGACACCGGGCTTGACGAGGTCATCCCAGCCCTGGATGTTCTTCGGGTTGCCCTCACGGACACCGAGTACGACGACCGAGCTCGACACGATGCCCTTGTTGTCGCCGTCGTCCCACGACGCGTCGACGAGGCCGGCCTTCTCCAGGCGCTGCACGTCGGTGCCGACGGACAGGTGGACATAGTCGGCCTTCAGGCCGGACTCGACCGCACGGCTCTGGTCGCCCGAGGCGCCGTATGAGGTCTGGAAGGTGACGCCCTCGCCCTCGGGGGTCTTGTTGAACTCCTTGGCGATCGCCTTGTTGGCCGTCTCGGGGACGGCGAAGCCGACGATGGAGATCGACTCCGCGTCACTGCCGCCGCCGGAGCCGCCGCACGCGGTCAAGGTCAGGATGCTCGCAGCGGCCAACGCCACCGCAACCTTGATCTTCTTCATCTGGTTCCTCACTTCTGCCCTGCCGAGTCAAGGTCGATCGGGTTACGAATGTCGAGGAGAATACTTGAATTAGTCGATTGAATGTGAAAACACGCGATCGGTCCGCTCCTTGGACGCACGCAGTCGCCGAGACGTCACTCAGGTCGGTCGAGACGGCAGCTGGGTGCCGTCTCGAC
>NZ_JBHXNY010000039.1:0-48850 GCF_042719275.1 Nocardioides sp. NPDC058538 | reverse complement strand
CCAACACGGTCCCATCGAGCGCGGAGGGCACCGTGTTGGTCTCGACACGCTCGGCCGCAGGCGGCCTCGCGGCTCGACCAGCGGGGGGCGGGACGGCTCGACAAGCGGGGCGGCGTCAGCCGACCTGCGCCCGCACGTACTCCGCCAAGGACCCGACGGACTCGAAGACCTCGGCGTTGATGTCGTCCTCGTCCATCTCGAAGCCGAAGCGGTCCTCGAGGACGGTGATCAGCTCGACCAGGGCGAGCGAGTCGAGCTCGGGCAGGGAGCCGAAGAGCAGGGTGTCCGCGGTCAGCGTGCCGGCGCCGTGGTCGGGTCCGATCACCTCGGTGATCGCCCCGGCCACCCGGTCGAGGATCGCTTCGGTGGTGTCGATGGTCATGGGACTCCTTGGGTTTCAGACGAGAACTTCGAGCGGGACGGGGTGGCTCAGGAACGCGGTGGGGCTGGCGGTGAGGCCGTACGCCCCGGCCTGGTGGACCACGACCAGGTCGCCCACCTCGGCGCGCGGCAGGTTCACCTTGTCGCCGAGCAGGTCAAGGGGCGTGCAGAGACAGCCGACGACCTGGACGGTCTCCACCGCAGCCTCAGCGTCACCAGCAGCCGCGGCGACCGAGATCGGGTAGTTGCGGCGGATGACCTGGCCGAAGTTGCCCGAGGCGGCGAGCTGATGGTGCATGCCGCCGTCGACGATCAGGAAGGTCTTGCCGCGGGAGATCTTGCGGTCGACGACCCTGGTCACATAGACCCCGGCCTCGCCGACCAGATAGCGGCCGAGCTCGATGACGACCTGCGCGGACGGCAGCGCAGGACGCACGCGGGTGGCGAGCAGCTCCTCGAGGCGCGATCCGACCAGCGAGAGATCGAGGGGCTGGTCCTGGGTGTAGTAGGGGATGCCGAAGCCGCCGCCGATGTTGAGATAGGTCATCGGCGAAGGAAGGTCACCGGACAGCCGCAGCACGAGGTCGACGGTGCGCTCCTGAGCCTCGGCGAGGATCTCGGCGTGCAGGTTCTGGGAGCCGGAGAAGACGTGGAAGCCGGCCACCTCGACGTCGCGGTCGTGCAGCGTCTTGAGCAGCATCGGCACCGTTTCGGCGTCGACCCCGAACTGCTGGGCGCCGCCGCCCATGCGCATCCCGGAGCCCTTGACCTCGAAGTCCGGGTTGACCCGCACCGCGACCCGCGGCCGGCGACCGAGCCGCTCGGCGGCCGCGACCAGGCGGTCGGCCTCCAGCGGCGACTCGATCTCGACGAGCACCCCGGCCGCGACGGCCTGGGACAGCTCGCCGACCGACTTGCCCGGCCCCGCGAAGCTCACCGACCCCGGGTCCGTCCCGGTGTCGAGCGCCACCCGCATCTCGGCCCCCGAGGCGACGTCGAGCGCGTCGACGGTGCGGGCCAGGTGCTGCACCACCGCCGGCATCGGGTTGGCCTTGACCGCATAGCTCAGGTGCACATCCCCGGGCAGCGCCTCACGCAACGAGGCGACCCGGGCGTCGATCGCGGCCCGGTCGTAGGCGAAGAACGGGGTCGATCCGACCCGCTCCGCCAGCAGCCGCACGGGCACTCCACCAACGTCGGTCATCACCACTCCAGACATGTCAGCTCGCTGTACAGGTAGTCGACCCGGGCCGGGTCGAGGGCATCGCTGCGCAGCATCTTCGGTCGAGCCCGCGACAGCCGGTAGGAACCGTCCGGTGCCGCGCCCGCGACCCGGTGCTCGACCAGGGTCGCCGCAGCTCCGTGCTGGGTCAGCAGGTGCGAGGCCAGCCGCGGCGCGTGCCGCCGGAGCAGCTCCGGGTTGCTCGCGTAGAGGACCGAGGCGAAGGCGCGTACGCCCTTGCGGGTGTCCTTGCGGGCCACGACGTAGCAGTGCTCCGAGCCCGTGCTCAGCACCACGTGAAGGGCCGCCGCCGCGGCACGGTGGTCGGCATAGAGGTCCCGCTCCTCACCCTGGAGCACCGAGTCCAGTACGTCGGGACGGCTGCTCACTCGCACCCCGCGCCGCCTCGGCAGCACAGTGGCGGGCGATACGGCCGGCACCAGCGATGTGGTCGTGTCCAGGTCGGTGAACTTGAGCTTCCGGTTGAGCGCGATCACGTTGCCCGAGGGCGAGAAGTCGGTGAACTCGTAGCCGGGCTGCTTGAGCAGCGTGGTCAGCAGCCGCAGTCCTTGATGGCGGTGGCTGTCGAGCACGCACCAGGCGCCCAGGTTGCAGACCTGGAGCTTCTCCGTCCCGACCCGACGCTCGGAGTAGTAGGCGAGGTAGGCCCCGACGACCCGGTCCCCCTCGGCGAGGAAGAACCCGTGGTTGGGCTGGGGTACGTCCCACGGCACCCGCAGCGCCTGGGTCCACTCCAGCTCCTGCACCCGCGGGTTCAGCTGCTCGTGCAGGAAGGTCGAGACGGCCGGGAGGTCCTCTGCGGTGATCGGGGCGAGCACGGCCTTCATGCGCTCGCCACCCACTCGGGCCCCCGCGGGGCGCTCATCCGGCGGGGGCTGACCAGGGTGCGTACGGCATGTCGCGACGTCTGCTTCCCCAGCAGCGCCCGGCTGCACTCGCGGGCCAGCACCATCAGCCAGTACGCAGCCCCCTGGACCCGCCCGCGGCGGACCGTGAAGAGCCGCACCCGGTTGGCGACCAGGAGCGCCCACAGCCCAGGCGAGGTGGTGGACTCTCCGCCGAGGTGCACGGCACGCGCGGCCGGCGCGAACCGCACCCGGAAGCCCCGGTCGCGAGCCCGCAGGTGGAACTCGGTCTCCTCGGAGTAGAGGAAGTAGGACTCGTCCCAGGGACCGCACGCGCGCCAGCACTCGGCACTGATCAGCTGCGTCGAGCCCTCGGCCCAGTCGGTGTCCTGGCCGCGCTCGTACTCCGCCGGGTCGGCCACGATCTCCCCCGCCCACCGGACCCGGCCGGCGCGGTTGGCGCCCACCACGGCGTCGGCGAAGGCCCGCACCAGGCTCGGCGCGCCACGCATCGACTCGATCAGCCGGCCCTCGGCATCGACCAGCCGGGGCACGGCCACGCCGACTCCGAACACGAGCTCGCGGGCGAGCGCCGTGACACAGTCGGGCTCCAGACGTACGTCCGGGTTGAGCACCAGCACCGCGTCGACGTCCGGATCTTCGGCGAAGGCGGCTGCGACACCCGCGTTGATCCCGGCGGCGTAGCCGCCGTTGCGACCGGTCTCGACGACGGTCGCGTCCGGCGCGAGGCGGCGCGCGGTCGCCACGGAGTCGTCGGCGGAGGCGTTGTCGGCGACCACCAGCCGCCACCCCAGACCGGCGAGCCCACCCGGCAGAGAGCCGACGAGATCGGCCAGCAGGTGAGCGCTGTTGTAGGTCACCACCACGACGGCGATGGTTCGGATCGGGAGCGACACACCAGTGAGTCTCAACGGGGTCCACCCCCACCGGACCCGGCTCCCGACCGCAGATCCCCCGTATGAGGTAGGCCAACGCAGACGGTCGCCCGGCACGGCCTCCGGATCCTTAGCGTGGAGAACATGCCCGCCCACGTGACCAACATCTGCTTCCACGGTATCGGCGAGCCCGAGCGCGAGCTGGAGCCGGGCGAGGACCGCTACTGGATCAGCCAGGACGCCTACGAGGACATCCTCGATGCCGTCGCCGGCCGGCCCGAGGTGCGCATCAGCTTCGACGACGGCAACCACTCCGACGTCGCGATCGGACTGCCGGGCCTCCAGGCCCGTGGCCTGAGCGCGACCTTCTTCGTGCTGGCCGGACGGCTGGGGAAGCCGGGGAGCGTCGACCGCCTCGACGTCCGGCTCCTCCGGGTGGCGGGCATGCGGATCGGCACCCACGGCATGGACCACGTCAGCTGGCGCGGCCTCGATGCCGAGGGCGTACGCCGCGAGCTGATCCAGGCCCGCGAGCAGATCACCATGGCGGCCGGGGAGACGGTGGACGAGGCAGCGCTGCCGCTGGGCCGCTACGACCGCGCCACGCTGCGTCACCTGCGCCGCCTGAGCTATGAGCACGTCTACACCAGCGACCGTGCCCACGCGGTGGCCGGAGCCTGGCTGCAACCGAGGTTCAGCGTCACCGCGGAGGACGACGGGGCCAGCGTACGCAGCCAGATCCTGACCGGGCAGGGCATCGCCAAGAGGATGGAACGGCAGGCGGCGGGCCTGGTCAAGAGGCTGCGCTGAGGGTCACGACGTCAGGACGGTCCGGATCAGGACGCGGTCGAACTTGCCGTTCGGCGAGCGCGGGAGCTCGGGACGTACCTCGATGGCCGAGGGCACCATGTAGGGCGGCATCGCGCGGCGCAGCGCGGTCAGCAGCCGGTCGACCTCGATCTCCGTCTGGCCGGCAGGGGGCGTCACCAAGAGGACGATCCGCTGCCCGAGCCGTTCGTCGGGCAGGCCTAGGGCGACCGCGTCGCGGACCAGGCCGGTGTCGTAGGTGACCTCCTCGATCTCGGTCGGGCTGACCCGGTACCCGGAGGTCTTGATCATGTCGTCCAGGCGCCCGACGAAGTAGAGGAAGCCCTCCTCGTCGGCCATGACCCGGTCCCCGGACCACACGCACAGCTCAGGCGTACGCCACGAGGCCTGCTCCCGCGGCAGCGGCCGGAACCGTTCGGCGGTCCGCACGGGATCGCCCCAGTAGCCCTGGGCCACCAGGGCACCACGATGGACCAGCTCCCCTTCCTCGCCGGGCTCGCAGGGCGTCCCGTCGGGACGTACGACCAGGACCTCGGCGTTCGGGATGGCCTTGCCGATGGAGTCCGGACGCCGGTCGACCTCGGCCGGGTCGAGATAGGTGGAGCGGAACGACTCGGTCAGGCCGTACATCAGGAAGGGCAGGGCCGTCGGGAAGTGCTCACGGAGCCGTTGCAGCGTGGCCCGTGGCATCCGGCCCCCGGTGTTCGCGAAGTAGCGCAGCCCGGCCCGAGCTTCCTGCGGCCACTCGACACCGGTCAGCTGCAGCCACAGCGGCGGTACGCAGGTCAACCCCGTCACGCCGTGCTCCGCGCACAGCCGGGGAACCTCGCCCGGCAGCAGATAGTTCATCAGCACGACGTGCGCGCCGGCAGCGAAGGCGGTGGTGATCTGACTGAGACCGGCGTCGAAGCTGAGCGGGAGCACCGAGAGGATGACGTCCTCGGGCCCGTTGCCGAGGTAGCTGCTGACGCTCTCGGCACCCACCACGAGGTTGCGGTGGCTCAGCACCACGCCCTTCGGCCTCCCGGTGCTGCCCGAGGTGTAGAGGATCGCGGCCAGGTCCTGGTCGATCGTCACATCGAGAGGCGCGGAGGCACCGGTCGAGAACACCTCGGCCCAGGTGTGCACCCCGATGTCGAGCGCGAGCTCATCATGGCCCCCCGTCCCGACCAGCACGATGTGCTCGAGCGACTCGCACCCCTTCAGCTCCTCGCGGAGCAGAACCAGCCTCTCCCGTGAGGTGATGAGCACCTTGACCGAGCAGTCGTCGAGGATATGGGCGACCTGGCCGCCCTTGAGCAGCGGATTGACCGGCACGAAGACCCCGCCCGCCGCCATGGCCCCGAAGATCGAGGCGACGGTCTCTGGCCTCTTCTCCAAGAAGACGGCACAACGGTCGCCCCGCGTCAGACCGAGGGCGCTGAGACCGGCGGCGACCGCGTCGACCGCGGCCACGACCTCGGCGTAGGTCTGGGTGAGAGCCTTGTAGGTCAGCGCAGGCGCATCAGGTCGCGCGAGCGCGTGCTCACGGAGGACGGAGTGGAGCGTCGTCCTCATCGCGTCCGCACCGCGATCATCGACTTGGTCAGGCCGAGGACCCTCTCCCTGAGGATGTCGGAGTCGGGGAAGTAGGAGCGCATCTCCGTCATCCCGACCAGCTCGGTCCACTGCACGTCGGCCATCGCCTCGGCCCGTGAGGCGGGAAGCGTGTGGACCAACGGCCAGCGCTCGGCGACCCGGGCCCTCAGTGCCATCGGAAGGAACTGCATCCCGGGGAAGAGCCAGTGCGGCTCGATCGGGAAGTACCGGTAGGGCGTCTGCACCCAGTGCCGCGGCGCGGCCTGACGGATCTGCTCGGCCAGCCTGGACCGCTGGGCATGGCCACCGACGTGCTCGAGCAGAGAGTTGGAGAACACCAGGTCGTACGCCACCGGCGCACCCGCACCTTCCAACGCGCCGCGTGCGTCACAGGCATCTCCCGCCACCGGCGTCAACCAGCCCTCAGCACCGGCTCCGGGCTCGGTCAGGTTGAGCACGACGACGTGCGCGGGTCGTACCGGTGCCCGCAGCCAGGAATCGGTGGTGCCGCCGACGTCGAGGACCTTCATGTCGGCGATATCAGGAAAGAGCGTCGTGAACCTCTCCCAGCGCCGCAGCCGGAGCATGGCGCCGAAGGACGCAGGAGAATCCACCAGTCGGGTTCGGAGCTCGAGCTTCACGTGGCAATCGTCAACGGCCCACCGACCAGAAGAACGGCTCGGGGAACCCGGATCCCCCGTATCAGGTAGACGCCGGGACGCAGTCCCGGCAAATGCACGTCCTGAGAAAACATGGTCGAGATACCGATTTTGGACGATGCTCGAGCCACCCCGGTCTGTGCAGGGTCGGTATCGCAACGGCGCTGCCTACACCCGAACGGTGCAACCACATGCAAACCTCGGAAAGTCGAACCTCTGGACCGGCACGCCCTCCGGGCTCTGCCCGAAAACCGATCCTTCTGGTCTGCAGCACTCTGATCACGGTTGTCGCCATCGCCGCCTGGGTGATCTGGCCGGCCTCGCAGGGCAAGGCGGAGGCGGTCAGCCTGCTCTCCGACGACGCGGTCCCCGCGATCGTGACGGACCCGGATCGTCGTCCCGTCGAGCTGGGTCTGCGGTTCCGGGTGACCGAGCCCGTCGAAGCCGTCGCGATCCAGTTCTACAAGAGCTCCGCGAACACCGGTCCGCACACAGGCACTCTGTGGTCCGGGCGGGGTCGTGAGCTCGCGACGGCACGGTTCAGCGACGAGCCCCGGCGTGGCCTGCAGGTGGCGGACCTCGACCGCGCGGTGGACCTCGAACCCGGCCGGGTCTACGTCGTCTCCTACACCGCACCCAAGGGCCGCTACTCCACCGACCAGTACTTCTTCACCGAGCCGATCTCCACAGGACCGATCACGGCCGGGGCCAACGCCGGCGTCTACTCCTACCGGCCCGGGTCCTTCCCCACCAGTACGTTCGGGGCCAACAGCTACGCCGTCGACATCGTGGTGCGCTGGGCCGGTTCCCGTCAGTCGCCCTCCCCGTCCTCGCCGTCGGATGCGTCGCCGAGCCCGTCCCAGAGCCCGTCATCGAGCCCGTCATCGAGCCCGTCCCAGAGCCCGTCAACGAGCCCATCCCAGAGCCCATCCCAGAGCCCGTCCTCGAGCCCGGCTTCTCCGGGCGTCGCCACCGACCCGCCGTCCCCGAGCGCGATTCCCGAAGGGTTCCCGAACCCGGCGACCACCGGCGTGCCCGCGGGCGTGAAGCTGACGCCGTACACAGGTCCGTGCGACATCACCACGGCCGGCACCGTGATCGACGGCAAGATCGTGAACTGCACGCTGAACGTACGCGCGGCCGACGTCACGATCCGCAACTCGGTGATCAACGGGACCGTGTACAACGACGAGGCGTCCAACGGGCTGGGGTTCCGGATCGTCGACAGCGAGGTCCGGATCGGCAACCGGGGCGGGACCGGCATCGGCAACGTCGGCTTCACCGCCCTGCGGGTGGAGGTCACCGGCGGCAACCGCTCGATCAACTGCTGGCGGGACTGCACCGTTCGTGACTCGTACGTGCACGGCCAGTTCACCGATCTGAGCGGAGTCGCCCACGAGTCCGGGATCCGCATGGGCTCCGGCGGCGTCATCAGCCACAACACGATCGGCTGCGACGCGCCCGACGTCCCGCCGGACGCGGGCTGCTCGGCAGGTCTGACCGGGTACGGGGACTTCGCCACCGTCGAGAACAACCTCATCGAGCGCAACCTGTTCCTGGTGACCACAGGAGGAACCTGCGCCTACGGTGGCTCGTCCTCGGGCAAGGCCCATGGCGACGCCAACCACATCCGCTTCATCGACAACGTGTTCCAGCGCACCGCGGCGCGGCCGAACTGCGGATACTGGTTCCCGATCGCGTCCTTCGACTCCTCAGCGCCCGGCAACGTCTGGAGGGGCAATGTGTGGTCGGACGGCGGTGTCGTGAACCCGGGATGACGGCTCCCCGGGCTCCTTCCGGACCAGCCGGTGCAGGGCG
The DNA here is from genome assembly GCF_042719275.1 of Nocardioides sp. NPDC058538. Lineage (NCBI taxonomy): Bacteria > Bacillati > Actinomycetota > Actinomycetes > Propionibacteriales > Nocardioidaceae > Nocardioides > Nocardioides sp. NPDC058538. The sequence goes on along the minus strand of NZ_JBHXNY010000039.1, from coordinate 40,602 downwards.
CCGGCGAGACCGACCATCAGGAAGAAGCAGCCGGACGACTGCGGGAACGCGAACAGGTCGTAGAAGGCCATCGCGGTCGCGCCGGCGAGGACCGCGGCGAGCAGCCCCTGAGCGAGCTCGCGGTCGAAGTCGGTGGTCGCGGCCTCCCGAGCGCTGCGGGCCATGAACGCCGCGACGAGGATGACCGCCAGCAGCGCGGCCATGCCGATCAGCCCGGTCTCGATCGTATGGCCCAGGTACTGGTTGTCCAGGATCCAGTACTGCGGCAGGAACGTCCCGGGCCCGCGGCCCAGCCATGGGTCGCGCGCGATGAACTGGAGAGCCACCCCGTAGGCGTCCGTCCGCGACGCCACGCTGGCATCGTCGCCGGCGCCGACGAACAGCCCGGTGAGGACACCGAGCATCCCCGGCACCATGAGATAGACCACGCCGGAGATCCCGGCCAGGCACCCGAGTGCGACCAGGCGCATGCGCCAACTCCAACGGAGGGCGAGGACCAAGATCGCGACGGCGGTGCAGAGAATCGCCGAGCGCGAGAGCACCATGAAGATCGCGATCGCGACCACGGCCAGGACTGCCCGATAGAGCCAGCGTCGTGTGGGTGCGTGCAGGGCGTACACGATCACCAGCGGTAGCGCCATCGACAAGATGACGCCGTACTCGATCGGGTGGGTCGAGGTACCGCTCAGCCGTGGCATGCCGCTGCGTTCGTACAGGCCGATCTCGATGCCGCGTGCGGAGAGTCCGGGGATGCTGATCCGGTCCACCAAGGCCTGCCGCGTCACGAACTGGACCAGGCCCAGCACCGCCACCAACCCGATCCCGATCACCAGCCGGCGCACCACTGCGTGCAACCGGTCGAGCGACGAGATCCCCTCTGCCGCCACCATGGCCAGTCCGGCCATACCGATCGTCCTGAGCAGTCCGCTGTCGGCCGGCGTCAGCTCGTTACCGGGCATGGGAGCGGACATCGCCAGCACGTACGACGCCATCACGGCCAGGAGAAACCCCAAGATCGCGATGCGTAGCGGCTGGACTCCTACATCGATCCGATGGATCCGTTGGACGTGGTACCAGACCCACCACAGGAACGCACCGATCGCGACGATCGTCGCCGGCGCACCGGCGGTGCCCAGGGCCGGGACGACAAGCACCGATCGGATGGAGAGCAGCACGACGATGTAGACCGTCAAGATGGTGGCGGCGTCGATCGCCCGGAGCACACCTGTCGTCGGCTCGCCCGGACTACGCACTCCGGTGAGAGGGGCCGTCCGCATCGTCGCTCACCTGCGTTGCACCGCGGACGACTGCTCGTCATGCGGTACGACCTGGGCGAAACCGTTCCGGGGCGGTGGCCTCACCCGGCCATCCGAGTCCAGGGGCTCGACGATTCTGGGGCCGGCGCGGTCCTCGCCGACGTCACCTGCTTCGTGCGAATCGTCCTCCTCCTGGCGCCTACCGCCACGGCTGCGCGAGAGCAGCAGCCCGTCCAGCAACCCGATGCCGAGGAGCCCGCCCACCAGGACGCCCGCACCGCCGACGATGCCGGCGCGGAGCTGGTCCTTGGTGACCTTCTCCGCGGTCTCGTCGATGGTGAGCCTCTGGATGGCGATGTACTCACGGCGCTTGATCCCCAGGTCGGCCTGCAGGCCGGCGAGCACCCCCGGCGCGGCCTCGAACAGGTCGTTCAGAGCGCCGATCGTGTCCTTCTCGCTGGCGCCGGTCACCTCGACCACGACGATCGGCCCGCTCACCGCCATGTCGGCGTACATCTCGTAGCTCACGTCCGGATGACTCTTCTCGAGGTCGGCCCGGGCCGTCTTGGACGTCATCGCGCGGATGAGGATGTCGCGGGCGGGGTTGAGTCCGCCCAGGGAGAGATAGGGGTTGCCCTCGATCTTCTCGCCCGCTCGGGTGGTCCCATCGGGTGGGAAGAGGAGCAGGGTGCCCTGAGCCGTGTAGGAGGGACCCACCCGCCCCATCATCACCACGACGGCGACGACGGTCAGCCCCAGGGTGACGATCACGAGGTACCAGCGGCGCGCCAAGGCCCCCCACACCGCGCTGAGTTCCATGTGTTCCGGTCGCTTTCGCTAGTCAGTGACTGAAGGCATCCCCGTGCCCGGGCACAGCCATCGTCAGGTTCTCCGGCGTGCTCCGGGCCGCACCCACGTCGTCATACCCAAGACGAGGTACCGACCGGACCGATCGTGGTCCCTCGTCGGTGGTCGCGCACAGGGTGAGGGTTGTGACAGCCCTCGAACTCGTCGGCCTGCTGCTGCGCAGGTGGTACGTCGTGGTCGTCTGCGCACTGCTGACGCTGGGCGGGTCCTTGGTGCTGCTCGACCGGCCGCCCGTCTACTTCACGCAGTTCGAGGTGGTGCTGCTCCCGCCGAAGGAGTCCGTGAACCCGAACACCCTCCGCGAGGACCCTTATGGGATGGTCCCGATGGCGGGCCTGCTGGTGGAGGAGTACAACCAGGGTCGTCACCCGCTCAACATGAGCACCACCGAGACGACCCTCTACGGCGAAGGCCTCAGCCGGGGCGAGCGTGTCCGGATGCGCAACGTCGGCAACCAGTGGCTCCCGATCTACACCAACCCGGTGATCGACGTGCAGGTCGTGGACTCTGACGCGGGTCGGGTCGAGGAGGAGGCGGCCCGGATCGCCCGGGACCTCGACGGCATCCTGCAACGGCGACAGGACGAGCTGGGTGTCCGCAAGGCGTCGCGGATGTCCACCGAGATGGCGCCGGAGGACGTGGTCGTCCAGGAGATCAGCGGTAGCCGGTCGCGTACGGCGGCGGGGCTCGCCCTGCTGGGCGGATCGCTCACGGTGGTCGCCGTGATCTGGGTCGAGCGTCTCTCCCGCGCCCGCGCTGCGCGCCGGATGCAGGCCCGGGAGCACAGCCCGACCGTACGCCGGACCGACCGGGACCTCATCTCGCAGCGGTGACGCCGGACGGGCGCACTGCGCCGGAGGCGAGGGAGAGGTTGAGCAGGAACGCGACCGTCCCGGGCCCCGGATGGTGCCTGCCCGCCAGGACGTCGTCGAGCCAGCTCGGCTCGACGATCTCGCTCTCCGCGAGCCCCGCGACCGTCTCCGGGTGGGCACGCCAGTAGGTCACCACCGCGTCGGCCAGGATCTCGCCACCGACCGGTGGGCGACCGCGGCCCCGGACCCGCTGGCCGACCTTGCGACCGGCCTTGGCCACCATCGTCGCGCCCCGTCGCCAGGAGCTGCGCCATCCGGGCGTGACGTAGGTCGCCGGCGAGGGGCGCCCCTCCAGCGGCAGCCGGGCCAGCTCGACATCCAGCTCGACCTGGAGCCGGGCCAGGAACCGGGAGCCGGCCTTGTCCTCGGGCGCGAGCGCCCGGACGGTCGCGATCCAGCGGTCATCCAGCATCGGGTTGACGATCCGCCGGCGGGCGCTCACCGGCGACTCGGTCGCCCCTGCCCAGTGCTGCATCCGCTGGCCGAGGTAGAGCTCGTCCGTCGCCTCGAACCACGAGCGCCCGCCGTCGGCAAGGGCGGTCAGGACCTCGGCGTGGGCGACCTCGCGGGCCCGTTCTCGGAACGCCGACCGCAGCGCCGATGGCTCGACGGCCTCGTTGACGAACATCCGCCACTCGGCCAGGCGTCGCGCCCGCGCCTCGGTGACCGGGCCGTCGCCGTCGCGGCCGAGGTAGTAGAACCCTCGGGCCACCTCTCCCCCGAGCCCGGAGATCCGCGGTCCCGGCATCGCCCGGGCCTCGGCGAAGTCCAGTGCCGCCCAGGCCAGCGGGTCAGCACCGAGCTCGATCGCGCCTGCGGCAGCTTCACACCGTGCGTACGCCTCCTCGGGCCCGAGCGTGTCGAGGCCGTCCACGCTGATGATCTCGTGTCTCATCTCGTAGCGCTGTGCCAGACCGGCGGCGATCCTCACGTCAGGAGAGTCCGGTCGTCCGAGGGTCACCACTCGTAGCCCGCGTCGGCGCCGGGGCTCGATCGCGGAGAGCAGCAGCCGCGAGTCCTGGCCGCCGGTGAGCTGAAGGATCGCGTCGGGGTGATCGTCGAGGTAGGCCCCCACGTAGCCACGGAGCATGCTGCTCATCGAGTCGACCGCCTCGGCGGGGTCGACACGCTCCCTGTCCGGCTCCTCGGTGAAGGCGTCCATACGGAGCCGGCCGTCTCGGATCTCGACCAGCCGGCCCGCGGGCACCTTCGTCACGGACTCGAACAGGCTGCGCCCACGCAGCTGCCAGCCGAGCAGGCTCTGCACTGCCAGACCGTCGTGGTCGAGCGACGTCGGCGCCAGTCCCGCCAGCACCCGTGCCGACGTCGAGATCGCCGCCCAGCCGTCGCCGAGGCGATAGTAGAGATGACGGAAGCCGAGCGCATCGGTGGTGGCGGTGACGGCGTTCCCGGCGTGCTGCACGGCGCCGAACGTCGGCAGCATCTCGGCGAGCGCCTTCCGGTCTCCGACGGCGAGCATCCGGGCCACGTCCTTGGGTTCGATCTCCAGGTTCCGTCGCCTCAGCTCGCGCGTGAGGACCAGCGTCCGGCCGTCGACCAGCGGCTCGTCAACTCCCCAGGTCGCCGTCTGCAGCCCCGACCGTGTGCCGTCGCAAGCCGCCTCGGGCGCGACGGCCATGACTGCCGCGGCCAAGGCCGGCGGGAACCGGCCGGCGGCTGCGGAGACTGCCGCGAAACCTGGCGGTGAGGACATCATGAAAGAACCCTAGGAAGGGCTCGTGGTGGCGCCGGCGCCACCAGCGATGCGTACCCAATCCATGGGAGCGCCCCTGGCCGTGTTCTCGATGACCCGGCGTACGCCCTCGCGCGTGTGTGCCCAGTTGTCGGTGCGTACGCTCCCGGCGGCCGCCGCCGCCCGGGCCGGGACGTCGGCTGCCCCGACCGCATCGGACAGGGCATCGGCGATGCCTCCAGGTGTCGGGGAGGCCCAGCCGACGTGTGGGTTGTCCAGGTCGGCACGGGCGTCGGGCGAGGAGTTGACCACCGGCACACAGCCCGCCGCGAGCATCTCCTCGGCGACCAGCGAGATGTTGGTGAAGGACATCGCCAGGCCGGCGACGCATCGGTTGTAGAGCGCGTTCAGCTCCTCGGGGGTGAGCCGACCGTGGTGGGTCACCGGGATCCTGAGGTCGGGTGCCGGCGAACCGTAGACGTGGATGGGCTGATCCGGGTGCCGCCGGAGGAACTCCGCGAGCGCGAGGGTGCCGAGCAGGTAGCCGCGCCGCGCCAGACCCGGCTTGGCGTAGAAGACGACGCCGGAGCGCTGATCGTGGTTGTGCAGCGAGTAGACGGAGGTGTCGCACGAGAACGGCACCAGCGCCGAGGAGACGCCCAGATCATCGCGCAGCCGACGGTGCACCATCTCCCCCAGCGCGATGTTGGTGAAGCCGAACCGGTAGGTGTCAGCGGCCAGCTCGTACTCCGAGCCGTGCGGCGAGAAGAGCGGCTCGTAGTCCTGGATGAAGTAGAGCCGGTGCAGCGGCCGTGTCGGCCGGACGGCGAGCACGTGGGCCGACTCCCACCCGGTCGCCACGCAGGCGTCCAGCCCGTCGAACCCCTCATCGACCGAACGAACCTCGGCCCGGACCCCAGGCCAGCAATCACGGATCACCTGGGCCTGAGCGGCCGCCGAGCCGTGGTGCCGGTCGTAGAGCAGCACGACGCAGCGGTGGCCGGCCCGTTCCAGCGCCTCCACCATCCGGAACATCGTGGTGTGACCCCCTGAGCCGGCCGCCGGCGGCGTGGTGAGCCAGCCGACCACGAGCGGGCGTCCACCGGGCACCGGCGGCACCGGACCCAGCTCCAGACGCGTGGAGTCGGCGATGTCCTCGGGCAGCAGGCCGAAGTCGAGGGCGTGTGCGTCGAGCTGTCGATAGGCACGCCGTACGGCGCGGCGGACCATGCCGCGTGGCCCCTCGCGCCGGAGCTTCCCGGCTATGCCGAGGACGCTGCCGCTCATCGGTGCACCACCTCGGCGAGGACGTCCGCGACGATCTCCTGCTGCGCTGCGGTGATGCCCGGGAACATCGGCAGCGAGATGATCTCGTGCGCCAGCGTCTCCGCGACCGGGAACGAGCCGGCGCCGTGGCCGAGCCAGGAGAAGGCGGGCCACAGGTGCACCGGTGCCGGGTAGTGGATGCCGGCACCGACTCCGGCCTCGATGAGCTCGCGCAGCACCCGGTCGCGGTCGGCGACCCGGGCGACGTAGAGATGCCAGACGTGCTGGTTGCCTGGCAGGACCCGCGGCAGAACGACCCCGGGCAGGTCGGCGAGCAGCGTGGCGTACCGTTGCGCGGCCTCGTCGCGCTCGGCGTTCCAGCCCTTGAGGCGCTCGAGCTTGAGAGAGAGCACGGCCGCCTGGACCGAGTCCAGACGTGAGTTGGTGCCGACGTCGAGGTGCTCGTACTTGGCGATCCCGCCGTGGTTGCGCAAGGCACGGACCCGGTCGGCGATCTCCACCGACCCGGTGGTCACCGCTCCAGCGTCCCCGTACGCGCCGAGGTTCTTGCCCGGGTAGAAGCTGGTCCCGGCAGCCGCACCGAAGGATCCCGCCGGCCGGCCGTTCCGGCTGGCTCCCTGGGACTGGGCGGCGTCCTCCAGGAGGAGTACGCCGTCCCCGACCGCGTCGCGGAGCTGCTCGAACGGTGCCACCTGTCCGTACAGATCGACCCCGATGACCGCTCGGGTGCGGCCGGTGACCCGGCGCGCGACGTCTGCGGGGTCGATCAGGAAGTCCTCGTCGCAGTCGGCGAGCACCAGGTCGGCCCCGGCGATGGCGACCGCCTCGGCCGTCGCGACGAAGGTGTTGGCGGGGACGATCACCTCGTCCCCGGCGCCGATGCCCGCGCCACGTAGGGCGAGCACGAGCGCGTCGGTGCCGTTGCCGACGCCGATGCAGTGCTCGACACCGGCGAACGCGGCGTACTCCTCCTCGAAGCGCCGCACCTGCGGTCCGAGCACGAACGCGCCGCTCTCGCAGATCTCGGCGAACGCGCCCACCGCCTCCTCGTTGATGGCCTCGTTCTGGGGCCGCAGGTCGACGAAGGGCACGCTCGGGCGTGGGTTCGCGGTCATGACGGGGTTCCTTCCGGGAGCGGGGCCGGCTCGAGCCGGCGAAGCTGGGTGAATCGGGCGCGCCACCACCGCAGCAGCGGCAGGGCGTAGAGGACGAGAGCGGCGACGGCGACGCCGGCCAGCGTGAGGAGCCGGTTGCTCCCGACGCCGGCGAGCCAGCCGCAGACGATGGCCGCCGGGATGGCCGCGAGGAGCGGGACCGCCGCCGGTCGGAGGAGCTCTCCGGACCGGACCCCGATCTTGGCGAGCGCACGTAGGTAGAGCGGCACCACCACGACCGCGACGACGACGACATGGGTCCAGCCGGCGCCGGCCAGGCCCCAACGGGCGACGCCGATGATCATCGCCGGCACCATCGCCATGACCCACGCGACCTGCACGAGGAGGACGGCTCGGGTCTCGCCCGCGGCGACGAGGAAGGTGGCCACCAGGTCGAGCACGACCCGGACACCTCCGAACACCGCGAGTCCGGTGAGCGCAGCGGCGGCGGGCTCCCAGCGCTCGCCGTAGACCAGGGTGACCAGCGGGACGGCGGCGGCGGCGAGGCCGAGCGAGGCCAGGGTCGCCACGGCGACCAGAGGCGCGATGCAGAGCACCAGGCCACGATTGCGGATCTGCGGCGAGGACGCCTGGGAGAAGGCGGGCAGCGCCACCACCCTGATCGCGGCTCCGAGCGCGCTCATCGGCCAGGAGGAGATGTTGAAGGCCAGCACGTAGAGCCCGAGCTCCTCGGGGCCGAGGGTTCGGGAGACGATCAGGTTGTCGAGGCTCAGCAGCAGCCAGGAGAGCAGATTCGCGGCGGCCAGCGGGAGGCAGAACGCGAGCGAGTCCCGGGCCAGAGCAGGATCGAACCCCAGTCGTGGCACGGTGCGGGTGACGACGAACAGGCCCACCGCGATCACGCTCTGGCAGGCGATCTGGCCACAGGCGAGCGCCTCGGCACCGACGCCGCCCAGGAGCAGGCCGAGGGAGACCACCACCGAGGCCACCAGGCCGAGCCCGTTGATGCCGAACAGCGCACCTTGCCGATAGGCCCTGGTCAGTCGCGCCGAAGGAACGATCGTGAAGCCGAAGACGGCGATGCTGACCGCCATCAGCCTGATCACGCCGACCGACTCCGGGCTGTCAAAGGCGAGCGCGATCGGCTCGGCAGCCAGAGCCATCGTCGCGCCGAGGCCGATGCTCACGCCGAGGCCGATGCTCGCCACCGTCGGCGCCCGCGGCTCCATGTCGGGCGCGCGGACCAGATCGGCGCCGAGCCCGAGGTCGGCCAGGGTGCTCAGGATCGCCCAGACCGTCAGCGCCACCGCATAGACGCCGAACTCTGCCGGCGCGACCAGCCGGGCGACGAGGATCCCGAACAGAACGCTTCCGACCCGCATCGCGATGGTGCCGCCGAGCCCCCAGCCGAGGCCGCGGCTCACTCGCCCGGCCACCGTCCCCTGAGAGGTCGTCGTGGTCATGTGCCGTACCTGCGCTCGAACCGCCACCGCAGGTGGTGTCGGACCTTCGCGGTCGCGCGACTCCACGGCGCCGGACCGGACACCCGGTCCTCGGTCGCCTCGGCCCAGGCGCGTCCCCAGGCTCTGGAGCTTCGGATCGCAGGGTGCGTCTCGGCGGCGAAGCGGAGGTGCTCGAGGAGGACCGCGGAGTCGCCGTGAGCGACTTCCCGACCGCGACGCAGCGACTCCTTGGCCAAGGCCCTCATCGCGTACGGCCGCAGAGTCTGGATCTCGGCGACCTCCGGGGCACGCTCGTCGAAGAGGATGTCGAAGGTGCGCCGCCGCTCGCGCAGGTCGGTGAGCCAGCCCGCGTACTCGGTCAGGTGCATGTTGGCGTCGTGCACGCGGTAGGCCGCCTGGATCGGTCCGTCCACCCGGCCGACGTCCCAGCGCGCCGCGGTGCGCAGCCACATGTCGAAGTCGCCCGAGTGGGGCAGTCGAGGGTCGTACCCGTCGGTCTGCTCGAGCGCATCACGCCGCATCACCGCCTCAGGGCTGACCACGAAGCAACGGCCCTGCCGAGCGGCGGTTCCGAGCCAGTCCCTTCCCGACCAGACCGACCAGCTACGGGTCCTCGTCGGCCCGACCGGCAGCTCGTCGGTGAACGAGCGCGCGTACCCGTAGACGAGGCCGACGCTCGGGTGGTTCTCCATCAGCGCGACGGCGCGGGTGAGCGCATCGGGCATCAGTACGTCGTCCGCGGAGACCAGCGTGACGTAGTCTCCGCGCACCAGGGAGAGCCCGTCGTTGTAGGTCTGGATGTGCCCGGCGTTCCGCTCGTGGACGAGCACCTGGACGCGCGGATCGTCCGCGGCCAGTGAACGTGCGACGTCCGCGCTGCCGTCGGTGGAGGCATCGTCGACGATCAGCACCTCGACGTCGAGGCCGTCCTGGGCGAGGGCTCCCGCGACCGCCTGACGCAGATAGTGCCCGTAGTTGTAGCACGGGATCACGACACCGACCGAGGGGCGTGCCCGCAATGGTCGCGGACGGTGGAACCGGCGCATCAGACCGCCACCCGGACCGGGCGGGCAGGGACCCCAACCCAGGTCTCACCCACGGGAAGATCGTGGAGGAGGACAGATCCCATACCGAGGACGGAATCGGCTCCGATGGTGACATGCTGCCGCACCGAGGAGCTCATCCCGAGGTACGCGGCCTCACCGACGACGACACCCCCGCCCAAAGCGACCCCGGCGCACACGGTGGCGAAGTCGGCCACGATGTCGTCGTGGGTGAAGACCGCGTTGGGCATGACGACGACGTGTCGGCCCACCGACACCTGCGACGTCAGCCGGACCCCGGCGAGCAGGATGCTTCCTGGCCCGACTTCGCACCCCGCGGCGACCGAGGCGTCGGGGTGAATGATGGTCGCGAACCGGTCCGGGGTCACGCCGTAGTCGAGAAGGCGCTCGACGAGCATGCGCCGCACACGGCCGGACCCGGTGCAGATGACCAGGTCCGCGCCGGTGTCGGCGACCACCTCGACGGGGCCGATGACCTTGGCGCCTCCGACGACGGTGCCCCAGCGTCCGCGGTCGTCGTCAACCGCGACGATCTGGTCATAGCCCGCAGCGGCGGCAGCGGTCTCCCCCGCCAGACCGCTCGCCGCGACGAGAACGAGCGTGGTCATCGGCGTGCTCCCCCCTGCCGGAGTACGTCGATGACCCGCGCCTGCTCCGAGTCCGAGAGCTGGTGGAAGAGCGGCAGGATGAGCGTGTTGTCGGCGAGGTGCTCGGTGGCCGGCAGGCTGAGCGACGGCGAGGCGTACGCAGGCTGCCGGTGCGACGCCATGATCCCGCGTCGCGCCGAGATCCCAGCCTCGGCCAGGGCGCTCAGCAGCCCCTCGCGGTCCAGCCCGTACGGGGACCCCACCTCGATCCAGAACGACTGGAAGTTGCTGGTGCCCCAGGCCGGGTCCGCGACCGCGCGCAGCCCGTCGATCTCGGTGACCGACTTCGCGTAGACGGCGGCCAGCTCTCGGCGTCGGGTGACCACCTCCGGCAACCGCGACAGCTGCACCAGCCCGACCGCGGCCTGCAGGTCGGTCATCCGGAAGTTGAAGCCGACCTCGTCGTAGGACTCCGGTGGCGAGACCAGGCTGGCGTGCCGGTCGGCGGCGGAGACGCTCATCGCGTGCTCCCGCAGCCTGCGCGCCCGCTCGGCCAGGTCGGCGCGCGAGGTGGTCAGCATCCCGCCCTCGCCGGTGGTGAGGATCTTGCGCGGGTGGAAGGACCAGGCCGCGATCTCAGCGCCGGCGCCCACGGGGCGGCCTCGGTAGGTCGACCCGGCACCGCAGGCAGCGTCCTCGATGACCATGATGTCGAGCGGGTCGCAGACCTCCCGGATCGCGTCCAGGTCGACCGGCACCCCGCCCTGGTCGACCACGATGACGGCGGTCGTCCGTGGCGTGAGCGCCTCTCGGACGGTCGCCGCGGTGAGGTTTCCGGTGACCGGCGAGACGTCCGCGAAGACCGGCCGGGCCCCGACATAGACCGCCGCGTTGGCGGTCGCGATGAACGAGAAGGACGGGACCACGACGTCGTCCCCCGGACTCACTCCCGCGACGACCAGTGCCAGATGGAGCGCCGTCGTGCAGCTCGAGGTGGCGACCGCGTGAGCAGCCTCCTGCGAAGAGGCGAAGCGGCGCTCGAACTCGGCCACGCGTGGCCCCTGGGCGACCCAGCCGGAGCGGAGCACCTCGGCGACCGCCTCGACCTCCTCCTCGCCCAGCCAGGGCTGCATGACGTTGACGCGGCTCACGACATACCCCCGCTGAGCTCGCGGCCCGCGGCGATCTCGGAGCGCAGCGGCGCCCACCACTCGACGAGCTGCCGCAGCCCCTCCTCCAGCCCGATCGTCGGGGACCAGCCCAGGTCCTCGCGGGCCGCGGAGATGGAGGCGAGGCGGCGGGTGACCCCGTTGACCGCGCGCTCCGGACCGTGCTCGACGCCGAGCGGGGAGTCCATGGCCCGCAGCAGCGCCTCGGCCAGCTCGAGCAGCGAGGTCTCGGTGCCGGAGGCGATGTTGTAGACGCCCTCGTTCACCTCGGAGGCGGCCGCCAGGATGTTGGCCCGGGCGATGTCGGGCACGCAGACGAAGTCCATCGTCTGGCGACCGTCGCCGAAGATCAGCGGCGGCTTGCCGTCGGCGATCCGCTCCATCCACCGCACCAGCACCTCGGTGTAGGCGCCGTGGACGTCCATCCGGGGTCCGTAGACGTTGAAGTAGCGCAGCCCGACGTAGTCGAGCCCGTGCATCGCCCGGAAGGACCGCACCAGCCCCTCGTTGTAGGACTTCGCAGCCCCGTAGAGGGTGTCGTTGTTGTTGTGGTGGTGCCCCTCCGGCGTCGGGAACTCCTCGGCGAGCCCGAAGACCGAGGCCGAGGAGGCGTAGATCAGCTTGTCCACCCGTGCCTGCACGGCGGCCTCGACCACGTTGAAGGTGCCGTCGACGAGCACCTCGTTGGCCAGCCGCGGCTCCTCGGCGCACAGCGTGATCCGGATGGCGGCCTGGTGGAAGACCAGGTCCTTGCCTGCGGTGAGGTCACCGACCAGGTCCCGGTCACGGATGTCGCCCTCCACCAGCCGTACGCGACCGGTGGCGAGGGCGTCGTCGAGGTTGGCCTTGCGGCCCCGGATCAGGCTGTCGAGCACATCCACGTGCGCGACCCCCGCGTCGAGGAGCTGGTCCACGATGGTGGAGGCGATGGTGCCCGCCCCTCCGGTGACCAGGACGTTCGCGCCGTTCAGCTTCGTGAGGTCGGGGGAGGTCATCGGATCAGCTCCAGGGTCGGGGTCTCGGCGGCCACCTCGACGAGGGCGCCACGGGCTCGGAGGCTGGTCTGGGCCGCCTCCAGGACGGAGAGGACACGGAGCCCGGCGGTCCCGTCGGTGCGCGGCGTACGGCCCTCCTGGATCGCCGAGGCGAACTCGCCGACCATCCGGGCGAGCGCCTCGTACTCGGGCAGCGCCGGCGCCCAGGTGTCGCCCAGCCGGTAGGAGATGGTCGCGGCGGCGCGGTCGGCGATGTCCACGCTCTGCTGGACCAGGTCGACGCCGCGGTCGAAGACGCTGAGCCGCTGTTGCGGGTTGAGGTCGTCCCAGACCAACGTACGCCGGCTCCCGCCGATCACCATCTGCCTGATCTTGGTGGGGCTGAGCCAGTTGACGTGGACGTGGGCCATCGCCCCGCCCTCCAGCGGCAGGCTCAGGTAGCCGACACAGGACTTGCCGGCCCTGAGCGGGTCGGCGCCGTGCGCGGCGACCCCGGTGGGGCGCAGCCCGCCGGGCAGGATGAAGTCGAGGATGGAGAGGTCGTGCGGGGCCAGGTCCCAGAAGACGTCGACGTCGGGTTGCACCAGCCCGAGGTTGATCCGCACCGAGTCGACGAACAGGATCTCGCCGAGCGAGCCGTCCTCGACCAGCTCGCGGATCTTCTGCACGACCGGCGTGTAGCAGTAGGTGTGGTCGGCCATCAGCACGAGATCGTTGGCGCGCGCGGCCTCGACCATGCTCCGCCCCGACTCCACGTCGTCGGCCAGCGGCTTCTCGACGAGCACGTGCTTCCCCGCGCGCAGCGCCCGCTCCACCAGCCCTCGGTGCGTCCGGGCCGGGGTGGCGATCGCGACCGCGTCCACGTCCTCGCGCGAGAGCACCTCGTCGAGGTCGGTCGTGGCCAGCACGTCCGACCCGCCTCCGATCACCTCCCGGGCCCGCTCGAGGTCCAGGTCGACCACCGCGACCAGCGTCCATTCCCGCGCGTTCCGGAAGTTGCGGACCAGGTTCGGTCCCCAGTAACCGGCCCCGACCACTGCTACGCCGAGCGGTTCCCCATCAGTCATGTCGACCATGGAATCGGCGAGGGGCGAGGCTCCGAAGAGCCTCGCCCCACCTATCCCCGCAATTAGGGACTCGTTGTCCGGACTACGGTGACGCCGGGCGGAACCTCACGTCCACGAAGTAGTTCGTGGAGTTCCAGGATCGGTTCGGGAGCCCCCCTCCGGTCCCGTACCGATACCGGCCGTTGGCTCCGCCCGGAGCCGTCAGTGGGCCGACCGTCCGAGACTGGGTGAGCGCGGCGGGCGTGGAGGAGTAGCGCCCGTTGGGCGCGTAGTAGGACACGACGTACGTCGCCCCCGGCGTGAGCGCGACCGGGGTCGGCAACGTGGCCTGCTGCCAGCCGGTCGCGGTCTCACCGGTGAAGGTCACCGTCGCGATCCGGGTGCCGGCCGAGTTCCACAGCGAGCCGGTGTGGGTGCCGGTGTTGCCGCTGCCCTTGTAGAACCGGATCGCCGTCACCGAGCCGGCGACCGACGTCGAGAAGGCGGTGCCGACCTCGATCGGCATCAGGTCGAACGTCGACGCGGTCTGCGGCGTGACCCCGGTGAACAGCGAGACCTCTGTCGGGACGGCCGCAGCGGTCGTGAACGACCACGTCTGCGTCGGCAGGCTCACCCCGTCGGTCGAGACCACTCCCGAGGCGCTCACCGACACCGTCGCCCCGGCCGGCAGCGCGGCCGACGGCGTGAACTGCAGCGTACGTCCGTCGCTGCTCCGCGCCGCCGAACCAGCCACCGAGGACCCGTTGGCGGTGGCCGACATGCTCCAGCCGTTCGCCACCGGCGCCGAGAACGTGATCGCGGGATCGACCCCGGTGTCCACGCCTGTCGCGCCCGGGCTCGGATCACGCCCGGTGACGCTCATCGTCGCTGCTGCGCGTTCGAAGACGACGTCGACGAAGTAGTTCGTCGCGCCCCAGCTGAAGGTGGGGAACCCACCCGCGGCGCCGTAGAGATAGCGGCCGTTGTTGGTCGCCGGCGCGGTCAGGTCACCCGAGGTCCAGGCAGTGTTGAAGAACCCGCCGGTGGCCGAGTAGTGGCCCTGCGGAGCGAGATAGGAGACGACGTACGTCGCCCCCGCCGTCACCGGGACAGGCTGGGAGAGCGTCGCCTCCTGCCAGCCCGAGGCGGTCTCGCCGACGAAGGTGACCGAGGCCAGCCGGGTGCCGGAGTCGGACCACAGCGACCCGACATGGGTGCCGTTGTTGCCCGTGCCCTTGTAGAACCGGATCGCGGTCACCTGGCCGTCACGTGCGGAGGTGAATGCGGTGCCCACCTCCACCGGGGACGCATCGCTCACAGCCAGCTGCTGCGGCACCTGGGCACCGAAGAGCGACTGGCTGGTCGCCGACTGGGCCCGGGTGCGGAACGTCCAGCTCTGTGGAGCCAGCGTGGCCCCCTCGACAGAGGTCACCCCGGTCAGACTGACCGAGACGTCCGCATCGGAGGGGAGCGCATCGGTGGGATCGAAGGTGATCTCGTTGCCGGCCTGGTTCAGCGACGAGGTCCCCGCGATCGTCCCGCCCGGGCCCGAGACGTTCATCTGGTAGCCGGAGGTGATCGCGCTCGAGAAACCGACGGTGATGTTGGTGCCGCGCGGCACCGAGACCGCACCCGGCGCCGGGCTCTGTGACGTCACCGTCAGCGTCGGCGCACCCTTCTGGAAGACCAGGTCCACCATGTAGCTGGAGGCCGAGGAGTTGCCCGGGAACCCCTCGCCATAGGTATAGGCGCCGGCGGTCGAGGAGACCGAGATCGGCCCCTTGGAGAGGTCCGAGGCGGCGAACGCGTTCGGTGTCGCCGAGTAGGACCCGTTGGTGTGGTAGGACGCGACGTAGTCGACCCCGGCCTGGACCGCGACCGGCTGGGCGAACGTGAGCGTCTGCCAGCCGGTGGTGCTCTCGCCGGTGAAGGTGCCCTGGGCCAGCGCCTGGCCGCTGCTCGACCACAGGGTGCCGGTGTGCGGCCCGGTGTTGTTCACGGCCTTGTAGAACCGGACACCTGTGACCGTTCCGGTGACCGTCGGGCGGAACCGCACTCCCAGCGTGAGCGAAGCGCGCTCGGAGTCCTCCAGGATCGTCGGCACGTCCTCGTCGTTGTAGATCGAGCACGGGCACACTCCTGGTGTCGCCGGCGGTTTCGCGGTCGTGAACGACCAGCTCTTCCCTCCGGTGAGCGGCGTTCCCTGGGTATCGGTCGCCGCGAGCGTGACCGTGTGCTTCACGAACCCTGCCAACGGGTTGGACGGAGTGAAGGTGACGGTCCTGGTGGTGGCGTCGTAAGCGGTCGATCCCGGCACCGATGCCCCGAGCGCGTCCTTGACCGTGACCTGGACCGAGGAGGACACCACCGGCTTGGAGAAGCGGGCGCTGATGGTCGTCGACCGCGGGACCGAGGACGAGTCCGCCAGCGGCCACTGGCTGATCGCGGAGAGCGGTGAGTCGTCGGTAGACGTGAAGACCACGTCGACGTAGTAGTTGGAGTTGTTGTGCGAGTTGGCCGGGAAGGTGCCGGGGTTGGCGTAGACCCCCGCAGGGGCGGCGCCGTAGCCGCCCGCGACATCGAGCGGGTAAGCCTCCAGGCCTTGGGCACCGAAGGCCCACGGCTGCACCGCGTAGTGTCCGTTGGGAGCGGTGTAGGAGACGATGTACGTCGTGCCAGCACTCAGTGCCACCGGGTTGGCGAACAGTGCCTGTTGCCAGCCTCCTGAGGTCTCCCCGGTGAATGTGACCTGGGCCAGGCGCTCGCCGCTGGTGCTCCAGAGCGAGCCGGTGTGGGTGCCGGTATTCCCGGAGCCCTTGTAGAAGCGGACGCCGGCTGCGTACCCGTCGGCGAGGGGGCTGAAACGCAGGCCGAGCTCAGCAGCACTGGGGTCGTCTGCCGACGGTGTCGCCGGGCTGGTCACGGCCGTCCAGGTGGTCGGGATCGAGGTCTCGCCGAAGATGCTGCATCCGCAGGAGACGTTGAACGTTCGCGACGCGACGGCGCCGATGTTGGCGCTGTCGTCGACCGCACGGACCTGGATCGGGGTGTTGCCGACGCCGTGCTGGATGTACTCGACCGTCCACGCCGAGGTGCCCTTTCCGGGGTGCCAGCTGCTGCCGCCGTCGGTGGAGTACTCCACGCCGGCCACGATCCCTCCACCGGAGTCGGTGGCGGTTCCGGTCAGGGTCACCTTGGCGCCGTTGGGTTGGGCCGATCCCGCCGCGGGTGAGCTGATCGCGACCGACGGACCGGTGGTGTCGGTCGAGGCAGCGACCTGCTGCAGGCCGGCCATCAGCGTGGTCGGCTGAGCGCCCATGTCGGCGAGCAGGTTGACCTGGGCCTGCTGCATCGCCGGGCTCGTCGGGTTGCTGTCGTACTGGCTGTCGTGGGTCGAGTCCAGCCCCCAGGTCCATTGGACGGTGCCGGCACCGAAGACCAGCGCCCCGCTGCTGGCCCGGTAGAGGGTGATCGAGTGGGTGGTCGTACCGTTCCCGACGTTGCGACCGAAGTCGGTCATGTACTGCCCCTCGACGAACGCGGTCGTCTCCGAGGCCCGGATCAGCCCTGGTGGACGGAACCCGTTGTCCTGATCCTCGTCGGACTCATACCCCACCGTATGTGGCGCCAGCTCGGTGGTGGCCCCTGTCATCTGCCCCAGCCCGGTGCCGCGCCACAGCCGCTGCCGGCCCTGGTCCCGGGTGACGGTCAACGGTTTGTCGGTCCAGTTGGACATGAAGATCGTGCCGGTCAGGGCGTTCTCGGGGAGCCCGCCCCCCTTGCTCTTCGGCGCGTAGCGCGGGTCTCGCCAGGTGGAGGTGGACTCGTCGGCCGGGTCCTCGGTGCCCCAGGCCTCCTTGTAGGTCACCAGGGTGCGGTAGGAGTTCGTCCCGGCCGCGCCCACCTGAGAGGACTCGTACCGAGTACGCCAGTAGACCTCGTTGCCGCTGAGGAACTGCAGGTTCACCCCGGCGTCGCGGGCAGCCTCCACGTTGGCCCGCTGGGCGCCGCTCCAGTACTCGTCGTGGCCGACGGAGAGGAAGGTCTTGTGGTTGGTGAGCAGCTCGCCGCGACGGTCGGTGTCGACCCCGGCGATGTAGCTGACGTCGTATCCGTTGCGCTCGAGGAATCTCACCAGCGGGTACTCGTTGGCGAAGTAGAAGTCCCGCGCCGGGCTGTGCCGGGTCACGAAGGGCCGGTTGTAGCTCAGCTTGTACGCCCGTCCGTTCGCGGCACCGTGGTAGAAGCTGGAACCGCCGTAGAGGTTGTACGCCTGCCAGGTGGTGTCCGAGGTCTGGAAGACGACGTCGGAGTGGCTGGAGTCGTCGCGGACGATGAAGGTGATGTGGCTGGCACCACCGGTGTCGGAACGGCGCAGCCGCGCGACGTAGACACCGGAGACCGCGTCGGACGGCACCTGCCATCTCGCCGAGACCGCCCAGTTGCCGCAGTCGGTCAGTTCCGTGCTGGTCTCACGCGTGCAGTTGGGCTGGTTCTGCGGCAGGTTCGCGGACGGCGTGACCGACGCGATCCGCCGGGCCCCGTCGCCGCCGTACCACCCGGTGCGGTAGATGGTGATCGAGTAGGCCGACGCGTTGGTGTCGACCTTGAAGTCGATCGGGTCACCGACGTCGACACTGATGTCGGTGGCGAAGCCCTGGATCGAGTCGTCCCCAGCCCCGTCGATATCCCACTCGCTCGAGGGCGAGCCCGGTTTGGAGTTCTCACAGGCGATCTTGTTGCCGCCCGGAGCACACGGGTCGCCGGCGGCGTACGCCGTGGATGTGGTGACCGTGAGGCCGGTGAGGACGAGGACGGCTCCGAGCAGTGGTGCCAGGAACCGACGGCCCCCGG
Source organism: Nocardioides sp. NPDC058538 (assembly GCF_042719275.1). Classification (NCBI taxonomy): domain Bacteria; kingdom Bacillati; phylum Actinomycetota; class Actinomycetes; order Propionibacteriales; family Nocardioidaceae; genus Nocardioides; species Nocardioides sp. NPDC058538. The sequence goes on along the minus strand of NZ_JBHXNY010000039.1, from coordinate 22,334 downwards.
ATCTGGGATGCATCATGAAGGACGTGCCCCTTCTGGAAGTCACGCTCGCGAGCTCTCGTCGCGCAGCCAGGTCGTGTAGTCGCCCGCGCGCACGGCTCTTCGGGAGAGACGACGCGCGAGGAGGGTGATCGTCAGGAAGACCGGGACCCGGACACCGATCGAAGGCCGACGCAGCCCGAGCTTGATGAGGTCCGAGACAGAGGTCGACGCGTGCCGCGCCGCGTGCTGGTCGGCCTGGTGGTTGCCGGTCGCCACCCTGGTCCGGCGCCGGACCAGGTCGGCGACCGTTCGCGGCGGCTGCACCACGACCGAAGCGTCCATGACGATCCGACGCTCCTGCGGTGCGAATGCCTCGGAGACCACCAGGTCGTCGTTCATCAGCCTCGTCTGGGCGTCCACCCGCCTCTGTCCCTCCTCGGACAGACAGAACGCGCCTCGGCCGAACAGGCCGCTGCGTACGTTCGGGAGGTTCTCCCAGACCCGGTAGTAGGCCCGCACCGGCCAGGACGAGGCACTCACCGGAACCTCGCGGAACGGCCCGGCGGCGTGCACCCCCGGCTCCGCGACCGCCCCGACCAGGCGGAGCGCGTCAGGCCCGGGAAGGCGTACGTCGGCATCCAGATGGATCCGAGGGAAGACAGAGGTGGCCGCGTTACCCAGCTCGACCGCGAGTGCCTTCGAGGCGGACGCGGTCTCGAGGACACGTACGCCCGGGACCGACCGCGCCACCGTGGCGGTGTCGTCGGTGCAGCCGTTGCAGACCACCACCACGTCGAAGGTTCCTGCCGGGACACCGTCGAGCAGCGCGGTCAGGTTTCCACGCAGGCCAGCCGACTCGTCGTGCGCAGGCACGACGACGCTCGCTGCTGTCGAGGAACGCTCCATGCTCCGGAGCATCGCTGCCCGGCGCAGAGCCACGACCGGCCGGGCTCACTCATCACCCAATATCGGTGACGGCGGGTCAGCCGGCCCTCCTGGCAGCACGAAGTTGATCATGGTGCCGTTGTCGTAGTCCCGAGCGATGACCCGGCCCGGGTTGCCGCCGACCAGACAGCGTGGCGGCACGTCCTTGGACAGCACGGTCCCGGCGGAGATGGTGCAGCCCTCGCCCACCGTGATCGCCCCCGAGATCACCGCCCCCGGGCCGATCCAGACGTCGTCGCCGATGGTGGGGACGCCGTGGTCTCCCGCGGCGATCCGCTGGCCGATGGTGACGTTGTGATGGAGCACGCAGTTGCTGCCGATCATCGCCGGCCCGATGATGATCCCGGAGCGGTGCATGAGCAGCAGCCCGGGGCCGATGTCGGCGCGCCGTCCGATGTCGGCGTGGTGGATCCGCATGTTGTGCCGGTTCCAGAACCAGAAGATGCCCAGAGCGGCGGTCCCGAGCAGCCGGCGCCTCTCGCGAAGAGTGCCCGCCCAGCGCCCGAAGCGGTAACAGGCCACGCAGCGGAGCTCGTAGTCGGTCAGCCAGAAGCGGGCCTTGGCGAGCAGAGACGGGCGCGGGGTGCCGAGGTTGATCGTGTACATCTTGGCCAGGTCGACGGCGAAGTCACCGTCTTCCCGGCCGACCTGACCAGGCTTGACCAGCGGGGCGGGCTTGACCAGCAGGGCGGGTTTACCCAGCAAGGCGGGCCGCCGCCGTCTTCCGGTCCACGTACTCCACCAGGTTGGCGACGCCGTCGAGGTTCGCCGGAACGGTCTCTGCCTCGGTGACGCTGATCTCGAACTCTTCCTCGAGGAACTCGATGAGCTCCAGGATCCCGGTCGAGTCGATCACTCCGGACTCGACCAGCGAGTCCGTCGGCGCCGGCAACCGCTCCTCGTCACCCAGCAGGAGGCTGTCGAGGATGAACGCCTCGATCGTGCTCTGTACGTCCGCCATCGTCTGTTCTCTCCTTGCTCGCCTACGCAGCGCCGGTCCGGCCGGCCACGTCCTTGCACGCCCACTGTTCTGACAGGCGACATGGCCCGAGGGCGGTCACTGGCGCGAAACATGCCGACATTGGGTGATAAACGCCCGGGTGGGGGCCCGCTCTCCCGTCCCCGCCGACAAGCCTTGGCGCTCAGACGCGCAGACATCTACCGAGGAGAGCCATGTGCGGAATCTGCGGGGTCCACTCCGCCGCCGAGGCGCCCGACCCCGGTCTCGTACGCCGGATGCTGGCTGCCCTGGCCCACCGCGGACCCGACGGCAGCGGCTACTACCGCGACGAACGGGTCGCCCTCGGCCATACCCGGCTGGCGATCGTCGACACGATCGGCGGCGTACAGCCGATGTGCGGCGAGGACGAACAGGTCTGGGTCACCTTCAACGGCGAGATCTTCAACCATGTCGAGCTCGCCGCCGACCTCCGCGCACGCGGTCACCGCTTCCACACCCGTAGCGACACCGAGGTGATCGTGCACGCCTGGGAGGAGTGGGGGCCGGGGTGCTTCGACCGGTTCAACGGACAGTGGGCGCTGGCCATCTGGGACCGGCGCACCGGTGATCTGGTCCTGTCGCGGGACCGGTTCGGCGTACGCCCGCTCTACTACACGCGGGCTGGGGGAAAGCTGCTGTTCGCCTCTGAGGTGAAGGCGCTCTTCGCGGATCCGGACGTGCCTCGCGAGCTCGACCCGGCCGGGATCGACCAGGTGCTGACGTTGTGGTCCACGGTCGCGCCGCAGACGGTCTTCACAGGGATCGAGCAGGTGCCGCCGGGCAGCTACCTGACCTTCCGGGACGGTGTCGAGGCCAGCCGGACCCACTACTGGGCGCCGACATTCCCCGCCCACGGCAGCGAGCGGCGCACCGATCTGGCCGCCAATGCCGAGGCGCTGCGGGAGCGGCTGGTGGCCGCCACGCGGCTGCGGTTCGAGCGCAGCGATGTTCCGGTGGCCGCGTACCTCTCCGGGGGGATCGACTCGGCGGTCACCGCCGGTGCGATCGCAGGGTTCACGGACGTACCGCTGCACACGTTCTCGCTGCGTTTCGCCGACGACGAGTTCGACGAGGGCAGCTACCAGACCCTGATGGCGAAGCGGCTGGGCACGGTGCACGAAGACGTTGTGGTCCGCGAGCGCGACATCGCCGACGTCTTCCCCGATGTCGTACGTCACGCCGAGAGCCCGCTGCTGCGTACCGGCCCGGCACCGATGTTCCTGCTCTCCCGCCTGGTGCGCGAGTCGGGCTTCAAGGTGGTGGTCACCGGTGAGGGCAGCGACGAGGTGCTGGGCGGATACGACATCTTCCGCGAAGGCAGGATCCGCGAGCTGTGGACCCGGGACCCGGCGGCCGCGGAGGCTGCCGTGGAGCAGCTCTACCCGTGGATGAAGCGCTCCCCGCACCAGGCTCCCGCCTTCGCCAAGAGCTTCTTCGGCCGCAACATCGTCGCCGGAGACCCTGCCATCTCGCACCGGCCCCGCTGGGACGCCACGGCAGTGCTGCGCTCGATGCTCACCCCCGAGGTCCGTGAGGCCAGCGACCGGAGTCCCGCCGACGATGTCGTCGCCGCGATGCCCGCGGAGGGGGCCGAATGGGACCCACTGTCGCGGGCCCAGTGGCTGGAGATGACTACCCTGCTGCCCGGCTACATCCTGGCCTCCCAGGGCGACCGGATGCTCATGGGCAACTCGGTCGAGGGGCGCTTCCCGTTCCTCGATCCGAACGTCGCCGAGCTGGCCGCCCAGGTCCCTGCCGACCACAAGATCAACGGCATGGACGAGAAGCACCTGCTCAAGGTCGCCTTCGCCGACCTGGTGCCCGAGGAGATCCTGCGCCGCCCCAAGCAGCCCTACCGGGCGCCGGACGCCGCTGCCTTCTTCGCCGGCGGCACCCCGGACTGGGTCTTCGACGTCACCTCGGGCCCGGCACTGGAGGCTGCCGGGGTGTTCCGGCCCACCCTCGTCCAGCGGCTGCTGGAGAAGGCCCGGCGAACCCAGGGGCGCGGCCTGGGCAACACCGACAACATGCGTCTGGTCACCGTCCTGTCCACCCAGCTGTTGCACAGCGAGCTGCTCGCCGCGCCGCTCGCCGGGCCGGCTGCGCCGCCCGAACCGCTGACCGTCTTCGGCCCCACTCTCGAACCCACCGGAAGGACCCAGATATGACCACCCAGAACGCATCGTACGGACTGGAGACGCTCCGCTTCGACGAGGAGGCGGAGGCGAACCGGATCGGTGAGGCGATCCGCCACTATCTGGTGGCCTACAAGCGCAAGGGCATCGTTCTCGGTGTCTCCGGCGGGATCGACTCCAGCGTGGTCGCCGCGCTCGCGGTCAAGGCGCTCGGCCCGGGGCGGGTCTTCGCGCTGCACATGCCCGAGCAGGAGTCCGCCGAGGACACGATCGGGTTCAGTAGGAAGCTGACCGACGCCCTGGGCATCGAGTCGGTGCTCGAGGACATCTCCCCGGTCCTGGTCGGGCTCGGTGCCTACCAGCGGCGAGACGATGCGATCCGGCGGATCGTGCCGGCGTACGGACCGGGGTGGAAGTCGAAGATCGTGCTGCCCAGCGTGGTCGACTCCGACGCGTTTCGGCTCTTCTCGGTCGTCGTCGAGGACCCCTCCGGCACCCAGAGCACGCACCGCCTGACGACCGAGGCCTACCTCGAGATCGTCGCCGCGACCAACTTCAAGCAGCGCGCCCGCAAGGCGCTGGAGTACTTCCACGCCGATCGGCTCAACTACGCCGTCGCCGGCACCCCGAACCGGCTCGAGTACGACCAGGGCTTCTTCGTGAAGCTCGGCGACGGCACGGCCGATCTGAAGCCGATCGCGCATCTCTACAAGTCGCAGGTCTACGCGATGGCAGCCCACCTCGGTGTACCCGAGGAGATCCAGGCCCGCCCCTCGACCACCGACACCTACTCGCTGGAGCAGACGCAGGAGGAGTTCTACTTCTCGCTGCCCTACCAGCGGATGGACCTGTGCCTCTACGGACTCAACCACGACGTCCCGACCGCCGAGGTCGCCGAGGCCACCGGACTCACCGTCGAGCAGGTCGAGCGCGTCTACGGCGACATCGAGCAGAAGCGACGCACCACCGCCTACCTCCACGCGGCTCCTGTGCTCGTCGACGAGGTTCCGTTGAATATCAAGATTGCTTGATATAATGTCGGAGGCATGAGCACACCACCCTTCATCCCTGCCGACCACCTCGGCGCCGTGAACCGCGCCCTGACCACGACGACCCGCGGCGGCGAGGAGCTGCGCGTGCTGGTGGTCGAGCGCAGCTACGACGCCGACCCCGACGAGGTCTGGGACGCGCTCACCACCAAGGAGCGCATCCCGCGCTGGCTGATGCCGGTCACCGGCGACTTCGAGGTCGGCGGCCGTTACCAGCTCGAGGGCAACGCCGGCGGCGAGATCCTCGCCTGCGACCGCCCGAAGCTGCTCTCGATCACCTGGGCCTACGGCGACATGATGTCCTGGGTCGACGCGACCCTGACCGCCTCCGGCGGCCGTACGCTGCTCCGCCTCGAGCACTCCGCCCCCGTCCCGCCGGAGCAGTGGAAGGAGTTCGGCCCCAGCGCAGTCGGCATCGGCTGGGAGCAGATGCTGCTCGGCCTGGCCCTCCACCTCTCCGCCCCCGAGGCCGAGAAGATGGACCCGATGTCCGCAGATGCGCTGCCCGCGATGATCGAGCACACCAAGGGCTCCGCCGCCGCCTGGGTCGAGGCCGACATCGCCTCCGGCACCTCCCCCGACCAGGCCCGTGCCGCCGGCGAACGCTGCGTCGCCGCCTACACCGCGATGCCGGAGTAGCCGCTTGCACGCCTTCGACGTCCTCGGCGACCCCGTACGCCGCCGCATCCTCGAGCTCCTCGCCGGCGACGACCTCACCTCCGGCGAGATCGTCGAGACCATCTCCGCCGAGTTCGGCATCCGCCAGCCCGCCGTCTCCATGCAGCTCAAGGTCCTGCGCGAGCACGGCTTCGCCAACGTACGCCCCCACGGCACCCGCCGCATCTACTCGCTGGACACCGGCCCCATGGCCGAGGTCGACGCCTGGCTCACCCCCTTCCGGCGCTTCTGGACCCAGCACCTCGATGCTCTCGACACGGAGATTCGGCGTGGGCGTCGGGAGGGTTCTATGGGGGACTGAAGCCGCGCGTTGGTCTCGGGAGGGCACGCAGAAGGACCGTGGCTTCGTTTCAAGGTTCGCCGCCGACCCTTGCTTCGATTGTTTCTCCTGTATCGGGTCGGCGGCGAGAGTGTGGCGCAGCGGATTCAGTTGGACACGGGCCTGGGCCGTGGGCGGGCCGTGCGCGGACGGCTCAGTGCCTCACTGGCGCCTATGGCAGTGGGCGCTGCCTTGTGAACCGTTCACAAGCCAGCCGTCACTCTGGTTGGGTCGGGTTCGGTGCTGGCAGGGTCATCAGTTCCCCACTGATCCGAAGAGTTCCCCACGGGCGTGGAGGTTCCCCACCCTCCGGAGCGTGGGGAACCTTCGCCGCAGTGGGAAAAGTCCCCATCAGCAGGGAAACGGCCAGTGCGGAGTCGAGGGAGCTGGCCAGAGCGCTCGTGGTGCATCGCGGCGGACGGGTTCAGCGAGAGCTGAGACCGGTCGCCAGTGGGGTCGTCGGGCCTGGCGCGCAGGCCCTGGCGACGTGATTCCTGACCCCCGACTTAGGGGCGGCGGGTGAACCGGACGGTGCCATCCGGTAGCCGCTCATGGACGTAGGCAGGGTTGTGCGCCAAGCGGTGATGATGCGGACACAACAACGCCCCGTCCTTCAGATCCGTCTTCCCACCCACAGCCCACGGCTCTAGATGATGCGCATCGCACCACTCCGGCGGCATGTCACAACCCTCGGCCTGGCAGCACTTCCGCTGCAACCGCATCGCCTTGCGCTGAATCGGCTGGAAGAACCTACTTCCCCGACCGGCATCGAGCACTTCGCCGTCACTACCGAGAACCCAGGGGATGATGGTGGCGTTGCACGCCAGCCGCCGCGCCTCAGCCGCTGAGATCGTCGCACCGTTGGTCTCGTCGTAACCAAGGGTGGCGGTGCCGAGGTCCTTGCGGAGCTCCTCGAGGCTGATGACCACGTTGATGGTGGTCGCGTCGCCACCGTGGCGGGGTAGCGCGGCGGGGTCGATGGTCTCCAGGAGCCGGGCGAAGCCTTGGCCCATCAGCCGCTCCCACGGCGGCAGCGGGGCGCCCTTACCGACGAGCTGCTGTTTGCGGGGTTGGGCGTAGGCCTCGACCAGCCGCTTGAACCGCATCCCGATCGAGACCGGGAGCACCCCGTCGAAGCCGACGGTCCCGTCGTAGTTGTCCCAGACCCGCAGGGCGGTCTTCTGGTGGGCACGTTCTTCCTCAGCCAACAACGCTTGGGCTTCGGCGTCCTCGAACCGGGCCGGGTCGATCTCGGCCAGGATCCGCTTGCCGACGATGCGGAGCTCGTTGGCGGTCAGGCGACCGGCGTAGTCGACCAGCAGCTTCTCCGCCAACACCAGATCCTCAGCACTGGCGACCGGGTCGGCATCGATCTGGTCGAGCGCCTTGGTGATCACCCGGGCCTTGTCCTGCGACACGACACCCTCAGCCAGGCCGGCGGCAACGAGGTCGTACTTCGCGACACCCGCCGCGAGCTTGATCTGCGAGCGGGCCACGGCCTTGTCAACCAACAACTCGGCCCGCATCCACCCAGACGCGTCCTTGGCCCCGGTCTCCTCGGCGATGTCGCCGGCAGACGCGAGCACCCGCAGTCTCAACGCGGCTTGTTGGGCCTGAAGCTTCTCCAACCGCTCCAGCAGGTCCTTCTTCTGCCCGGTGCGCCAATAGTTGGGGTCGGTCGCGAGGAGTTCTTGGAGGGCGGTCTCGATGGCCTTCAAGGCAGCCTCGATCGCGTCGCCGGGGTTGGCGCCCCAGTGGTCGATCGAGCGGCCGAGACTCATCGCCATCCTCTCCTTCAGAGGTGTGCTGTGATGAGTCTGATTCTACGCCATCAACGCTCGCTTGACCATCTATTTCCCCAGGTCAACCACCATTTTAGCGGTCAGCGAACGACCTAGCATATGTGGATGGTAAGTGGCCCGAAGGGCCACCCGTCCGACCCCACAACCCCAGCCCAACACGCAAGATCCTCTCCGCGCCACACCCGGGCCGCCGCCCCGATAGCCAGCCAATCTTTCTCGATCTGGTCCGGAGTCCAGGACCGCGAAGCGGCCGGCGAAGCCGGCGGGCCGAAGGCCCGTCCTTGACGCCGGTCCAGATCGAGAGACCCTCAAAGAACGGGTCGGCGGCCCACCCCAACCCCGAAGAAACAGTCCGCAACAGACAACCGAGAAGAGATCACTCGATCCGAGCCCGACGCCGATCAGTAGTGATGAGCTCGACATTGATCCCAGCAGCCCGCACGAACGCGATGAGCTCATCGTCGAACATCTCCCCAGGCTGAGGAGGACTGAGCGTATGAGCCCCGGCCACCCCGAGCTCGACCAGAGTCGACTCCAGATCAGGAGCCATGAAGGCCAGGTGGTGGAGGCCGTACGCATGCGGCCCGGGAGTCACCGGAGTGACGAGCTTGATGGCGATCGAGTCCGGCTTCTCCAGAAAGACGCCGCGGACCCCGTGGCGGGTGCTGACGACCGGGTCCGTGACGCGACGGTAGCCGAAGAGCCGTTCGAAGGCCTCGGCGGTGCGGAGCAGGTCGCGGACCTGGATGCCGATGTGGTCGAGTCGAAGGTCAGGCATTCTCACCTCGCATCGGGACGCCTTCGGCGACAGCGGTGGCGATGGCCATCCGGGGCCCGGGAACGGTGGCGACGCGGACGGCGGTGACACCGGCCAGAGCCGCGAGATCGGCCGCAGGGCCTTCGAGGGTGACCTCCAGGGACCCAGGAGAATCCTCGAGCACCGTGATCCCACGCCACGGCAGCGGTCCGGACCATTCGCCGGGTCCGAGCGCCTTCCAGACGGCCTCCTTGGCTGCGTACCTCATCGCGAAGGCCGTGGCGGGGGTCGTCGCGGCCATGCACTGGGCGATCTCGACGTCGGTGAACCAGCGCACCGCGAACCCGGATCCACGCAGTCCGAGCAGCCGCGCGAAGCGCCTGATGTCGGCGACGTCGATCCCGACCCCCTGAAGGCTCATCACGGTTTCATCGCCCTCGTCAGCAGCTCAGGCGACCGGACTGTGGGTCGCCACCATCTTGAGCAGCTCGGCGGCGACCGCCTCCGAGCCCGCCTCGTTGAGGTGGCCGCGGTCGAAGGTCAGGTTCTCGTTGAGCACGTGGTAGACGTTGCCGTCCTCGCTGCGCAGTCCCGTGCCCGCCGACTCCACCGCGGCGATGTCGACCAGACGCCCGGTGGCCGCGTATCTCTCCCTGATCAGAGCGTTGTAGCGCTCGCGGGCGACGTTGTCGGCCGGTCCCATCCTGTCGTCACCGCCCAGGACCGCCTTGACCTTGGACTTCCAGTTGCGGTCCGCGGTCAGCGGCACGGTCGTGTAGAGGAAACGTACGTCGGGATGGGCCGCCTCGAGATCGGCCATCGTCGACACGTATGCGTCGAAGACGGGGTGCACGTCGGTGGACGCTGTGACGTCGGCGTAGCAGAGCTTCATCAGCGCCACGTCGACGTGCGCGGCCGCTCGGGTGTCCATCACGTCGGCGAACGCCGCGAACTTGCCGAGAGGCTCCCCGTTGACGCCGAGATACGCATGCATGAACGTCGGGTGCCGGGCGTCCTCGACGGAGGAGACCTCCGCTATCACGGGCGCGGGCACCGGGGCATCGGCGTAGACCCTGAGGATCCCGTCGAGGATGTTCGTGCCCACCGACTGGTGCCCGAACAGCACCGTGGTCTCCCCCGACGTCCGCAGCTCGTCGTCGGACGGCCACGCGACAGCGATCGGATCGTTCATTCCTGGACTCCTGGCCAGCCAGGTCCCGGTCAGTGTGACCGCGACGATGAGCACCCCTGCCCACACGCCGGCCAGGAGCTTGACCGATGCGGGCACCTCTCGCACCGCCATCTCTCAGCCCACCTTGACCTCGCCCACACTGTCGTCCTCGATGTCGGCATCGTCGATGCAGTTCTCGGTGCCGGACGGCTCCTCGGTCAACCTCATGCACATGGCCCGTACGTCCCGCTTGTTCACCTTCCCGCTCGCGTTGAGCGGCAGCGCATCGTCGAAGCGGACCACCTCGGGCACCATGTGCTTCGAGAGCCGTTCACGACAGTGCGCGATGACGTCAGCGCCCCGCAGTCCGGCCCCGCGCCGACGCACCACGACCAGCTCGACCCGCTCCCCGGCGATCTCGTCCGGAAGCCCGACCGCTGCCGCCGCTACGACATCGGGCAGGTCGAGCACCACCGACTCGATGTCCTGGCAGGCGATCCGGTGCTCCCGCGACTTGATGAAATCCTCGATCCTGTCGACCACGTAGATGTAGCCGTCCTCGTCGACCTTCGCCAGATCCCCCGTACGCAGCATCCCGCCGGGCATCTTGCGGGCGGTCGCCTCGGGGTCGTCGAGATAGCCGGGCGAGATGTTCGCACCGCTGGCCCAGATCTCGCCGATCTCACCGGGCCCGACGTGCACCCCGTCGCTGTCGAGCACTCGCAGGTCCACGCCCGGGATGCCTCGGCCGATCGACCCCGGCCGGCGGAGGAGCTCCTCGGGCGGGAGGTAGGAGAGCCGAGCGGTGGCCTCGGTCGCCCCGTACATCACGAAGACCTTGGCCTGCGGCTGGGCGCGCGCCATCTGCTCCACCAGAGCGGGCGCGAGCTGGGCACCGGCCTGCTGGATCGTTCTCAGGGACGGAAGCGGCGTGGTGCCGAAGGTGCTGTTGCGCAGCAGCATCCCGAAGGTCGAGGGCACCCCGGCGAGGCCCGTGCAGCGCGCGGACGCCATCCGGTCCACCACCGCCTGCGGGAAGACGAACGTCGACTGGATGACCATCGCGGCACCGACCCGCAGATGTGTGTGCAGGAGCGAGAGCCCGAAGACGTAGGGGAACGGCAGCACGACCAGCATCCGGTCCGCCGGCGTGATGCCGAGATAGCCGAGGATCGCGGTCGTGTTCGCCTGGATGTTGCGGTGGGTGATCCGCACCGCGCGGGGGTCGCCGGTGGTGCCGGACGTGAACATGTAGAGCGCGTCCTGGTCCGGGTCGACCTCGACCGTCCCCGGAAGCTCGACAGGCGTCGATCGCTGCTTCGGGACCAGCCGCTCCTTCCGCTCCACCACGACCGGAAGACTCCTGGGCAGGCTCAGCCGCAGCGCCTCGGCCTGGGCGCGCCCGACGAGCAGCGCGTCGGCGCCGACCCACCGCACCCGGGCCTCGACCTCCTCGGTCGGCAGCGTGACGGCAAACGGCACCACGACCAGCCCCAGCCGGAGCGCGGCGAGATAGGCCGAGACCCAGAACAGCCCGTTGGGCGCCATGATCCCGACCGGCGAGCCCGGAGTCAGACCGAGCACGGAGAGCCGTCCCATGAGCACGGACACGCTGGCTCGCAGCTCTTCGAAGGTGTACTCGCGACCCGCTTCGGCGAGCGCTATCGAATCCTCGGGCGCGTGCTCGAGAAGAAAGTCGGCAGTGTTCAACGTGGCCCGTCCCCCGGGATGCTTGGGCCGGGACCGTTCCCGGCTACGGCAACGTCGCACGCCTCACCTCGACCGGCGGTGGGCCGTTCGGCAGGCTGCCTGAAATTGAGTACGCGACCCACCCATCGGTCCCGACTCGGCCCCACTGCGCGTCGACTGGTCTCGTGAACCCCAAGCGCCTCCTCATGTTCGTGCTGCTCGGCGTGCTCGTCGGCGTCGCGATCTTCTGGGCGCCCGGACGCTTCGCCGACTCCTCGTCCGGCAACGACGGCGGAGGCTCGAGCTCCTCGTCCCAGTCCGGCTCGCCGGGAGCCGACCCGAGCTCCGAAGCCGGATCCGATTCCGGCAAGAAGTCGGAGAAGGACCCCGAGCCCGCGACCGAGGCGCTGCCGAAGGCCGCGTCGACGCCGACCGAATCGGGCCTGCCCGGCCTCACCGAGAAGCCACGTACGAAATCGGCGGCGCTGATCTCGGAACCGCTGCCGAAGCAGGCGGTCCGCAAGGGCGCCCTGGTGGCCGGCTACCCGACAGCAATCGCACCCCCGTCACGCACCACGGTCGACGTCTCCAGCGTCTCGCCCACGAAAGGTGCGCTCCAGGTGGCGCTGACCGCGAGCTGCCGGAAACCCTGCGACGTACTCCGTCACTACCGGACCCGGCTCGCGCAGCACGGCTTCAAGGAGGTCGCGACGACCTCGGTCGAGAACACTCCCGCGATGTCGCTGCGCCGCGGTGACGAGACCGTGAACGTCACGGTCACCCACACCGGCCGCCGCAACGTCGAGTTCAGTCTCCTCTCCGTCCTCCGCACGAAGACCTGAGCCGGTGTATCTGTCTCTCAGCGACCGTCCCACCACGAGTGCCGAGCCGCGGCAGGCCGGCGGGCGGGTCTCCCGGACCGTCGTCACCCTCGGCATCGTCAGCCTGCTGACCGACATCTCCTCGGAGTCGGTCTCGGCGATCCTGCCGCTCTACCTGACCGCGGTGGTGGGGCTCTCGCCGGTGGCGTACGGGCTCATCGACGGGCTCTACCAGGGCGTCTCCTCGCTGGTGCGGATCGCGGCCGGGTGGGCGGCCGACCGCACCGACCGGCCGCAGCCGGTGGCACTCGCGGGCTACGCGATGAGCGCGGTCGCGCGGCTCGGGCTGATCTTCGCCGGTGGCTTCGGGACGATCTCGGCGGCGATCTCGCTGGACCGGGTCGGCAAGGGCGTACGCACCGCTCCGCGCGACGCGATGATCGCCGCCTCCAGCGACCCGGCGCACCTCGGCCGCAGCTTCGGCGTCCACCGAGCACTGGACACGATCGGGGCCACACTCGGGCCGCTGCTCGCGTTCGTGATCCTGTGGCGGATCGCCGACGGCTACGACACCGTCCTGGTCGTCTCGCTCGGCTTCGCGGTGCTCGGGGTCGCGACGATGGCGTGCTTCGTGCCGTTCCGCACCGGCGCCGTCCGTGCTCCAGGTGGTCGAGCCTGTCGAGACTCCCGCCGCAGCGAGCCGCGCCCCAAGGCTCCCAGGGTGCGTTGGCGCACAGTGCTCACGCCAGGTCTCGCGCGGGTGACCGGGGTGTCCGCCGTGCTCGCCCTGCTCACCATCGGTGACGGGTTCGTGTACCTGGCACTGCTGGAGACCGGCGGCTTCGCGGCGCAGTGGTTCCCGGTCCTCTACGTCGGGACCAACCTCGCCTACCTCGCCCTGGCCGTCCCGATGGGCCGGCTCGCGGACCGGGTCGGGCGCGTCAGGGTCCTCGTGCTCGGCCACCTCCCGCTCGCGGCTGCCTACCTGTGCGCCGCGACCGGGTCGGGGATGCTCTGGACGACGTGCGCCGCGGTGCTCCTCCTCGGCGTCTTCTACGCCGCGACCGACGGCACCCTGGCCGCAGTCGCGGGGCAGCTGGTTCCCGAGACCGTACGCGCCAGTGGCATCGCCACCGCCCAGACCGCGGTCGCACTGGCCCGGCTCGTCGCGGCGACCGGCTTCGGCCTGCTCTGGTACGCCGTCGGCCCCCGGGTCGCCATGCTCGCGGTCTGCGCGGTGCTGCTCGCCGCGATCCCCGCCGGGCTCGCGGTGCTGCGCAGGGCGGCGCGATGACGACGTTCTGGGTCAAGCACCGCACGACCGTCTTCGGTGCGATCGTCGTGCTCGTCACGGCCGGCGTGACGGCGTACGCCCTCTCCGCGATCGCCGAGAACGACCGGCGTACGTCCACGGCGACCGCGGCGACGACCACCTCCCTGGCGCAGGTGGAGAAGGGGCCGAGAATCCTCTTCAGGCACACCGGGCGGGACGCCGACTACGGCCACGTCGGCGCGGTGGTGCTCGCCGACCCCGGCGGCGCCCGGGCGCTCACCGACCTGAGCTGTGACCGGGTCTACGCCCAGGCGGAGTCGATCTCCTGCCTGACGACCGAGCGGGGGGTGGTGAGCCGCTACCGAGCCACCGACCTGGCGACCTCGACGCCGGGGAAGGCGTGGCGGGAGGTCGACGGGACCGACCTGACCGGGCTGCCCAGCCGCACCCGGATCTCGCCGGACGGGCAGCTGGTCGCCTCGACGGTGTTCGTCAACGGCGACTCCTACATGGTCAGCGGGTTCTCGACCCGCACCCTCATCCGCCGGATCGGCGGGGCGAGCTACGGGGACCTGGAGAAGTTCAAGCTGGTCGTCGACGGCCGCCGGGTCGCCCCGGTCGACCGCAACATCTGGGGCATCACCTTCGCCGACGACGACCGCACCTTCTACGCCACCGTCGCAACGGGCGGGCGGACCTACCTGGCCCGCGGTGACCTCACCGAACGCTCGCTGAGGACCATCGCCGACCACGTCGAGTGCCCGTCGCTCTCTCCCGACGGCACCCGGATCGCTTTCAAGGAGGCCGACAAGGACGGCACCCGGTGGACGCCCGCGGTCCTCGACCTGGCCACCGGGAAACGGACCGTGCTCGCCGGCGAGAGGCACAGCATCGACGACCAGATCGAGTGGCTCGACGACGACACGGTTCTCTACGGCCTGGAGCGCGAGGGGGAGCCGGTCAGCGACGTCTGGGCGCTCGACACCACCGCCTCCGCGACCCCTCGCGTGCTCATCTCGGAGGCGGCCTCGCCCGCGGTTCTACGCTGAATCGGGTACTCCATCGCGGGTCCGCCCACTGACCGACCGAGTTTCGGTTTGCTGTGGGGATGACCGTTGAGGAGACTCACGCCGCTCCCAGGGACGAGCCGAGAATCGTGCCCAGAATCGAGCGCAGCGCGGACATCGACGAACGTGCCACGATCGGCGACGGGACGATCGTCTGGCACCTGGCCCAGGTCCGCGAGCACGCCAGGGTGGGCAGCGAGTGCATCATCGGCCGCGGGGCGTACGTCGGTCCCGGGGTCGTGGTGGGAGACCGCTGCAAGATCCAGAACCATGCGCTGGTCTATGAACCCGCAGTGCTCGAGGACGGCGCTTTCGTCGGGCCGGCGGTGGTGTTCACCAACGACTACCTCCCCCGTGCCGTCAATCCGGACGGCACCCTCAAGGACGGCAAGGACTGGGAGGCCGTCGGCGTGACCGTACGCACCGGCGCCAGCATCGGCGCCCGGGCCGTCTGCATCGCGCCGGTCACGATCGGCGCCTGGGCGATGGTCGCGGCGGGCGCCGTGGTCACCCGCGACGTACCCGACCACGCGCTGGTCGTCGGGGTCCCGGCGCAGCGGATGGGCTGGGTCGGGCACGCGGGCGCGCCGCTGGTCGCCCAGGGAGATGCCTGGCGCTGCCCGAGGACCGGCACCCTCTACGTCCTGCGCGGCACGAGCGAGGACAGCGGCCTGGTCGCGGTCTGACGAGCCGATCGAGCCACGATCAGGCGGCCCGCCACTCGGCCTTGTGGGCGATGCTGACCGCCGCGATCTGCGAGGAGACACCGAGCTTGGCGAGGATCGACTTCACCTGGGTGCGCACCGTCGCCTCCGACACGACACGGAGCTTGGCGATGTCACCGACCGTGGAGCCGTCCATCAGGTGCTCGAGCACCTGCGACTCCCGCGGAGAGAGCTGCGCGAGCCGGCGACGGATCTCGATGACGCCCTGCTCCTGCCCCACCCACCCCCGGATCAGGCGCTCACGGTCGTCGACGTCGAGCACGCTGAGCCCATAGTTGAGCCTGCGTACGGTGCCCAGGATCTCGCCCAGCGGCACCGTCTTGGACAGGACCGTGCGAGCCCCGACGTGCAGAGCATGACCCCAGCGGGTCTCGTCGGTCGACCCCGTCACCACGACGACGTCGGCACCCGTCCTCGCGAGCGGGGCGATGAGACGTACGCCGGAGCCGTGCTGGCCAAGGTCGAGGTCGAGCAGGACGATGCGCGGCTGGGAACGCATGATCAGCGAGGTGAGCCTGGCATCCGAGGGCGGCTCCTCGGGCAGGTCGACGCGGTGGGCGTCGTAGCCCTCGAAGGTGAGGGCCAGCTCGAGCGACTCGGCGAACAGGGTGTGGTCCTCGACGATGACCACCTTCACCCTCTTACGCGGCGACACCACGGCGACCTCCCCGGGTCGGGATGTCGTGCTCGTCGGTCCCTCGGCGCGCCCGGCCCTCGGCGCAGCCGAGCATCGGCATGCCGAGCACGAACGTGGTGCGCTCGCCCGTCTCGGCCAGCTCGAGGTAGCCGCCCTGGCGTTCCATCAGGTCCCGCGCGGTGTGGAGACCGATCCCCTGACCGGTGGACCCCGGGCGACTGACGCCCCAGGCGAAGATCCGCCTGCGGAGCTCCGGCGCGACACCTGGCCCGTGGTCGGTCACGGCGATCTCGATCGAGGTGCCTCCCGGCCCAGCGGGACGCATCTCGATCCGGACCGACCCGCCACCGTGGGCGGCGGCGTTGTCGAGGAGCACGTTGAGCGCCTCTGTCAGCTGGTCGGAGTCACCCAGCGCCAGCATCCGGCTGGGCCGCCACTCGATCTCGGTGCCCTTGGCCTCGTGAGCGAGGACCATGGAGCCGACGATCGCATCGAGATCGATCACCTCGGCGACGTCGGCCCGCGCGTCGGATCGTGGGCCCGGGACCTGCAGCCTCGCGGCATCCTGCTGTCGCTGGACCATCCGCTCGAGCCGCTGCAGCTCGCTCTCCACCATCGCCGCCATCGCAGCCCGCCGCTCCCCGTCGATCTCATCGAACGAGTTCAGCAGGGTCGTCGCCGCCCGGATCCCAGCCAGCGTCGAGGCAGCCTCGTGCAGTCGGGCACGTTCGTCCGCACCGACTCTTGACTTTGACACAGCTCTCCCCTGGTCATCCTCGATCTGCGCCCTCCCCATGACGCGTTCAGCTGCGTGAAACGTGCGCGGACCCCGAGGACCGACACGAACAGCGCTCTACAGCAAAGGGAGCCTACTGAACCAGGCGGCGCGACGTATTGCCTACCTATTTTTGATTACCAGCCGTTACCGACTGGTGCCTGAAATTGAGGAATGGAGAGCATCTGACGCCCGCGCTCGGGCAGTCCCGGGTCCCATACTCGGGTGGCCATCCTCGATCATCCGCCCGTGCCGCCGCAGCCGGAACCTGCGGACGTGCCCCCCGCGCGCGGCTGGCGACGTGCCCGCAAGCCACTGATCGGGCTGCTGGTCTGCCTGCTGCTGCTCTGCACCGCGGGCCTGGTCGGCATCCTGTGGCTCCAGGCGAAGGTGGAGGGGAACATCCAGCGGCTGCCCGACACCTTCGCCGGGCTCACCGACCGTCCCGCCAAGCCTTCCTCCGGCTCGGCCGCCGACGCGGTGAACATCCTGGTCCTCGGCACCGACACCCGTTCGGACACTGCCACCACGGGCGCCGAGGCCCCTGGGTGGCAGCCCGGCCAAGCGCGCTCGGACACCATGTTGATCGTCCACCTCGACGGCGACCGTCGTTCCGCCTCGGTGATCTCCATCCCGCGCGACTCCTGGGTCAACATCCCCGGCCACGGGAAGGGAAAGGTCAACTGGGCCTACTCCTTCGGTGGCCCCAACCTCACGGTCGAGACTGTCGAGAAGATGACCGACGTACGCATCGACCATCTCACCGTCATCGACTGGGACGGCTTCAAGGCCCTGACCGACGCCGTCGGCGGCGTCGACATCAACATCCCCGAGACCGTCTACGACTCCGCCCGCGGAGTCCGCTGGGAGGCTGGATCTCACCATCTCGACGGCGAGCAGGCTCTCCTCTACGTACGCCAGCGCTACGGCCTCCAGGACGGCGACCTCGACCGCGTCGCTCGCCAGCAAGCCTTCCTGCGTACGCTCCTCCAGCAGACCCTCCACCAGGAACTGCGCAAGGACCCCGACCAGGTCCTCGACCTGCTCGGCCTCTTCTCGAAGCACGCCTCCGTCGACGACGAGTGGTCGACGACCCAGATGGCCAAGCTCGCCGCCTCGCTCCGCAACCTGCGCTCCGGCGACATCAGCTACCTGACCGTCCCCACCGACGGCACCGGCATGGTCGGCGACCAGTCGGTCGTACGCCTGGACCCCTCCCGCGACCGCGACCTGTGGCGCGCCGTCCGTGAGGATCGGATGGGTGACTGGGCCGACGACAACCAGGATCTGCTGACGCCTGACGTTGTCCGCTGACCACATTCCTCGCCGAGTCGGCTCGTTGTAACGAGCCGACGCGGCGGTGTTTTCGGTCAGGATGAGCCGACTCGGCAGTCTTTAGGAAGCAACCTCCGCAGCCTCGAGGTCGAGCCGGGTCCCTGGACGCGGCAGACCGTAGTGATCTCGGAGAGTGACACCGGAGTATTCCGTACGGAAGAGCCCACGCTCCTGCAGGATCGGCACGACGGAGGACGCGAAGGCCTCGATGCCCGAGGGGAGCACGGCGGGCATGATGTTGAACCCGTCGGCAGCTCCGTTCTCGAAGTAGTGCTGGATGGTGTCGGCGACCTGGACGGCCGTGCCGGAGAAGGTGCGGTGGCCGCGACCACCACCCAGCTTGCCGATCAGCTCGCGCACGGTGAGCCGGTCGCGGCGGGCCCAGTCGACGATGAGCGTGTAGCGGCTCTTGGCGCCCTCGATCTCGTCCTCGGTCGCTATGTCGGCCGGCAGCTGCTCGTCGAGCTGGAGCCGTGAGGGATCCACCTGCAGGAGCTGGGCTAGCTGCGCCACCGCGTACTCCGGAGCGATCAGCCGGTCCAGCTCCTCTTCGAGCTCGCGGGCCTCGGCCGCCGTGTCACCGATCACCGGGACGATGCCCGGCAGGACCAGCACGTGGTCGGGGTTGCGGCCGGCGGCGACGACGCGCCGCTTGATGTCGGCGTAGAACGCCTGGCTCTCGGCCAGCGTCGGCTGGGCGGTGAAGATCGCCTCGGCCCAGCGGGCCGCGAACTCCTTGCCGTCGTCGGAGGAGCCGGCCTGGACGAGCAGCGGGTGGCCCTGCGGCGACCGCGCCAGGTTGAGCGGACCCTCCACCGAGAAGTGAGGCCCGACGTGAGAGATCGGCCGAATCCGGTCACCGAGCGCGTGCACCCCGGCGTCCTTGTCTGCCACGATCGCGTCGTCGCCCCAGCTGTCCCACAGCTTGGTGGCGACGTCCAGGAACTCCGATGCCCGCTCGTAGCGGGTCTTGTGCAGCGGCTGCCCCTCCAGACCGAAGTTGCGCGCCGCGGCGTCCCCGGCGGTCGTGACGATGTTCCACCCGGCCCGACCGCCGGAGATGTGGTCCATCGAGGCGAGCCGACGGGCGAGGTTGAACGGCTCGTTGTAAGAGGTCGAGGCGGTGGCGATCAGGCCGATGTGCTGCGTCGAGACCGCCAGCGCGGACAACAGCACGGTGGGCTCGATCCGCCCCGACGGCCGACGGCCGGGCTCGCCGAACAGAGCCGGGGAGTCAGCCAGGAACAGCGAGTCGAACTTGGCCTCCTCCGCCACCCGCGCCAGATGCTGATGCGCCGCGAGCGACAGGTTGGCGTGCGGGTCCGAGTCAGGCAGCCGCCACGACGCCTCGTGGTGACCGGTGTCGAGCAGGAACAGGTTGAAGTGGAGCTGTCGGGCGCCCATCAGGCCACCTCCTCCTCGACCACGCCGAGCTCGGCCAGCAGCTGGGCCCGCAACGCCGCGAACCGCGGGTCGCCCGGGCTCCGCTTCGCGCCCAGGTCGATCCGGAGGTCGGAGCCGACGACGCCGTCGACCAGCACGATCACCCGGTCGGCGAGCGCGATCGCCTCGTCGACGTCGTGGGTGACCAGCAGGATGGCAGGGGTGTGGGCGGCGTACAGCTTCTTGAGGAGCTTGTGCATCTTGATCCGGGTCAGCGCGTCCAGGGCGCCGAACGGCTCGTCGGCGAGCAGCAGCTGCGGGTCGCGTACCAACGACCGCGCCAGCGCCGCGCGCTGCTGCTCGCCACCGGAGAGCTCGTGCGGCCAGGCCTTGTCGCGGCCCTCCAGACCGACCTCGAAGAGCGCCTCGAGACCACGGGCGCGGGCACCGGGACCCGGCAGGCCCAGGATCACGTTGTCCAGCACCCGCCGCCAGGGCAGCAGCCGGGAGTCCTGGAAGACGACCGAGACCCGCTCGGGCACCTCCACGACACCCGAGCCCGAGACGGCGCGGTCGAGACCGGCCAGCGCCCGCAGCAGCGTGGACTTCCCGGAGCCCGAGCGCCCGATCAGCGCCACGAACTCGCCGCGAGCAATGGTGAGATCGAGCGCGTTGAGCACCCCGCCGGCCTCGGAGAAGCTGCGGCGCAGCCCCTCGACGCGTACGGCGGACTCCCTCAGTGACTCTCCAGCGTGCGTCGCCATGCCAGTGCCTTCCTCTCGGTGAAGCGGACGATGCCGTCGGCGACCAGGCCCAGCAGGGCGTAGACGACCAGGCCGACGACGATGATCTCGGTCTGGCCGTAGCTGGACGCGAGGGTGATCATGTGGCCGATGCCGCTGGTCGCGTTGACCTGCTCGACGACCACGAGCGACAGCAGCGCGTTGAGCACCGCGAACCGCAGCCCGAGCAGGAAGTCCGGGGTCGCGCCCGGCAGCACGACATGGCGGACGAACGCTCCACGGCGCAGGCTGACGGTCTCGGCGAGCTCCGCGTAGCGGCTGTCGATGCCACGCAGCCCGTTGTGGGTGTGGATGTAGATCGGGATGAGTACGCCGAGGGCGATCGTGATCACCTTCATCGGCTCCCCGATCCCCAGCCACAAGATCAGCAGCGGCATCAGCGCCAGGCTCGGGATCGCACGCTTGACCTGCACCGGCCCGTCGATCACCGCCTCTCCGACCCGGCTGAGCCCGGAGACCAGCGCGAGCGCCAGCCCGACACCGACCCCGATCACCAGCCCGAGCGAGGCCCGGTAGGCCGAGGTCGCCAGGGCCTCGGGAAGCCGGCCGTCGGCGATCAGCCGCTGAGCGGTCTCGACCACCACCCACGGCTCGGACAAGGTACGCGGATCGAGCACGCCCGTCGCCGAGGCGAGGCACCACAGACCCAGGAGCAGGACCGGTCCGATCCACAGCGTGCCGGGGACCCTCGGCCCTGGGCCGAGCCGGCGGCGTACGACCCGCTTGTCGGTGGTCTTCTCGGAGACGACGCCGACGAGCGGCGCCTCGACTGCGGTGGTGGCCATCACCGACCGCCCTTCACGGTCTCTGCGATGACCTTCTCGTAGCGGCGGTCGTAGAGGTCGTTGACGTCGATGTCGGGCTGGCCCTGCTCCTTCACGAGGATGTCCGCGGTCTCCTGGTGACGCTCGATGAACCCGTCCCAGCTCTCCGGGATGACGTTCTGGCCAGAGGTCTCGAAGACGACTCTGCCGTCCTCGAACGTGAGTCCCTCGTGGTCGACGTAGTAGGCCTGGATCCACTCGTCCGGGTGCTCGTCGACCCACGTCTCGGCCTTGACCCACAACGCGAGGAAGTCCTTGAACGCGGCCGCCTTGCCGGCGTCCGCGAAGGTCTCCTCCGGCCCGTAGATCAGCGTCGCGTCATCTCGGATGCCGGTCCGGATCGAGGTGGCACCGTCACGGCCGTACTTGGCCAGATAGGAGGTCAGCTGCGGCCCACCCAGCGGGGCGACGTCGACCTGGTTCGAGGCCAGCGCGTTGGCGAAGGTGTCGTCGACGCTCTGGATCTCCACCAGTTCGACGTCCTCCTGGCTGAGCCCGGCAGCCTCGAGCGTCTTGAGGACCAGCGCGCCCTGAGCCTGGCCGGGCGAGTAGGCGATCTTCTTGCTCTTCAGGTCCTCGAGCGTCTTGACCTTCGACTTCGGCGCGATGCCCAGCTCGTAGATCGGGTTGTCGAGCGGGTCCGGGTTCTCGGTGACCGCGACGATCTTGACCGGGGTGTCGGTCCAGGTCGCGAACAGCGGCGGGATGTCCGCGACGTAGCTCGCGTCCAGCGCGTCCGCACGAAACGCCTCGATGCTCTTCGGACCACCGGAGATGTTGGCCCACTCGATCTCGTAGCCCTCGACCTCGTCGATCAGGCCGGACGCCTTGAGCGCCACCTCGATCGGCGGCAGCCCGAGGCGCAGGACGGTCCCTTCCGGGACTTGGTCGGGGAGCGCCGCGTCGGCGGCGAGCTTGGAGGCACTGGACGCATCGGCGCCACCACAGGCCGTCAGACCCAGGAGCAGGGTCGAGAGAACGGCGGCGATGGCGGTCAGGCGCGGTGGGGTGGGGCGGATCATGGCTCTCCTCTGGTTGGTCCGTCAAAACCAGAGTAAATCACTAGACTTTAGCCATAAACGCCCGTTCGGATCCTGAGACCGCCGAGACGTCAGGTACGCAGGCCGAGACGTCACTTGCGTCGGCCGAGATGGCAATCGATTGCCA
>NZ_JBHXNY010000038.1:0-49891 GCF_042719275.1 Nocardioides sp. NPDC058538 | reverse complement strand
ATCTCGCCCGCAGGCAGCGTCAACGAGACATCTTTCCAGATGAGCTGCTTACCAAAGCTCTTGGTCAGCCCTTCGATCTTTACGTCTACACCCATCCGGGCCGGCTCCCTTCCTGTTCGCGCGGGGATCTCCCTCAAGTCCCCACTGCCCGACTAACGGCAGAGTGTGACGGGGGTTACGCACTTTCCGCGACACGCGTCACACTTTTGTAAACCATAGTGGCCTGCGAACGATGACGGTGATCACCACCCGAGACGGACTCCCCCGGCCAAAACGTCGACGGTCGGATTGCGACCCTTCACGCCCGGCGTGTGTTCAAGATAACGAAACAAACCGCGAGTGGCTACTCAGGAGTAGCAACCCGCGGCTTGAACGATCGGAGCACTGCGCTGCGGCTTGCCCGATCTGTTGCGGAACTGTTTCCGCAATGTAGAGAAAGCCCGGGCCCGGCGGAATCCGCCGAACCCGGGCTCAAGGGCCGAAGCCCTCAGATCACTTGACGGTGACCGTGGCGCCGGCGGCCTCGAGGGCCTCCTTCGCCTTGTCAGCGGTCTCCTTGTTGGCGGCCTCGAGGACAGCCTTGGGGGCACCCTCGACGAGCTCCTTGGCCTCCTTCAGACCGAGGGAGGTCAGGGCGCGCACCTCCTTGATGACGTTGATCTTCTTGTCGCCAGCGGCCTCGAGGATGACGTCGAACTCGTCCTTGGCCTCCTCGGCGGCGGCGGCGGGGGCACCCGGGGCGCCGGCGGCGGCGACGGCAACCGGAGCAGCAGCGGTGACGCCGAAGGTCTCCTCGAACTCCTTCACGAACTCGGAGAGCTCGATGAGGGTGAGCTCCTTGAACGCGTCGAGCAGCTCGGCGGTGGTGAGCTTCGCCATGATGGCATTTCCTTTCGTGGTGGCCCTCTGCGTTTTTCTTTGAGTACCGCAGCGGGCCGGGTTACAGGTGGTGGTTAGTTACGACCGGGGCCTCAGGCCTCGGCCGGAGCCTCCTCGGCGGCGGCCGGCTCAGCGGCACCACCTGCGAGGATCGAGGGGTCCTCCGCGGCCTTGGCCTCGAGAGCGGCAGCGAGCTGCGCGGTCTTCGAGGGCAGAGCGTTGAAGGCGTAGAGCGCCTGCGACAGCGATGCGGTCATCGCGCCGGCAAGCTTGGCGAGCAGGACATCGCGCGACTCGAGGTCGGCGAGCTTGCCAACCTCAGCAGCGTCGATGGCCTTGCCGTCCAGGTATCCACCCTTGATGACAAGGTTGGGGTTGGCCTTGGCAAAGTCACGCAGACCCTTGGCCGCCTCAACGACGTCACCCTTGATGAAGGCGATCGCGGTCGGGCCGGTCAGCAGGTCGTCGAAACCCTCGATGCCGCTCTGCTTGGCGGCGATCTTGGTCAGCGTGTTCTTGACCACGCCATAGTTGGCGTTCTCACCGAGCGAGCGGCGAAGAGTCTTCAGCTCGCCGACGGTGAGACCACGGTACTCGGTGAGCAGGGCGCCGCTCGAGGCGCTGAACTTCTCAGCGATCTCCGCGACGGCAGCCTGCCTTTCAGCCCGCGCCATGGGTCTCCTTCTTCCGGGAATCGATCCCACCGGTGAGGGCCCTGCATGACAAACGCCCCGAGCGCAGGCTCAGGGCGTGACGTACGATCTCGTCTTGCTCTTCACCTACGCTGGCCGTCCGCATCCTGCGGAACCTTCGATCGAGTGCATGCGCACCTGACAACCGGCGGTCTCTGGTTTCAGACAACAATTATGCGTACGCCGCGGGACGCCGCCAAATCGGCGGGCAGTAACTTGTCAGCATGGAGAGCCACACCTTCGGAAGGATCGGTCGCTCGGCGTCGGTCATCGGTCTCGGCACCTGGCAGCTCGGCGCCGACTGGGGCGAGGTCAGCGAGTCGGACGCGCTGGCGGTGCTCGAGGCCGCGGTGGGCGACGGGGTGACCTTCCTCGACACCGCCGACGTCTACGGGGACGGCCGGAGCGAGCAGGTGATCGGGCGGTTCCTGCGGTCGCACGACGGGATCTTCGTGGCCACGAAGATGGGGCGCCGGGTGGACCAGGTGCCCGCGAACTACACGCTCGCCGCCTTCCGCGAGTGGCTGGACCGCTCGCGCACCAATCTCGGGGTCGACACGATCGACCTGGTGCAGCTGCACTGCCCGCCGACGGAGACGATCGAGTCCTCAGCCACCTATGACGCGCTGGACACCCTGGTCTCGGAAGGGACGATCGCTGCGTACGGCGTCAGCGTGGAGACCTGCGACCAGGCCCTGGCCGCGATCGCGAGGCCCAACGTGGCGTCGGTCCAGATCATCCTGAACGCGTTCCGGCTCAAGCCGCTGGATCTG
Source organism: Nocardioides sp. NPDC058538 (assembly GCF_042719275.1). Taxonomy (NCBI): domain Bacteria; kingdom Bacillati; phylum Actinomycetota; class Actinomycetes; order Propionibacteriales; family Nocardioidaceae; genus Nocardioides; species Nocardioides sp. NPDC058538. The sequence continues at coordinate 47,547 of NZ_JBHXNY010000038.1, read as the reverse complement.
GTGCTTCCGGCGGCCGCGGAGGCCGGCGTCGGGATCATCGCGCGGGTGCCGCTGGCCTCCGGACTGCTGTCCGGTCGCTACTCGGAGTCGACCACCTTCGCCGCCGACGACCACCGCACCTACAACCGCCACGGCGAGGCCTTCGACGTCGGCGAGACCTTCTCCGGCGTCGACTACGCCACCGGGGTCGAGGCCGCCCAGGAGTTCGCCGCCCTGGCTGCCGAGCACGGACCCGAGGGCGCGACGCCCGCGCAGGTCGCCCTCGCCTGGGTCGCTCAGCAGCCCGGCGTCACCACCGTCATCCCCGGCGCCCGCAACACGTCCCAGGCCCACGCCAACTCCGCCGCCGGCTCGCTGCCCGCGCTCTCCGACGAGCTGCTCTCCGGCGTACGTCAGATCTACGACACCCACTTCCGGGAGGCCATCCACTCCCGCTGGTGACGATCCCCCGCCGAGGCGTCACCCGCGTCGGCCGAGTGGGCACCTCGTTGCCGATTCGGCCGACCTAGGTGACGTCTCGAGCGACCTGAGTGACGCCTCAGTCGACGGGCGTGACGTCTCGGTCGGCGTACAAATAGTGAGCCTCGGTAACGAAGCGGGCAGAGTAAAGGGGTGACGACGGAGACGACGACGGAGTTCCGGTTCCGAGAAATCGCGCTGGTGGCGTACGCGCCCTCGATCGTCAGCTCCATGGGGCACGGTGCGGTGATGCCGGTCCTGGCGCTTCGGGCCTCCGACCTGGGGGCGGACGCGTCGACGGCCGCGTTCGTGGTCGCACTGCTCGGGATCGGGTCGCTGGCCACCTCGTTGCCCGCGGGGTCGTTGGTGGCACGGATCGGCGAGCGGCGGACGTTGATGGGCGCCGGGGCTCTCGACGCGGTCGCGATGACCGTGGCGTTCCTCAGCAGCTCGGTCGCCGTGCTCGCGATCGCCGTGTTCGTGAGCGGGATGAGCTGGACGGCATTCCTGATCGCGCGGCAGGGCTTCCTCATCGACGCGACCCCGCTCTCCCACCGGGCGCGGGCGATGTCGCTGCTGGGCGGGTCGTTCCGGATCGGGGTCTTCGTCGGACCGCTTCTCGGCGCCGGGCTCATCCACGCCTTCGGCCTCCCCGTGGTCTTCCTGTTCGCGGCCGCGATGTCGCTGTGCTCGGCGGTGATCGGCGGCTGGATGCCCGAGCTCGGCCGTACCCGCTCCCGTGAGCAGGGGCATCTGAGCGTACGCAGCGTGCTGTGGACCCACCGCCGGACCTTCGCCACGCTCGGGGTGGCGGTGGTGATCATCGGGATCTCCCGGTCCGTACGCACCGGCCTGCTCCCGCTCTGGGCCGACCACATCCACCTGGAGGCGTCGGTGGTCTCGCTGCTCTTCGCCGGGGCGGCCCTGGTCGACATCGCCCTCACCCTTCCCGGCGGCTGGCTGCTCGACCATCGCGGGCGTCAGGTCGTGGCGATCCCGGTGGTGCTCGCCGTCGGCCTCGGCTGCCTGCTGCTCCCCCTCACCCACGACGCGCTCAGCCTGGGCGCGGTGATGGCGCTGATCGCCGTCGGCAACGGCCTCGGCTCGGGGATCGTGATGACGCTCGGCGCCGATGCCGCACCGGAGGACGGACGCGCCCAGTTCCTCGGCGGCTGGCGGCTCTGCGGTGACCTCGGCGGCACCGGCGGACCGCTCCTGGTCTCCGGTCTGGCCGCGGTCTTCTCGATCGCCGCCGCCCCGGTCGCGCTCGGGCTCTTCTCGCTCGCCGGGGCGGTGTGGGTCGGCTACTGGACCGGCCATGCCGACCGTTCGCGGCTTCAGGCTCGACTAGGGGACGAGCGCGCGTGAGAGCGCTTCGGCAAGGGCGGCCTCGTCACCCGTGACGGTCAGCGCGGCGGACCGGGGCGTCGTACGACCCCAGAGGAGCAGCGCCAGGTCACGAGCGGATCCGGTGACGGACACCTTCTGCACCGCGTTCGGAGCGCCGATCGCCCACGTCTGGTCGATGTCGGTCGCGGTCAGCTCGATGCGGGTGACGATCTTTCGCGTGCGCTTCAGGGCGATCTGCCGCGGGTACATCACGGTCAGCGCCTCGTCGACCGTGTCCGCCCAGAGCTCCGAAGGCGCCTCGGGTGCGTCGAGCCCGAGCGCAGTGCGGATGTCCCAGAGGTGGACCAGGGTCTCGTGCACCTGGCGCCGGAACCAGAACGACACCGGCCCACGGCCGTCCTCGGTGAGCCCGTTGAGGATCCGGCCGGTCGCCTCCGGCCCCAGCGCCGAGAGCGTCTCGCGCAGCTCGGCCGCCTGCTCCTCGTAGGCCGCGACCAGGTCCAACGGGACCGGCAGCGGATCCTCGTCCTCGTCGCGCGCCATCGCCGCCGCCCAGTGGTGCACCCCGGCCAGGTGATCGGCCAGATCGCCGATCGACCAGTCGTCGCAGGACGGAACCGGCACGTCCGGGTCGGCCTGCTTCAGCGCGGCCACGAACTCGGCCTGCAGCACACCGAGGGTCACGAAGTAGTCGTCAGGCGTTGGCACGACGCAGACCCTACTTGCACCGCACCAGGAACGTGGCGAGCCGCTCCCCCAGCACCTCCTCGACCCACTCGAGCGCGGCAGAGCAGTCAACCCCGGGATCGGTTCGCACGCGGCAACTCTAGAGAACGTCCCGAGCTACTTCTGGCGGGCGCGATGGGCGGCCGCCTTCACTCGGCTCTGGCAGCGGGTGGAGCAGAAGCGGCGGCCAGCGTTCTTGGAGGTGTCGACGAAGACGCGGTCGCACGGGTCCGCCTGGCAGACGCCGAGGCGGCCGGCCAGGTCGGAGCCGATCGCGAGCGCGAGGCCGGCGGCGATTCCCGCGCCCCAGCCGACGACGAGGCCGGGGTCGCGTCCGTGGAAGTGCAGGGCCCAACCTCCCCCGCGGGCCCGGTCGAGCTGCGGGACCGAGCCCATCTCGCGCATGAGCGCGTTGACCGCGGTGGCGGCGGTGTCGAGGTCGCCGCCGGCCGCTGCCTCGAACACGACGCGCAGCGACTCGGCGAGCGCGACCATCCCGTCGGCGTCGGCTTCCTCGACCTGGGGCTGGTAGTCGGGGCGGGCCAGCAGGTCACTCACGACCTGCGTACGCCGGCCGGAGGGAGGCGGCTGCACCGGGTGCGTGCCCTCATGCCCGGGGGTCAGGGCGTTGACGAGCTTGCAGGCCTGCTCGGTCACCGTATGCACGTGACTGTCGAAATGTATTTGACCAGTCACGACTTCGGGTCCTACCGTCTCAGCCATGACTGTCATTCAACCATTGACCAGTCACCGATGCACACGGTGGCCGCGATCCCTCGTCGTGCTGGTCATCGCCCGGGCGGTGAACAGGCTGGGTTCCTTCGCCATCGCCTTCATGACGGTCGCCCTGGTCGAGGTGCACGGAGCCTCCCTCGCCACAGCCGGTGCGGTCGTGACGGCCTTCGGTGTCGCCACCATCCCCTCGCGGCTCCTCGGCGGCTGGATGGCCGACACGGTGGGCCGCCGGCCGACCATCGTCGCTGGCCTCGTCGCTTGCGCGGTGGCCCAGCTGGTCATCGCCGCGTCCCCTGGGATCGCCGGCGCACTGATCGGCGCGACGCTGCTCGGGCTGGCGTACGAGATCTATGAGCCCGCCTCTCAGGCGCTGATCGCGGAGTCGGTGGAGGTCGAGCGGCGGCCGCAGGCCTACGGACTCTACGGCGCTGCGATGGCGGTCGCCGGCGTGGCGGCAGGAGCACTGGCCGCCCTCGTGGGCGGCATCGACCTGCGCCTGCTCTTCGTCGCCGACGCGATCACCTGTCTGTGCGCTGCAGTTCTCGTCCTCGCCCTCGTGCGGGACACCGCTACGCCGGGTGGGGTCCGGCTGCGGTCCGGGCCGAGCCCGTGGCGTGATCGCCGGCTCATGACGATGCTTGCGCTCGGTACCGGGTTCGCCACCGCATGGATCCTGAGCACGATCGCTCTCCCCCTCACCGTCTCCGCCCGCGGGCACGACGCCGCGGCCACCGGCTGGCTGCTCGTGGTCGCCGCGCTGGTCACGATCGCCGGCCAGCGCCTTCTCCGTGGCGCCGCCGCCCGGCCCTTCACGCTCATCCGCGCAGGTCTGGTCCTGATGGCCGTCGGCTTCGCCGTGGTCGCGTACGCAGCACCGCTGCCGCTCCTCGCACTCGGCTCCGCGATCGTCGCCCTCGGCGAGGTGCTTCTGCTCGGCCCACCGATCGCGCTCGTGGCCGGCCTGGCGGCGACCGACGGCTCGCGAGCGGGCTATCTGGCGGCGTACGGGACCTGCTGGGGGATCGCACAGACGATCGGGCCGATGCTTGCGACCGGTCTGTTGTCGCACGGGGTCCCGACGGTCTGGCTCACCGGCGCGGGCCTCTGCCTCGGCCTCGCAGCCATCACCGCCAGTTGCGGCCGGATGCTCACCGAGGCAGCTCGGTGAGCATCCGCGCCTCAGAGCACCCGGGCGAGGAACGCCTGGGTGCGTTCGTGCTGGGGGTTGCCGAGGACGTCGGCGGGGAGGCCCTCCTCGACGATCACGCCGCCGTCCATGAAGACGACCTTGTCGGCGACCTCGCGGGCGAAGCTCATCTCGTGGGTCACCACCATCATGGTCATACCCTCGGCAGCCAGGTCCTTCATGACCGCCAGGACATCCCCGACAAGCTCGGGGTCCAGCGCGGAGGTCGGCTCGTCGAAGAGCATCATGTCGGGGTTCATCGACAGCGCCCGCGCGATGGCGACGCGCTGCTGCTGGCCACCGGAGAGGTGGGCCGGGTAGGCGTCGGCCTTGTCCGAGAGCCCGACCTTCTCCAGGTTGGCCCGGGCGATCTCCAGCGACTCGGTTTTACCGCGCTTGAGCACCTTCTGCTGCGAGACCGTCAGGTTGCGCAGCACGGTCATGTGCGGGAACAGGTTGAACTGCTGGAAGACCATCCCGATCCGGGCGCGCAGCCCGTCCACGTCGGCGTCCGGATCGGTGATCTCCTCGCCGTCGACCAGGATCGTGCCGCTGGTCGGCTCCTCGAGGAGGTTCACGCAGCGCAGCAGCGTCGACTTCCCGGAGCCCGAGGGCCCGATCACGCAGACGACCTCTCCCCGCGCGATGTGGAAGTCGATGCCCTTGAGCACCTCGTTGTCACCGAAGTACTTGTGCAGGTTCTGTACGTCGATCACCGCCGCGCCGCGTTCGGCAGCCGGTGTCGTCTCGGTCTGAGTCATCAGCGGGCCTTCCCGGACTTGGCTTCCATGCGACGTACGACGATCGAGAGCGGCACCGTGATCAGCAGGTAGCACAGCGCGATCGTGACCATCGGGGTCAGGTTGGCGTTGGCGTTCATGCCTTCACGGCCGAACGCCGTCAGCTCGTACTCGTCCAGAGACAGACCGAGGATGTAGACCAGTGAGGAGTCCTTGGTGAGCAGGATCAGCTCGTTGGTCAGCGGGGGCAGGATCACCCGGAACGCCTGCGGGAGAACGATGGTGACCATCGCTCGGGTGTGGGTCATGCCGAGCGTGCGTGCCGCCTCGTACTGACCCTTCGGCACCGCCTGGATGCCGGCCCGGATCGTCTCGGCCATGTAGGCGCCACCGACCAGACCGAGCGCCAGCGTGACGGTGCCGAGGTTGGAGAGATGGACCCCGAAGGCCAGCGAGAGCCCGAGTCCGAGCACCAGGAAGACGACCAGCGCCGGCAGCCCGCGGAAGAGCTCGATGATGCCGGTCGAGATCCACCGGTAGGGGCCGACGCTCGAGAGCCGCATCAGCGCCAGCACCAGGCCGAGCGCCAGTCCGAACGCGAACCCGCAGGCGGTGTAGATGATCGTGTTCTTGAGGGCGATCACGATGACGTCGGGGAACTGCGCAGCCGCGATGTCGAGGTCGAGGAACGCCCGCCTGATCTCACCCCAGTCGGCGATCAGCGCGATGACGACGACCAGCAGCACCAAGATGGCGTACTGGATGTAACGGACGAGCGCCGCACGTTTGCGCGGCGACATCCGCTTCTTGGGAACTACGGCCGCGCTACTCACTGCGCGGCAGCCTCCCCGAACCACTTGTTGTAGACCTCGTCATAGGCGGCCTTGTCGTTGATGCCCTTGTTGAGCACGTCGAGCAGCTTGTCGTTGCCGCCCTTCTTGACCGTGAAGCCGTACGCCTCACCGGTCTGGAACTCGCTGGTGATCTCCATGTCCGAGTTGGACTTCACGAAGTCGTAGAGCAGACCGTTGTCGTTGACGCCCGCGTCGGCCTTGCCGGACTTGACCGCCTGCATCATCAGCGCGGAGTCCTCGAGCGTGATGATCTTGGTGTCCTCGGGGGCGTTCTCCTTGACGTAGTCGGCGCCGGTGGTCGCCTCCTGGACCGCGATGGTCTTGCCGCCGAGGTCGTCGAGCGACGCGTAGCCCGCGCCCTTCTTGGTCATCAGGGCCTGGGTCGCCTCGAAGTAGGGCTCGGTGAAGTCCATGACGTTCTCGCGCTCCTCGGTGATCGTCATCGCGCCGGCGGCGACGTCACACTTGCCGGAGTTGAGGGCCTCACCGGAGACGATGGTCTCCCAGCCGATGTTCACGACCTCGGTCTCGAGCTTCTCGGCGTCGGCCGCGATCTTGAGCACGTCGATGTCGAAGCCGACGACCTCGCCGCCCTCGTTGAACTCGAACGGCTTGTAGGGAAGGTGCGTGCAGATGGTCAGGGTGTCGGCCTTGACCAGCTTCGCACCCGACGAGGAGGTGCCACCCTCGTCGCCGCCACCGCAGGCGGCGAGTGCCAGGCCGAGGACGGGAACGGTCAGGGCAGCAGCGAGCTTCCGCAGATTCATGCGTGGCACTCTACGTGTCTTGGGCCACCGATGGCCCGCTACCCCTTGAGGTGGCGGGCCATCGTAGTGAGATCGTGCATCAACCGAGAACGGCGGCCCAGAACTCACAGTGGCTGGTCGCGGCCGTGTCCACGGGGTGAACTCCAGCCTCACCCGGTGCCAGCTGGAGTACGTCGCCGGAGTCCCGGAAGGTCGGCCAACGAGGCGCCCCGGGTGCGACCGGGCGACCGCGATGGGCGAACGAGGTCCAGTAGGAGACCATCGTGTCCGACAGCTTCTGCTGTCCTTCGTCGAGCTCTCCCAGGAGCCCCGGGAACAGGAACGTCAGCTCGGTGGCGTGCTCCGCGCCCTCCTCGTAGCCGGGCAGGTCGATCAGCGGCGGTGCGCCCCGGTCGGCGAACTGGTAGGCGAAGACCGACACCCCGGCGGCCTCGAGCTTCGCGAACGCCTCCTGATGGGCGCAGGTGGACAGCGCACCGGCCGAGTCGGTACGGATCGCTGCCAGGGCGTGCCGCTGGTCGTCGTAGGCGCTCGCCGGGTAGTGCCCGAGTACGGCATCGGCGGCGGGGCCGTAGGTGCTGCGTACGACCTGCTCGTACTTCTCCGCCGTGATCGGCTGGGGGTACTCGAGCCCGACGTAGAGCCGCATCTCGTCGAGGGTCGAGCCGTGCATCACCGGCACCCGGTTGAACCTTCCGGAGTCGATGGCTTCGGGATAGGTCCGCGGCAGCACCCGCCGGTCGCCGACGACCGGTCCGGCGTTGAGCCCGGCCGCGCCGAAGGCCTCCATCAGCTCCTTGACGGGGGTGGCCCGCAGGCAGGCGGCCACATCAGCCGCGTCGCCGCAGCCCACCGAGGCGGCGAGCCGCTGGCCCTCGGCCTCGGAACCCGCGTCGCTGCGTGCGCCCGCCGCACAGCTCCCGCTCTGCGGGATCGCCTTGTGGAACAGTCCGGCGGCGGCCGGCGAGGCGATCTGGGCGCAGGTGTCGATCGACCCGGCCGACTCACCGAAGATCGTCACGTTGCCCCGGTTGCCACCGAAGGCGGCGATGTTGCGCTGCACCCAACGCAGGGCGGCCTGCTGGTCGAGCAACCCGTAGTTGCCGGACTCGTACGCCCCGTCCAACTCGGGATGCGCCAGCCAGCCGATCGCGCCGAGGCGGTAGTTGACCGTCACGACCACAACGTCACCCTCGACGGCGAGCTTGCTCGCGTCGTAGCCGGAGCTGGAGCCGGTGGTGTTCCCGCCGCCGTGGAACCACACCATCACCGGCAGCTTCCGCTTCGTCGGCCGGTCCGGGGCGAACACGTTGAGGAACAGACAGTCCTCGTCGTATGTCGTCGCCCCTCCGTACGCCGGGGCCTGCTGCGCACACTGGCTGCCCGGTTCGGTGGCGTCCCGCACCCCCGTCCAGGAGTCGGCCGGCGCTGGGGCGCGCCAGCGGAGCCGGCCGACCGGCGGGGCGGCGTACGGGATCCCCTGGAAGGTTCGGAAGCCGTCGTGGGCAACGCCGCCGACCGCTCCCTTGTCGGTCCGGACCACCGGTTCGGACGGTTCGGGCGGGTCGGCCGCGGCGGTGACGCCCGCCGCCGCGACCAGGGCCATGGCGAGGACCGGGACGAGAGCACGAAGTCTGAGCACCGATGTTCCTTTCGTCGACCGTCCGAACCTAGGGCCCCGACGCGGTCCACGGGCAGTGTCGGATGGACCGAAACAGGCCGTACGCAGCGCCCAAATGCGACGAGCGCCGCCGCCCGAAACCGGGCAGCGGCGCTCGTGTGGTCGGTCGAGGCTCAGGCCTCGTCCTCACCCGCCACGTTCTTGACGCGGTTGGGGTCGACCTGGACACCGGGGCCCATGGTGGTCGAGAGGGTGACCTTCTTCAGGTAGCGGCCCTTGGAGGAGGACGGCTTCAGACGAAGCACCTCCTCGAGAGCAGCGGCGTAGTTCTCAGCGAGCTGGGCCTCGGAGAAGGAGGCCTTGCCGATGATGAAGTGCAGGTTGGCGTGACGGTCGACGCGGAAGTCGATCTTGCCGCCCTTGATGTCGGACACGGCCTTGCCGGGATCCGGGGTGACGGTGCCGGTCTTCGGGTTCGGCATGAGGCCACGGGGGCCGAGCACGCGGCCGAGGCGGCCGACCTTGCCCATCATGTCGGGGGTCGCGACGACGGCGTCGAAGTCGAGCCAGCCACCGGAGACCTTCTCGATGAGGTCGTCGCCACCGACGACGTCCGCGCCGGCCTCGCGAGCGGCCTCGGCCTTGTCCGGAGCAGCGGCGAAGACGATGACGCGCATCGTCTTACCGGTGCCGTGGGGCAGGCTGACGGTGCCGCGCACCATCTGGTCGGCCTTGCGGGGGTCGACGCCGAGACGCATGACGACGTCAACGGTCTCGTCGAACTTCTTCTTGCTGGAGGACTTGGCGATCTTGATCGCGGCCAGCGGGGCGTAGAGCTCGTTCTTGTCGAACGTCTCTTCCGCCGCGCGGTAGGTCTTGCTGCGCTGCATGGTGAATTCCTTAAGGGTTAAGAGGAGATGTGGTTAGCGAGCCAGCGCGGCTCTCCCACAGTCAGTCGGTGGTGACGCCCATGGAGCGGGCGGTGCCCTCGACGATCTTCATCGCGGCGTCGATGTCCTCCGCGTTGAGGTCGGGCAGCTTGGTGGTCGCGATCTCGCGCACCTGGTCCTTGGTCAGCTTGCCGACCTTGTCCTTGTGCGGGACGGACGAGCCCTTCTTGAGGCCGGCGGCCTTCTTGATCAGCTCGGCGGCCGGCGGGGTCTTGGTGATGAAGGTGAAGCTGCGGTCCTCGTAGATGGTGATCTCGACGGGGATCACGTTGCCGCGCATGGCTTCGGTCTGGGCGTTGTACGCCTTGCAGAACTCCATGATGTTGACGCCGTGCGGACCGAGCGCGGTACCGACGGGCGGGGCCGGGGTCGCGGCACCGGCCTGCAGCTGCACCTTGACGAGCGCTGCGATCTTCTTCTTCGGAGGCATTCTTGAGATCTCTTCCTTCTCGTGGTCATGACGAAGCCGCTTGTACGTTTCGGCCTCTGCCACCTGCTGTGTTGCTCTCGCAACTGGTCAATTGTCCGTGATCCGTGCGGGTTCACGAAATCAGCGGAGGCGGCCCACTGAGTGAGACCCCCTGAGTGACGGCCACCACTCCCCTTGGCATACTCCCCCAGGGATTTACAAAGGGAGCTGAATTGTTCAACCGACGTCTGTCCATGTTCGCCGCGCTCGTGCCGCTGGCCGCGCTCTCGGCGGGGTGGACCGCCGCTGCCACCGGCACCGGGTTCGATCCGGTCGAACCCGTGACGCTGCCCGGTGGCGAGACGCTGGTGACGTCGGCGATCGACCAGCCCGCGAGCGTCACCGAGCCCGCGCCCGCTCAAGGAGCTCGCAAGGGCGCCCGAACCGGCACGATCGCCGTCGCGATGGCACAGGGAAGCGACATCCCGATGTCGGCACTGGCCGCCTACCAGCGTGCGGCCGCCGTCGTCACCACTGCCGACCGGGCCTGTGCCCTCGACTGGACGCTGCTCGCCGCCGTCGGGATGGTCGAGTCCGACCACGGGCGTCTGAAGAGCAGTCGGCTCGACGACTCGGGCAAGGCCACGCCTCCGATCTACGGTCCCGCACTGACCGCTCCCGCCGGCGACCCCGCACCCGACACCGACGCCGGTGCCGTCGACAAGCTCACCAGTGGCGACCGGGCTGTCGGGCCGATGCAGTTCATCCCCTCCACCTGGCCGTTGGTCGCCGTCGACGGAGACGGCGACGGCGTACGCGACCCGCAGGACATCGACGACGCCGCCCTCGCCGCCGCCGTCTACCTCTGCTCCGGTGACGAGGACGTCTCCACCGATGCGGGGAAGCAGGCCTCGCTCACTCGCTACAACCGCAGCGAGGCGTACGTCTCCACCGTCCTGAAGATCGCCAAGGGCTACGCCGACAGCCCCTACGGCGGTGACGACATCGAGCTCGCCGCCGCGCCCGCGCACGCCGAGCCGAAACCAGGCCGCCCGGGGCAGAGTGCGGCGAAGAAGGCCGACCAGAAGCCCGGGAAGAAGAAGCCCCCCGCCGTCACCCCGAAGCCGAGCTCGGGCGCCCGGCCCTCGAACAAGCCGAGCCCGACCCCCTCGACGGCCCCGAGCCCCAGCCCCACCCCGACCGATGACGGCAGCTGGGCCTCGATCTCCGAGCGCCGCGGCATCTGTGCCGCCGAGCTGTCCTCCCGCTTCCCCGACCTCGCCGACGGTTGGGACACCAACCGAGCCGTCGACTCCTGCAGCATCCGGCTGCTCGGCAAGACCGTCACCCAGGCCAACGCCGCCGTCCCCGGAGTCGTCACCGACATCACCGGGTACGTCGAGTGGCTGATCAAGACGCTGCCGTAAGGCTTCCTTTCCGACCTCGAATGCGCACTTGGCATTCGGATAGGCTCGAAGCAGGGCCACAGTCGTCCAGGTCATTCTCGACACTGGCATGGTGGCAAACCCGAGGCGGTGGCACATGGCCGCACTCGGCGCGTCTCGGTCGGCCTCGGGCAACGAAGCGTGGTGGAAGTCGGCGGTGGTCTACCAGATCTACGTCCGCAGCTTCGCCGATTCCGACGACGACGGCATCGGTGACCTTCCGGGCATCCTGGAACACCTGGACTACCTCCAGGAGCTGGGGATCGATGTCATCTGGCTGTCCCCGGTCTACCGCTCGCCTCAGGAGGACAACGGCTACGACGTCAGCGACTACCAGGACGTCGACCCGCTCTTCGGCACCCTGGAGGACCTCGACCGGCTGCTCGCCGCGGTCCATCTGCGGGGCATGAGGCTGATCATGGACCTCGTCGTCAACCACACCTCGGACCAGCACCCCTGGTTCCTCGCCTCGCGCGGCTCGCGTGAGACGGCCACCTCCGAGTGGTACTTCTGGCGGGATGCCCGGCCGGGGACGGTGCCCGGTGAGCCCGGGTCGGAACCGAACAACTGGGGTGCATCCTTCGGCGGGTCCGCATGGGAGTGGGTGCCGGAGCGAGGCCAGTACTACCTGCACCTGTTCGCTCGGTCCCAGCCGGACCTGAACTGGGACAACCCGGACACCCGCGAGGCGGTCTTCACCATGATGAACTGGTGGCTCGACCGCGGCATCGATGGCTTCCGGATGGACGTCATCAACTTCATCTCCAAGGATCCACGGCTCCCCGACGCGCCGCTCAACCGCGACGGCTACGGCGACGGGATGCCGTACTTCAGCCATGGTCCGCGGATCCGCGACTATCTGTCCGAGATGAAGCGCCGGGTCTTCGACTCACGGCCGAGCAGCTACCTCACCGTGGGTGAGATGCCAGGGGTCACACCCGAGCAGGCCCGGGAGTTCACCGACCAGGTGCACGGCCAACTCGCCATGGTGTTCCAGTACGAGCACGTCACCCTCGACGCGGACGGCGACAAGTGGACCCAACGACGAATGAGCGTGAAAGACCTGCGGGACACGCTCGCGAAGTGGCAGACCGCCCTCGGCGACACCGGCTGGAACAGCCTCTACTGGAACAACCACGACCAGCCCAGGGTCGTCTCCCGCTACGGCAACGACACGATGTACTGGCGCGAGTCGGCCACCGCCCTGGCCACGGTGCTGCATCTGCACCGGGGCACGCCGTACGTCTTCCAGGGCGAGGAGATCGGGATGACCAACACCCGGTTCACCGGCATCGACGACTTCCGGGACGTCGAGTCGCTCGACTACTACGCGAGAGCGGTCGGTACGCACCGCGTGGACGCCGCCGTCGCGCTGGACACCCTGCGACGCCGGAGCCGGGACAACGCGCGTACGCCGATGCAGTGGAGCGCCGCGTCGGGCGCCGGCTTCACGACCGGGAGCCCCTGGATCGGGGTCAATCCCAACCACAGCTGGTTGAACGTCGACGCACAGCGTGGCGCGCCGGGCTCGGTCTATGAGTACTACCGCGCCCTGATCGCACTGCGGCACCGCTTGCCGGTCGTGGTGGACGGGCACTTCGCCGCCATCGACACCGGCCGTGACCAGATCTACGCCTTCCGGCGCCAGCTGGGTGACGTGACCCTCACCGTCCATGCGAATCTGTCCGACCTGCCGGTCTCCGTCGACCGCGACGACCCGGTGGCTCGTGAGCTGGTGCTGGCCAACTACCCCCGGAGCAGGATCGATCCCGATCGGCTGGAGCCCTGGGAAGTCCGCGTCTACGTGAGGTGAGGACCCGGCGGTTAGGCTGGGGCCAAGACTGCAGGACACCTGCCGCTCGACGCGGACATCGCAAGGGCACACGGCAGCGGTGTCGGCAGCAACCCGCAGACAGTGGGCAGATGCCTTCGTATCTCGACAATCGTCCGAAGACAGTCGGAAACATCTACTTCGTCTGGAACCCGCACCAGCCGCTGCCGGCAGGAACCGGGGGCACCGAGAACTACACGATCGGCCATGTCCGCGAGCTCAATCGCCGCGGCATCAATGCCCACGTCGTCACCATCGGTGTCGGGATGACGGACGGACGCGACGAGTTCGCGGACATCCCCTTCCTCTCGATGGCGAGCGTCGCGGACGTCGGCGAGCTGGACGGGGTCGTGATCTTCGTCGCCGAGTTCCCCGTCGTGGTGACCAGGCGACCGGCGTACCAGATGCTGCATGTGCCACCACCGGGAGACGCCGTCGACCGGACCCGCATCGCGGCCACCATGCAGGACCGGTCGCTGATCGCGACCAGCCGGTTCTCCGCGCAGTTGTGGGCCGAGTTCCTCGACGTCGACATCGACACCATCAGCATCGTCTACCCCTACGCCGAGGCGTGCTTCAGCACCGAGGTCCGCCCGCCGGCAGACGAGGCCGGGATTCGCATCCTCTACGCGGGCCGGCTGAGCCCGGAGAAGGGGATCTACACGTTGCTGGCGATGCTCGACCTGGACCCGGTCGGCCAGGAGCGGGCCTTCACCTGCACGGCCACGACCGCCGGCTCCGACAAGCCGCAGGGCCGCAACATCGAGCGGGTCCTCGAAGCGCATCCCAGCGTTCGGCTCGTGCCCCGGCGGACCACCTCGCGCGCGATGGCCACGTTGATGGCCCAGCACGACATCATCGTCATGCCCTCCAACAGCCAGTACTGGCACGAGACCTTCGGCATCGTCTCGATCGAGGCCCAGCACTCCGGCTGTCGCGTCGTCGCCTCCGACGACGGCGGTCTCCCCGAGACCGACTGTGGCTCGATCACGCTGGTCACCCCCGACGACCCCGCTGCGCTGGCGCGAGGCGTCCGCGCCGCCGCCGCCCAGGGCGAGGTCAACGAGCTCGTCAGGATCAACGCTGCCGCCCGGTTCACCATCGACAACTCGGTCGACGGCCTCATCGACGTGCTGCTGCTGCCGTCACCTCTCACGCCTGCCGCCGTCGTACGGGACCTGGAGACTCTCGTCCTGATGCCGGCCGCCGACGATCCGCAGGAGCTCTCGGCCTTGCAGACGCCTGCCTGACCTTCGCTCAGCTGCAAAACGCATCAGGCTCCTTGCTCGCGGGTGCGGGCAAGGAGCCTGATTGCTACGGGAAAGTGGGTCTCGACCCGCTCAGACCTTTTCGATCTGGTTGAACGAGAGCTCGACCGGAGTCTCGCGGCCGAAGATCTCGACGAGCGCCTTGACGCGCTGGGACTCGGCGTTGAGCTCGGTGATGGTCGCGTGAAGGGTGGCGAAGGGGCCGTCGACGACGGTGACCGAGTCGCCCTCGGCGAAGTCGACGACCTCGACGGGCTTCTTGGCGGTGCCGGTGGAGCCGGAGGTGGCGGTCGCAGCGTCACCGGCGGCGGCAGCCTCGGCCTCGGCCTGGGCGACGACGGCGGGGGCGAGCATGTTCTCGACCTCGGTCATCGACAGCGGCACCGGCTGGTGGCTGTGGCCGACGAAGCCGGTGACCGACGGGGTGTGGCGTACGGCGGCCCAGGACTCGTCGGTGAGGTCCATCCGGACCAGCACGTAACCCGGGAGAACCGTGCGCTTGACCATCTTGCGCTGGCCGTTCTTGATCTCCGGGACCTCTTCGGTGGGGACCACGATCTCGTGGATGTAGTCCTCCATGTTGAGGGAGACGATGCGGTTCTCCAGGTTGGACTTCACCCGGTTTTCCATGCCGGAGTAGGTGTGGATCACGAACCAGTCGCCCGGCTTCGCCCACAGCTCACGGCGGAACGCCTCAAGCGGGTCGTCCTCAGCAGCCTCGGGGGCCTCGCCCTCGACGATCTCGTCAAAGGAGTCCTCGGACTCGACGGCGTCAGCGGACTCGTCGGCCTCGTCGAGCTCAGCCTCTGCAGGCACGTCGGAGGCGGCCTCGGCCGTCTCGAGGACCTCGGTCTCCTCGGTGTAGTCCTGCTCAGACACGTCCTGCTCCAAACCGTTGATTGTGTGTATCGGGTGTGTTCCGCGGGCCGGGGCCCACGCGATCACGCGTCGCGGCCGCCGAACACCCAGAACATCAACTTGCCGAACCCGAGGTCAAGGCCCGCGACGATCGCCATCATGACCAGGACGAAGACCAGAACCACGATGAAGTACGTCGTGAGCTGCTGCTGCGTCGGCCAGACGACCTTGCGGAGCTCGGCCACGACCTGACGGTAGAACGTCGGGAGACTGGTGCGCTTCTCCGTCTTCTTGTCGTTCGGAGTCGGGACTGCCTTGCTGTCCGTCACGCCGCCACCTTCTCTCGAAAACGTTTCCATCGCTGGTCCGGCTTTGCAGGGCACGAGGGACTTGAACCCCCAACCTTCGGTTTTGGAGACCGATGCTCTGCCAGTTGAGCTAGTGCCCTACGGAGGTCTGCATCAGACGCGCGGTTGAGGGCGCAACTGACCATGTGGGAAGACCACCAACGGTGAGTCTACGCACGCGGCTCAGCACGTTCCAAACCGGGACCCCTTGACCCATAGGATTGCTGGCATGACCTCAGATCCCCGTCCCCTCGCCGAGCTCTCGCGCGAGGAACTCGAAGCGTTCGCAACGGAGCAGCGCACGGCGTACGACAACTTGGTGGCCAAGGGCCTGAAGCTGGACCTGACCCGGGGCAAGCCCTCCGCGGACCAGCTCAGCCTCTCCGACGGCCTGCTCCATCTCCCCAAGACGACGACCGCCCCGGACGGCACCGACACGCGCAACTACGGCGGCCTGGCGGGCGGCATCGAGATCCGCGAGATCTACGCCGAGCTGCTCGGCCTGGACACCGACCAGCTCATCGCCGGCGGCAACTCGAGCCTCACGATGATGCGCGACACGCTGATGTACCTGTGGCTTCACGGTGCCGTCGACAGCGAGCGGCCGTGGGGGCGCGAGGAGACGGTGAGGTTCGTCTGCCCGGTGCCGGGCTACGACCGTCACTTCACGCTCCTGGAGTGGTTCGGCATCGAGATGCTGACCGTGCCGATGCACGCCGACGGGCCCGATGCCGACGCCGTCGCCGCCCTGGTCAAGGACGACCCCACGATCAAGGGCATGTGGCTGGTCCCGACCTACGCCAACCCGACCGGTGACACCACCTCGCAGGAGATCGCCGAGCGGCTCACCTCGATGCCGACCGCGGCTCCCGACTTCAAGATCTTCTGGGACAACGCCTACGCGCTGCACCACCTGACCCCGGCCGAGACCAAGACCGCCGACGTCGTCTCGCTGGCCAACGCGGCCGGCAACCCCCACCGTCCGCTGGTCTTCGCCTCCACCTCCAAGGTCACCTACGCCGGTGCCGGCGTCGGCTTCTTCGGCGGCTCGAAGGAGAACATCGCCTGGTGGCTGGACCACCTCAGCCACGGCGCGATCGGCCCCGACAAGGTCAACCACCTGCGGCATGCGGAGTTCTTCGGCTCGGCGGCCGGCGTACGCGAGCACATGGCCAAGCACCGCGAGCTGCTCGCGCCGCGGTTCGCGGCCGTCGAGGACGCGCTCACCGCTGAGCTCGGTGCGCTCGGCGTGGCGACCTGGACCAAGCCCGCCGGTGGCTACTTCGTCAGCCTCGACGTGCTTCCGGGCACCGCGACCCGGGTGATCGAGCTGGCCAAGGGTGCCGGCGTCGCGCTGACCCCGGCCGGATCGGCGTTCCCCGGAAAGTTCGACCCGGAGGACACCAACATCCGGCTGGCACCGTCCTTCCCTCCGTTGGAGCAGGTCAGCGGGGCCATGGAGGTCGTCACGGCGTGCGTGAAGCTGGCAGCTGCGGAGAAGCTGCTCGCGTGAGAGAGCGTCAGCGAACGAACCAAAAGATCACGCGACCGCGTCCGTACCCTGGCGCTTGCACTACGGAGGTGGTCGCGTGAATGTTGAGCATATGAGTGTGGACCGACGCGACCTACGTACGCTGCCGAAGGCGCATCTGCACCTGCACTTCACCGGCGCGATGCGCCACCAGACCCTGCTCGAGCTGGCCGAGCGCGACGGGATCCGACTGCCCGACCAGCTGCTCTCGGACTGGCCGCCGACGCTGAGCGCGGCCGACGAGAAGGGCTGGTTCAGGTTCCAGCGTCTCTATGACGTGGCGCGCTCGGTGCTGCGCACCGAGGCCGACATCCGGCGGCTGGTCATGGAGGTCGCCGAGGACGACGTACGCGACGGCGGCAGGTGGCTCGAGATCCAGGTCGACCCGTCGGGCTATGCGGCGAAGTTCGGCGGGATCACGGCCTTCACAGATCTGGTTCTGGATGCCGTCCGCGACGCGGAGCGGGCGACCGGGCTCGGGATCGCGGTGATCATCGCCTCCAACCGCACCCGGCACCCGATGGACGCGCGCACGCTGGCGCGCCTGGCCGCGCAGTACGTCGACCACGGCGTGGTCGGCTTCGGGCTCTCCAACGACGAGCGGCGCGGACGGACCGAGGAGTTCGACCACGCCTTCCAGATCGCCGAGCGGGCCGGTCTGCGGCTGATGCCGCACGGCGGCGAGCTGCGCGGTCCCGAGCACATCCGCACCGTGCTGCGGTCGCTGCACGCGACCCGGCTGGGTCACGGCGTACGCGCTGCCGAGGATCCGGCACTGCTCGACGAGATCGTGCGCGCGGGTGTCGCGCTGGAGGTCTGCCCGACCTCCAACGTGTCGCTCGGTGTCTACTCCGACCTGACGTCGGTGCCGCTGCCGCAGCTGCTCGACGCGGGTGCGACCGTGGCACTGGGGGCCGATGACCCACTGCTGTTCGGGTCCCGGCTGGCGGCGCAGTACGCCACCATGCGGGCCGCTCACGAGCTCACCGACAAGACGCTCGCCGACCTGGCACGGATGTCGATCACCGCCTCGACCGCGCCCGAGTCGACCAAGAAAGGTCTGCTCGTCGAGATCGACGACTGGCTCAACACGCCCTCGCGATCCACGGATCCGGCAAGTTAAGACAGAATGTCGGCCATGACGAACCCGTCCGACGATCAGCCCGATCCCAACCAGCCGGCCGACGCCTCCACCCCGCCTCCGCCGACCCCGTCCGAGCCGGCCGAATCCGACGCGACCCAGGTGGCGACTCCGCCTGCGTCGACGCCGCCTGCACCGACCCAGCCGATGTACGGCCAGACCTACGGTGAGCAGCCCTCGAACCCCTACGGCGGCGCGACCTTCGACCAGAAGCCGCCGGTCCCGCCGGCTCCGACCCCTGGCTACGGGACGCCTCCGCCGGCCTACGGCGGTCAGCCGAACTACGGTGGTCAGCCGGGCTACGGCCAGGCGCCCTACGGTGCTCCGGCTGCGTACGCCGGTCCGGTAGGCACCCCGGACTCGGGGGCGACCACGGCGATGGTCCTCGGCATCGTCGGGCTCGTGGGGTCGTTCCTCTGTGGTATTCCCATCGTCCTCTCGCCGTTCGCCCTGTTCATGGGTCTCTCCGCCAAGAAGCGGATCGACGCGTCGGCCGGTGCTCTGACCGGCCGCGGCAACGCGCAGGCGGGTTTCATCCTCGGCATCATCGGCACCGTCCTGCTGGTCCTGAGCATCCTTCTGATCGTCGTCGTCGTCATCATCGGGGTCAGCGGCGGGTTCGACGACCCGGGCTACGACAGCGGCTACGAGACGTACGACAGCGAGTTCTGAGATGACGGACACGCCACCGCCGGGATACCAGCCCGCACCGGCGCCCTACGGCTTCCCGCAGCCCCCTCCGCATCCCGAGGCCAACACGGCGATGGTCCTCGGGATCGTCGGGCTGTGCCTGTCGGTCATGTGCGGCGGGATCGGCGTCTTCGTCGCACCCTTCGGATGGGTCAAGGGCAAGCGGGTGATGGCCGAGATCGACGCCAACCCGGCTGCCTACAGCGGGCGCGGCAACGCTCAGGCCGGTTTCATCACCGGCCTCATCGGGACGATCTTCGGGGCGCTCTACATGCTCTTCTGGATCGCCTACATCATCTTCATCATCGTGATGATCGTCGTCGCGTCCAACGAGACCGACAGCACGACGTTCGACAACATCAATGCGATGCTCAGCAGCCGAATCTGACGGATGGACTGCGGCTACTTCACCTCCGGCGCCTGCCGCTCCTGCCGCTGGCTGGAGATGGCGTACGCCGACCAGCTCGCCCAGAAGCAGCAGCGGGTCGCAGCGACTCTCGGTGACCTACGTTGGGAGGAACCGGTCTCCAGCCCGGAGGCCGGTTTCCGCAACAAGGCGAAGATGGTCGTCGCCGGCTCGGTGGAGGCGCCGACGCTGGGCATCCTGTCGCACGACGGTCTCGGGGTGGACCTGCTCGCCTGCGGGCTGCACACCCCCGGACTGCAGGCCGCGCTGCCGGTGCTGTCCCGGTTCGTCACGACCGCGAGGCTGACCCCCTACTCGGTGCCGGAGCGGCGCGGCGAGCTCAAGCACGTGATCGTCACCGAGGCGCCGGGCGGGGAGCTGATGGTCCGCTGGGTGCTGCGGTCCACCGAGGCGCTGGCCCGGCTGCGCAAGCACCTTCCGGCGCTGCTGGACTCGCTGCCGGTCGCGGTGGCGTCGGTGAACATCCAGCCGGAGCACAAGGCCGTCATCGAGGGGCCTGAGGAGATCTTCCTGACCGCGCGCGAGGCGCTCACGATGGAGGTCAACGGGATCGGCCTGCGGCTGCGCCCTCACTCGTTCTTCCAGACCAACACCGATGTCGCCGCCTCTCTCTACCGCCATGCCCGCGACCTGGTCTCCGCGGCGGCGCCGACCTCTGTCTGGGACCTCTACTGCGGAGTCGGCGGTTTCGGGCTGCACGTCGCCGCTCCCGGACGGGAGGTGCTCGGTGTGGAGTCCAGCGAGCAGGCCATCGAAGCCGCCGCCTCGACCGCCGCGGAACTGGGACTGCCGGGCACCAGCTGGGTGGCCGGGGATGCGGCGGCGTACGCCCTCTCGGCCGACTCCGCGCCCGACCTGGTCATCGTCAACCCTCCGCGGCGCGGGGTCGGCTCATCGCTCGCCGGGTGGCTGGAGGAGTCGGGGGTCGAGCACGTCGTGTACTCCTCCTGCAACGTCGACACCCTCGCCCGCGACCTGCGCGACATGCCCTCGCTCCGCCCCGTCTCAGCACGGCTGCTCGACATGTTCCCCAACACCGATCACCACGAGGTCCTTCTCCTCCTCGAGCGAACCTGACGCCGAGTCGGCTCGTTCTGACGAGCCGACTCGACAGTGAATCACGTCAGTTCGCGCCGACTCGGCGCGATCTGGTCAGGGTCAGCGCGCCGAGGACGAGGCCGGCTAGGCCGAGGACGATCGCCATCCCGCCGCCGACCACTCCGTTGCCGGTGCCGGGTCCGCCGTCGGCGACCAGCAGGTTGACCACGCCGACGACCAGGGCGATCGCACCGCAGCCGAGCGCGACGACGGCGCCGTTGCGGCCCCGGTTGCCGACGCCGCGTACGGCACGGGCCAGCGCCGCTGCGCCGGCCACCGCTCCGGCCAGGCCGACGAATACGGCGAGCGTCGCCCACAGCCGGGCGGTGGTCAGGGTGTAGGCGCCGACGTCGGGGTCGGCGGCGTTGATGAGCACGTCGTTCAGAGACATGGAGGGCTCCTTCGTCGAGTTCGATCCGATGACTCGATCGTCCCGTCGACGCGCGCCGGAGTCGTCCTGCCTGCGTGGACTCTTCGGGGCCGTCGCTACTGCGTACGTGGTAGCCGGATCTCCTGCGTCGGAGGGACTCAAGGGCGGCGGGCGCGGGCATATCCTGCTCGCATGGCCAGGCAGCGGATCACGGTCGGAGACTGGGTCATCGCCGCTGGTGTGGCCGTGGCCCAGCTCGCTGCTGCGCTGAGCGGCGATCAACCCGGCTCCGGCTACGAGCTTCTCGGCTACGCCGCCCTGGTCGCGAGCGGTCTGGTCCTGGTCCTCCGGCGCCGGGCACCGATCGCCGTGCTGGTCGCCAGCGGCGCGTGCGGGCTGGCCTTCCAGGCGCTCGGGTTCGACGTCGCGGTGATCGCGTTCCTGGTCGCGGTCTACGCAGCCGTGCGGGAGGGGCACCGGCTGGTCACGGTGCTGGCCGCGGTGGTGATGCAGAGCGGGCTGTTCCTGGTGGCGTACGCCTCCGTGGGTGACCTCGGCGCCGCCTCCGAGCAGGCGCGTGGCGCCCTGGAGATCGCCTGGCTGATCGCGGCGGGCGCCGCCGGCGAGGCACTCCGGCAGGCCGAGCGGCGTGCCGACGAGGCCGAGCGCACCCGGGAGGCCGCGGCCCGGCGCCGGGCCGACGACGAGCGCCTGCACATCGCTCGCGAGCTGCACGACTCCCTCACCCACCAGATCTCGGTCATCAAGGTCCAGTCCGAGGCCGCCGTCCATGTCGCCCAGCGGCGTGGCGAGGAGGTCCCCGAGTCGCTGCTGGCGATCCGGGAGGCCGGACGCGAGGCCGCCCGTGAGCTGCGGGCCACCCTGAGGGCGCTGCGTGACGACGATCCGAACCCGCCGCGGGGCCTCGAGGACGTACGCGACCTGGTGGGATCGGTCGGATCCACCGGGCTGGACGTCACGCTGACCGTCGACGGACAGCCTGGCGCGGTGCCGGTCGCGGTGGGCCGGACGGCCTACCGGATCGTCCAGGAGGCGTTGACCAACGTGACCCGCCACGCCGCGGCCACCACAGCGTCGGTCCACATCGACCACCGACCCGACTCCCTCGGGATCCGGGTCGAGGACAACGGCACCGGCGCCCCGGCCACGACCGTGCCCGGCATCGGGCTGCTCGGGATGCGGGAGCGGGTCTCCGCCCTCGGAGGTCAGCTGCGGGCGCAGCCCCGCGAGGAGGGCGGTTTCATGGTCGAGGCTCGGCTGCCGGTGGAGCGTACGTCGTGATCCGGGTGCTCCTGGTCGACGACCAGCCGCTCATCCGCAGCGGTTTCCGCGCCCTTCTCGACATCGAGGGCGACATCGAGGTGGTCGCCGAGGCCGCCGACGGCGTCGAGGCGGTGGCGCTCGCCCGCGAGCACCTGCCTGACGTGGCGATGGTCGACATCCAGATGCCCGTGGCCGACGGGCTCGAGGCCACCCGGCGGATCGCCGCCGATCCGGCGCTCGCTGACGTGCACGTCGTGATCCTGACCAACTACGGCATGGACGAGTACGTCCTCGAAGCGCTGCGCGCCGGCGCCGCCGGGTTCCTCGTCAAGGACGTCCAGCCGGAGGACTTCGTGCACGCGGTGCGGGTCGCGGCGCGAGGCGATGCCCTGCTCGCGCCGTCGGTGACCCGCGCGCTGATCGATCACTACGTCAGCCAGCCCTCCCCTGCCGACGCTCCCCTCGGGCTCGCCGAGCTCACCAACCGGGAGCGCGAGGCGGTCGCGCTGGTCGCCCGGGGCATGACCAACGACCAGGTCGCCGAGGCCATGGTGATCAGCGTGCTGACCGCCAAGACCCACATCAACCGGGCGATGACCAAGCTGCACGCGCGCGACCGCGCCCAGCTCGTCGTGTTCGCCTACGAGTCCGGGCTGGTCGCTCCTAGAGCTCCACGCCGAGCATGACGGGCTCGTTGACGAGCACGATCCCGTACGCCGCCTCGACCCCGTCGCGTACCTCTCTCGCCAGGGCGAGCAGGTCCTCGGTGGTGCCCTCGCCGCGGTTGGTGAGGGCGAGGGTGTGCTTCGTGGAGAGCGACACGCATCGGTTGCCGTGGCCCTTCTTGAAGCCGGCGTGGTCGATGAGCCAGGCGGCGGAGGTCTTCACCGTGCCGTCGGGCTGGGCGTAGGCCGGAGCGCCCTCGGGCACGTCCTCGGGGGCGACCACGGGGTTGGTGAAGAACGAGCCCGCCGACCAGGTGTCGTGGTCGGCCTCGTCGATGACCATGCCCTTGCTGCGACGCAGGGACAGCACGGCCTCGCGGATCTGCTTGGACGGCACCCGGGTGCCCTGCTCGACGCCAAGGGTGCCGGCGAGCTGGGCGTACGCGATCGGGGAGCCGGTCTCGCCGTCGGTGCCGAGCCGGAAGGTGACCTCGAGGACCACGTAGCGCCCGGGTCGCGCCTTGAACCGCGACCACCGATAGCCGAACCCGCACTCCCCGGCGGTGAAGCTCCGCACCTCGCGGAGCTCGCGGTCGAACACCTTGACCGAGGTGATGGTCTGGGAGACGTCCTGGCCGTACGCACCGACGTTCTGGATCGGGGTCGCGCCCACGCTGCCGGGGATGCCGGAGAGCGCCTCGACGCCGCTCCAGCCCTTGTCGACGGCGGTCGTCACGAAGTCGTCCCAGGTCTCGCCGGCAGCCACCGTGACGCGTACGCCACCCTCGACCGACTCCGCCGCGACACCCGTGGTCGCCAGCTTGATGACGGTGCCCGGGAAGCCGGCGTCGGCGACCACGAGGTTGCTGCCACCGCCGAGCACGAGCACGTCCTTCCCGGCCGCGTCGGCCGCGGTCACCGCCTCGGTGATCTCCGCCTCGGTGGTCGCGGTGACGAACTCCGCCGCCGGGCCGCCGAGATGGAACGTGGTGTGTCGGGAGAGAAGCTCAGACACGTACGGAGACCTTCGGCATGCCGAGGACTTTCTGGTCGCCGGAGAGGACGGTCAGGGCGATCGTCGCCAGCCCGTCCTCGACCGACTTCACGGTGCCGCTGATCGTCACCGAGGTGCCCTCGTCGTCATCGGGCACGACGACCGGGTTGGTGAACTTGGCGCCGAAGTCGACGACCTCGGCCCCGTCGGTCCACTCCGATACCGCTCGGGCGACCAGCGCCATCGTGAACATGCCGTGGGCGATCACACCGGGGAGGCCGACGGCAGTGGCGATCCGGTCGGACCAGTGGATCGGGTTGAAGTCGCCGCTCGCGCCGGCGTAGCGCACCAGCGACGCCCGGGTGACGGGGTAGGTCTTCGGAGCCAGCTCGGCGCCTGCTTCGAGTGCCATCACGCGACCTCCGCCGCTCGGTGCACCAGGGTGGCCGAGGTGGTGCACACGACCGCACCGGAGTCGTCGGTGATCTCCGAGATCGTGCCGATGATGTCGTTGCCGCCGATCTGGCGCAGCGAGGCGACGCTCAGGGTCGCGACCAGCACGTCCCCCGGCGCGATCGGCCGGGCGTAGGAGAACTTCTGCTCGCCGTGCACGATCCGCGACAGCTCCACCTGGACGTCGTCCAGGAAGGCGTTCATCGCGTCGAAGGCGAGCACGATCGGGAACGTCGCCGGAACTGGATCCCCGCTTTCCCAGCCCATCCCGGTGGCGGCAGCGAACTCCCGTACCTTCTCTTCGGTGACCCGATAGGGCCTGGTCGGAGGAAACGCGCGCCCTACGAGCGACCCATCAACTGCCATGTGCACAACTCTAGTGGCCCGCCGAGAAGTCACCCACGTCGGCCGAGGCGTCACGTAGGTCGGTCGAGACGTCACATAGGTCGGTCGAGTTGGCAGGCTGGTGCCAACTCGGCCGACGGGACTGACGTCTCGGCCGACCGGAGTGACGTCTCGGCAAATGACGAACGCCCCGCTTCCCGGAACTCGGGGCGGGGCGTTCGGAGCGCCGATCAGCGTCGCGCTCTGTTTTTAAGTGAGCACAGCCTAGAAGACAGACTTCAGCGGGTCTCGCGGTGCACGGTGTGCTTGCGGTCACGCGGGCAGTACTTCTTGAGCTCGATACGGTCGGGGTCGTTCCGACGGTTCTTCTTCGAGATGTAGTTCCGCTCCTTGCACTCGGTGCAAGCGAGGGTGATCTTCGGGCGAACGTCGCTGCTCTTGCTGGCCACAGGAGTTTCCTTACGGTGCTGATCGAGGTGATGCGGTCTTTGGCGGTAGCGGGGGCGGGGATCGAACCCGCGACCTCACGATTATGAGTCGTGCGCTCTAACCGCCTGAGCTACCCCGCCTCAACAGGAATCAGGCCCGCAGTATTCCTACTGCGGGACCTCAACCCAAGAATCCTAACGGACTCAGAGCCCCTTTACGGAATCGAACCGTAGACCTTCTCCTTACCATGGAGACGCTCTGCCGACTGAGCTAAAGGGGCGTTGCGTGAGAGAACATTACGGCAGGGGCGGCGTGCTCAACAAATCGACACGGCCCTTCCCTCCACCGACCGCATCACCGCAGGTCAGCGGGGTCCTCGGCACCTCGATCGGGTTCCCAGATGCGCGCGAAACCTATCGCCTCCTCGAGCTCATATGACAGCTCGAGGAGCATTCGCTCACGCCCCGGCGCCGCCCCGAACATCATCCCCTGGGGAAGCCCGGCGAGGGTCTGTTGAACCGGCAGCGACACCGCCGGCCCGCCGGTGACGTTCTGCCACGGCGTGAACGCGACCCAGTCCATCAGCCCCTTCATGACCAGCTCGTAGACCTGGCCCGGCGCCAGCCGCCCGATCTCCGGGGTCTCGTGCGCGACCGTGGGCGTCAGGACGACGTCGTACGCGGCGTGGAACCCCTCCGCGATCGCCTGCGCCTTGCGCAGCCGGACGATGGCGGCCGGGACGTACTTGGCGTTCTTGAGCGTGTGCTGGGCGAGGCCGACCGTGAGGTTGTCGAGCCGGCTGCGGTCCCAGGTCTTGCCGCGGAGCGGGCCGGCGTTGACCAGGGCGACCGCGAGCGTCCCCCAGTAGAGGACGAAGTCGTCGGCGAAGGTCTCGGGCACCGGCGGCGGCACCGTCTCGACGGCGTGGCCGAGCTCCTCCAGCACCGCCGCGGTCTTCAGCGTCAGCTCGGCGACCTCGGGACTGGCGTCGCGCCCGAGCGCACCGGTGAAGATGGCACAGCGCAGCCGCTTCGAGCCGGGGCCGGTGACGTCCCCGATCGGCGGCAGCGAGGTGTGGTGCGCCTTCTCGGCCTCCCGGAAGAAGGCGGCGGTGTCGCGCACCGAGCGGGTCAGCACGCCGTCGGTGACGATCTTGAGCGGCAGCAGACCGTAGAGCGGGTCCTGGGGCAGCCGGTCGCGGGTCGGCTTGAGCCCGACCAACCCGCACGCAGCCGCCGGGATCCGGATCGAGCCGCCGCCGTCGTTACCGTGGGCGATCGGTACGGCACCAGCGGCCACCAGCGCCCCCGAGCCGGCCGACGAAGCGCCCGCGACGCGGCCGGTGTCCCACGGGTTGCGCACCGCGCCGAGACGCGCGTGCTCGGCCGTGCCCGAGAACCCGAACTCCGAGAGCTGGGTCTTCCCCAGCGACAGCAACCCGAGCTTGAAGAGCAGCTTGGTCATCTCACCGTTGCGTGAGGCCGGCGGCATGACGTACGAATCCGTGCCGTTCCTGGTGGGCACGCCGGCGACGTCGGTGTTGTCCTTGATCAGCGTGGGGACGCCGGCGAAGAAGCCGGCCCGGGGAGCACGCGCCTGGATCCGGGCCCGGTCGAAGGTGCGGTAGGCCATCGCTCCGAGCGCGGCATCGACCGCCTCGATCCGGGCGATGGACGCCTCGACCGCCTCGAGAGTGCTGAAGTCACCGCGCCGCAGAGCCTCGGCGACCCCGACCGCGTCGAGAGCGCCGAGTACGTCATCGGTGAAGGCGTGCACACGGGCCATGAGACCAACGGTAGGCCGCAGGGACCCTCAGAGGAGGAAGTACGCCACCAGCGGAAGCAGGAGACATGTCACAACCGCGGTGAGTCCCATCGCCAGTCCGGAGAAGGCGCCCTCGACCCGGCTCTCCTCGAGCATCCGGGCGGTGCCGATGCCGTGGGAGACCGCGCCGACGGCGACGCCGCGAGCGCGCGGGTCGCGGATCCGGAGCAGGGTCAGCACCCGAGGCGCGACCATCGCGGCGACGATCCCGATCACGATCGCGAAGGCCGCCGACAGCTCCGGATAGCCGCCCAGGCGTTCGGTCAGCTCGATCGTCACCGGTGTCGTCACGGCCTTCGGAGCCATCGTCCGCTCCAGTACGTCGCCGCCGCCGAGCCAGCGCACCAGCAGGATGCCGCTGACCATCGACACGACCGCGCCGGCTGTCAGTGCGACCAGGACCGGCACCACCATCCCCTTCAGCCGCGCGACCTGGTGGTAGAGCGGGATCGCCAGCGCGACCGTCGCCGGGCCGAGCAGGAAGCTGATCAGCGTCGTGGCGTCTGCGTATTCGTCATAGGTCGTGCCGCTCACCGCTAGCAGCGTGCCGACGATCACGATCGCGACCGCCACCGGCTGGGCCAGCGGAGAATGGGTCCGCGCGCGCAGCCACCGCCCGAACTCGTACGCAGCCACCGTCACGAACAGCCACAGGATGACGCTCATTCGATCTCCTCCCCCGGCGCGCCTTCGGTGCCGGTGACCTCGGGCACGCGGCGCAGGAACAGGGTGAGCACCCAGCCGACGACGGCCAGCCCGAGGAACCAGGAGCCGAGCAGTGCGACGACGATCGGCAACGCCGCGTCGCGGATGACCGCGAGGTAGGCGATCACGCCGACTCCGGCCGGGATGAAGAAGAGCTGCAGGTGGGAGAGGAAGTATTCGCCGACCTGGATCACCGGGTCGTCCGCGCCGTCACGGCGCCGCAGGACCAGGACGACGAAGAGCAGCAGCATCCCCACCACAGGACCCGGCAGCGGGATCCCGGTCAGCTCGACGATCGCGGTTCCGGCCAGCTGGCACCCGAGCAGCCAGAGCAGGCCGACGATCACTGCGGGTCGGAGAGGGACTCGATCGCCATCGCGGCGCAGCCCACCAGGCCCGAGGAGTCGCCGTGGAGCTGAGCCATGAAGGTGAGCTCGCGGGTGGCGATCGGGTTGGAGCGGGCGTAGACGCTCTCCCGCACCCCGGCGGTGTAGAGGTCGAAGGCACCGGCCATGTCGCCGCCGATGACGACGACCTCCGGGTTGAGCAGGTTGACGGCCGTGGCCACGACCTCGCCGAGCTGTCGTCCGCCCTCGCGCAGCAGCCCGCGCGCGACGGCGTCGCCGGCGAGCGCGGCGGCCACCAGGTCGCGTACGTGGCCCGCGGGGACCCCGGAGTCCGTCAGCCGCTGGGCGAGCGCCCAGCCGGACGCGACGGTCTCCAGGCAGCCGGTCGAGCCACAGCGGCAGGGCCGGTCTCCGGCCGCATCGATGCGGGTGTGGCCGATCTCGCCGGCTGCCCCGAGCGCGCCGGTGACGACCTTGCCGTCGACGATGATGCCCATGCCGAGACCGGTCGAGGCCTTGACGACCAGGGCGTTGCGTACGGGATGGTCGGAGTTGAAGAGTTCCGACCGCGCCAGCGCGTGGGCGTCGTGGGCGAGGATGAGTGGCGCGTCGGTCAGCGCGGTGAAGTAGGGGGCCAGCTGGACGCCGTCCCAGCCGCCCATCGCCGGGGTGTCGATGCTCATCCCGAGATCGGGGTTGACCACGCCGGGCAGGCTCATCCCGATCGCCAGCACCGGCAGGTCGATCGAGGTCACCATCTTGGTCAGCCGCTCGACGACCTCGGGCATCAGCACCTCGGCGGAGATGCCGACCTCGTGGTCACGGGTGTCTCCGGCCAGCTCGCGCCCGGCGAGGTCGAAGACCGCCGCCTGGCTACGGCTGCGGCCCACCGCCACGGCCAGCACGACCCCTGGGTCTGAGGATTCGTCACTCACGACTGCAGTCTAAGCACGAACCGAGCACGAGCACTGACGCGACCTAAGACCGTGAGCGGAGCCGGGCGTTGGGCAGCGGGGGTGCCGGGATCGGCCGCTGGTGGTTGTCCTCGACCACACCGAAACGGCCTGCGGCCACGTCCTGGGAGTCCTCGACCACCTCGCCACCGCCGCGGGTGACCTGGCCCTGCCACTCCTCGCGGAAACCGACGACCTCCTCGTGGGTGCGCCCGACGAAGTTCCACCACATGATGATCGACTCCCCGAACGGCGTACCGCCGAGGAGGAGCAGCCGGGTCCACGCCTCACCGGCCTGCAGGATCAGCGTGGTGGCGCCCGGAGGGGCGTAGGCGAGGGAGTCCTTCTCCACCTCGGCCGAAGCCGGGCCGGACGCGCCCAGGCCGGTCATCGACACCTCGCCGGTGTCCACGAGTACGCCGTGCTCGAACCGCTCGTCGACCGGGATCTCGAGCCGGGTGCCGGGCTCGAGCAGGATCTCGGCGCCGAGGATCTCGGAGTGGGTCCGCACCGGCGAGGTGACGCCGAGAAGCGACCCCATGAAGACCCGCACGGTCGCCCCATCACCTTCGATCGGCGTGGGCGCATGGTTCTGGAACCCCGGCTCGACGTCGCGGTACTCGTCCGGCAGCGCAACCCACAGCTGCGCTCCGTGCAGGACGGTGGTCTCGGCGGTGGAGTTCTCCGAGTGGGAGATCCCTCGCCCGGCGGTCATCAGGTTGACCTCGCCCGGGCGCACCATCGCGACCGTGCCGACCGAGTCGCGGTGCTCGATCTCCCCGGTGAACAGCCAGGAGACCGTCGCCAGCCCGGTGTGCGGGTGCGGCGGCACCTCCATCCCGCCGGAGACGACGACGTCGTCGGGACCGTAGTGGTCCAGGAAGCACCACGCGCCGATCAGCGAGCGCGAGCGGGCGGGCAGGGTGCGGCGTACGTTCATCGCTCGTGGACCACCCAGCGGGACGTCGCGCGGAGTGATGATCTGGATCTCGACGCCTTCGTCCCCGTTTCCACCGACACACTCGACGGGGATGGGGTGCGCGTCCAGGTTGGTCATATCTTCAACGATATCTCGTACGTTGCCTCGCCATGCCGACGTCACATCGAGGTCGCCGAAGGGCTACCTCGATGCCACACGATGTGGCCGTGCTCATCGCTCAGCTCGCGAACTTCGTCGGCCCCACCTCCGGCGGCATGAAGACGGCTCTGGAGGCCCTCGCCCGTGGCTATCTCGAGGCGGGCCACGACCGGCTTCTGGTCGTCCCCGGTCCGTACGACTCGGTCACCTCGACCGACCTCGGCGAGGTGGTGCAGCTGAGAGCGCCTCGCGTGGGCGGCGGCTACCGGCTGATCATCGAGCCGTGGCGGGTGACCGACGTGCTGACCCGCTTCAACCCGACGAGCCTCGAGGTCAGCGACAAGTTCACGATGCTGCCCGTCTCCCGCTGGGCCCGGCGCCAGGGCATCGGGACGGTGCTCTTCTCCCACGAGCGGCTCGACGAGTACATGCCCACCTACACCGGCATGGACACCACCTCGAAGGTCTCCACCGCGCTGCTCAACCGGATGCTGGTGCGCTCCTTCGACCAGGTGCTGGTGACCTCCGACTACGCCCGGCACGAGTTCGAGCCGCTGGCCGCGACCGTCGGCTGCCCGATCGCGCAGGTGCCGCTGGGCGTCGACCTCGACAACTTCTCGCCCTCCCTCGGGCACCGCGACGACACCCTGAGGCTCATCCACGTCGGCCGCCTCTCCCGCGAGAAGTCTCCCGACCTCGCCGTCGCCACGGCCGTCGAGCTGCATCGGCGAGGGTTCGACGTACGCATGGACGTCTACGGCGACGGGCCGCACCGTGCCGAGATCGAGGCCCTCGCCGCCGGAGCGCCGGTCGTCTTCCACGGGCACGTCTCCGACCGCCACCGGATCGCCCGGGCGCTGGCCGAGGCCGACGTGGCCCTCTCCGTCTGCCCGCGCGAGACCTTCGGACTGGCCGTCCTGGAAGCCCTTGCCAGCGGTACGCCGGTGGTCACCGCAGACCGCGGCGGCGCCCGGGAGCTCATCGACCCCCGGTGCGGAGCCTGGGCGTCCGCCCATCCGGCGGCGCTTGCCGACGCGGTCATCGACGTCGCTTCGCGGCCGGTCGGAGCCACGCGCAACGCGGCACGCGAGCGGGCCGAGCAGTTCCCCTGGTCGCGCACGATCGAGGACATGCTGGAGCTTCACGAGAGCCTCACGCAGGAGACCGCGCCGACATATCTCCTCGCGCGCCCACGGCAGCGACAGGCGGCGCGGCGATCCCGGCGCTATGCGTGAACGGAGTGAAGTATTCAGGGTGTCGGAGCGCACTTTCTGTTGGGACGCCGTTACCCTGCTGTGACCATTCCATGCCATGACACGTGAGGCGCACATGAGCGAGCTGACGACGAAACAGCGCACGCACTTCGCCGACTCCTTCGGCCCGGTGTGTCGCGCGTACGGAGAAGATCCGCTGACCTCCTACGACTATCGAGACGTCACCTGTGGTGAGTGTCGGCACGCCGCGCCCTACATCAGCGCGTTGCCCGAGCACCTCAAGCCCAGGTCGACCAGGCGGCGCTCGTGGCCGCGATCGATGCAGGACCGCTAAGACACCCGGATCTCGGTTCGCTCGTGCTGCGCCGGCGTCCACCTCACCGCCGAGCGTGACCGGGCGAGCCCGACGATCCCGGTGACCAGCAGCGCCCCGGCGCTCACCGCGACCCACAGCGTCGGGGCCGAGGCGCCGAAGGCGACCACCGCGGCGACGTACGAGACGGTGGGGTTGGTGATCGTCATCGCCGCCATCGCCCAGGGCAGCGGGCCGGCGGCGAGGGCCGCCTGGGTGAGCACGATCCCGAGGCCGCAGGTGCACAGCAGCCCGTAGAACGCCGGCAGCGTGAACAGCCCGAGGAAGCCGTCGGTGGCGGCCCGGTCGGCGGTGATCTTCAGCAGCACCGAGGTGGTGGCGAACGAGCAGCCGGCCGCGACCGCCGTGGTCGCCGCCGCGACCGGCGGCGGGAACCGGTGCGCCACCAGCAGGAGTACGCAGATCACGACCGCCACACACCCGGCGAAGAGCGCGACGCGGCCGACGTCGGCATAGGTGCCGCCGCGATGGTCGTCGGTGACCAGCAGGATCACGCCGCCACAGATCGCGGCCCCACTGACCCAGTCGGCGACCGTCGGCCAGTGGCGGGCGGTGATCGAGGCGAAGACGAGCACGAAGAGCAGCTGCGTGGGCATCACCGACTGCACCACCGAGACCGACCCCAGGTGGAGCGCGACCGCCTGCACCCCGAACCCGATCGCGTTGATCACCGCGCCGGTGACCCACAGCGGGTTGCGCACAAGCGCCAGCATCAGCTGCTCGACGCCGGCCATTCCGCCGCTGCGGCCGGGCGCGAGCGCGCTGGCGCGCTGCTGAACCGCGGCGGAGAGGGAGAACAGGACGCATGCGCCGATGGCCAGGCTCACGGCCGCGGCATGATCCATGCCTCGACGCTAGGCATCGAGAGAAAAGCCCACCCGCCGCTCGCGCGAGCATCGTGCGATCAGCGGATGAACCCTGAGGGTCAGAGTTTCACCTTCGCGCCCAGGATCTCGCCGTACTCGACCCCGAGGACCGAAGCATCGCCGTCGTTCGGCACCAGCACCGCGACCGTCACCGCGGTCCGGATGGACAGGTTCTTGCCGGCCCGGCTGCGGAACTGGTCGAAGGGCGGGTTCCACTCCCACTCGGTGCCCTGGCCGCCGACGATGCTGTCGACGGTGAACTCCAGCATCGCGAACACGCCCTCGCGCGTCTGCACCATCCGCGGTCCGGTCTCGTCGAATGCCTCCACGGTCGTCTTGACCGTGTCCACACCCATCTCCGCGACGTACGCGTCCATCTCGCGTCGCGGTGCCCGGAGCTTCTTGAGCCCGGCGAGACCCTCGACCCTCTTGGGCTTGCCGAGGTACGCGTCGATCTCGTCGGCGACGTCCTGGACCCGCTTCGCATCGGCGGCGGAGACCGGAGCGGCGCCCTCGACCTCGGTGGGGATGGCACTCGCCTTGACGTTGACCTCGCCACGGTGCTTCCAGGGCGACAGGGCGTCCTGCTGCTCGTAGACCGCCAGCGGAGACCTCCGGTCGCCGCCGTTGATCTCCACGATGGCCCACATCGGATACTCGCCGAGCTGCGCCGACCAGACCCGGCCCGCATCCACGTTGAACGTGCGCGAGCGCTGCTTGTAGCCGGTGGCCTTGGCAGCGACCGTCGCGGCCTGGAACACCGCGAGCATGGGACCAGTGGCGGCCTGGTCCCATGCCTCGACCTTCCATCTCCCGCGCCCGTTGGCTCTGATGGCCTCGTTGCTGCGCGCGTTCCAGTCCCGCATCACCACACCGACGTCGTCGCTCCGCAGCGAGACCTTGCTGGCCTCGTCGAGCTCGACGGACGCGGGCATCGAGCATCCAGTCAGCGAGAACGCCACGACGCCGATCCCGGCCGCTACGCCCAAACGGCGGTAGAGCCCGCCGGCCGGCGGACGCGGCATGGCCGGGCGAGCCGGCGCCGGCCCCGTCAGGACCGGACGGGCCGGCTGGGTCGGGTAGCTCGGCTGGACGAGGTGGGGCGGCTGGACGTACGAAACCGGTGGCCGGGGCGGCTGCCACTGGTCCCGGCGTTCACGCTTCCCGGTCACCAGCAGGACGACCGCGCCGATCAGCAGCAGGGCACCGAAGCCCGCAATGCCCAGCGCGACCAGGAAGATCCCATCGAGCCGATAGCCGAAGGCGACCTTGATCGGCGCCCCGTCCACGCTCGCGGCCAGGAACGAGACCGGCTCCCCGGTGAGCGTCACGTTCAGCTCCTGGGTCCCCGAGCCCGAGACCGTCTCGTCCCACCACGGTGCCTCGGAGGCATCCGGCACGTTCTCCCCCGTGCCGGCCGCACCGCTCACCCTGGTCAGCGGAGTCTTGGCGATCTCGACGGCCTTGGTGCCCTTGACGACGTCGAGCACATCAACCGGGTTGCCGACACCGACGTACGCCTCTCCCATCGCCTCCACGCGCACGGTGACCGGGAGCCGGTCGAAGGCGAACGCCTCCGGCGTGGAGTACGCCGCGCCCTGCGCGATCGGGGTCTCCTTGCCCATCACGACGTCGTCGGGTCCGGCCGCGATGGCCAGGCCCGCTCCGACGAGAAGGAGTGGTGCGCCGAGCAGGCCGATGAGCACTGACAGGAGGACCCTGCCGCCCTTCCTCGGCCGACGGGAATCAGCGATCACGGGTGCGTACGTTGCCGAGCTCATCGATGCCTTATGGGTGGGGGTCCCGAGAAGAGGACGCGGCAATCTAGCGCGCTCGACGAATTCCAGGAATCCATTAACCCGACCGGGCATGGTATTACCCGGCGGTATGGAACGTTTACGTCCACTTGGTAATCACGAAGCCGTGTCGGACGAAACATCGCACGGTGAGCATCCCTAGCGTCATGAACCGCACGCGGACGTGTCGAAACGAGTGTTATCAGCTCGGCGGCCGCGCTGCGATCGATTCGAATTGACGATGAAAGGTATGAAATGAGCAAGAAGACAGGGCTGCTCCGCCGCGCCGCGGCCGTCGCCGCCTTCTCGGGTGTCGCCGTCGCACTGACCACCGGCACCGCCGTCGCCGCTCCGGCGCCGGCCACCGCCAGCGTCTCCTCCTCCGACCTCTCGCCCTCCTCGCAGAAGGCCTGGGAGGACTTCATCCTCGGTGGTTCCTACATCACCGGCGGTGCTTCCCAGATGGTCAGCGGTGCTTGGGTCGGCGCCCCGGGCCTGATCCTCGCCGGCGCCACCGGCTCGCCCCTGACCCCGGAGCAGCTCGCGGCCTGGGAGAACTGGGACGAGGGTGGCCACAAGATCGGTGAGGGCGCCGCCATGATGGTCGCCGGCGCCTACGTCGGTGCCCCCGGCATCATCCTCGACCAGATCGCGGGCGGGGCGACCCCGAGCGACCTGTCGCCGAGCGAGCTCGAGCAGGTCACGTTCCTCATCCCGCAGGACAGCCCGGCGCTCGACGGTGTCTCCACCGACCAGATCCCGAACCCGATGGCTCCTCTCGGGTCCTTCTGAGCGTCGACATGACGACCGCCGACCGACCGTAGCTCCCACCACGATCCGATCGGCGCCGTCCCCAGATGGCCCCGGCCGTGCCTTCGCGCACGACCGGGCCATCTGCGCATTTACGCACGTCCAGACAAGAACGTTGCAGGTTGTCGAAAATTACTTCATTACATTTCATTCGTCACTATTTGACATAGAAACACCCGTGTCGAGTTGCCATGGAAACCGTTGATCCTCTTAGCATCGCTTCCCGGATGCGAACGTATCGATGACATCAGTTATCGATCCGGGGGTCGCGTCCGTGCGTGATGTTTCAATTCGAATTGATCGATGAAAGGTACGAAATGAACAAGATGACAGGGCTGCTCCGCCGCACCGCGGCCGTCGCCGCCTTCTCGGGTGTCGCCATCGCACTGACCACCGGCACCGCCACGGCGGACCAGGGCACCCACCACAACCGCACCGAGGCCGAGTGCATCGCCGAGAACTCCTCCGGCGCCTCGGACCTCTCGCCCTCGAGCCAGAAGGCCTGGGCCAGCTTCATCTGTGGCGCCGGCCAGGCCACCGGCGGCGCCGCTCGCATGGTCAGCGGCGCCTGGGTCGGCGCCCCGGGCCTCATCCTGATGGGTGCCACCGGCGACGAGCTGAGCCCGGCGCAGAAGAAGGCCTGGGTGAACTGGGACGGCGGCGCGCACCAGGTCGGTAACGGTGCCGCCCTGGTCGTCTCCGGCGCCTACGTCGGCGCGCCCGGCATCGTGATGGACAAGATCATGGGCGGTGCGCTGCCCTCCGAGCTGTCCGACCGCGAGATGGACCAGGTCTCCTTCCTGCTCCCGATGGACAACGCGGCCCTCGACGGCCTCCCGGTCGGCCAGGTCCCGAACCCGCTGGCGCTCGGCACCTTCTGAGAAACATGACCATCGCCGAGTGATCAACCCCCTACCGACTGCTCGGCTACGTCACACAGGTGGCCCTGGGCGTGCATACGTGCACAGCCGGGGCCACCTGCACGTTTTCCGTCGTGTTCAGGAATGTTCAGT
The DNA here is from genome assembly GCF_042719275.1 of Nocardioides sp. NPDC058538. NCBI lineage: Bacteria > Bacillati > Actinomycetota > Actinomycetes > Propionibacteriales > Nocardioidaceae > Nocardioides > Nocardioides sp. NPDC058538. Next base: position 11,595 of record NZ_JBHXNY010000038.1, on the reverse strand, counting down.
CGTACGCCAGTGGCTCCTCGATCACGTCCATCACCGCTCTGGCGATCCAGTAGTGCCGGCCGCCGCGGCCCGACCGGCCGGCGCCCTCGATCCACCCACGCCGCTCGGCGTCCTGGATCAGGTTGCGGGCACCCTGGTTGGTCAGGCCCGTCGCGTCCTGGACGCGCTTGACGGTCAGGTAGGGGTTGGCGAACAGCAGCGTGACCAGCCCGGACAGGTTGGCACGGGAGGTGGCGGCCTCGTCGAGATAGCTCTCCCGGAGCGCGACCAGGCGCTCGGATCTGGTTGTGGCGTCCTCGGCCGAACGTCGCACCGCGGTGAGGAAGAACTGCAGCCACTCCTGCATCTCACCGCGCTCCCGGACGCTCTGCAGCCGCTGGTAGTAGGTCTGGCGGTTGGCCTCGATGTAGCCCGAGAGATAGAGCAGCGGGGTGGTCATCCGCCCCTCCTCCATCAGCATCAGGTTGATCAGCAGCCGCCCGATGCGCCCGTTGCCGTCGAGGAACGGGTGGATCGTCTCGAACTGGTAGTGCATCAGCGCGCACCGCACCAGCGTCGGACTGAGATCGGGGACGTTGACGTACGCCTCCCAGTCGGCGATCAGCTCGGGCAGGTCGGGCGGGAGGGGTGGGACGTACGCGGCGGTGGTGGGGTTGTCGGTCGGCGACCCGACCCAGACAGGGCTCCGCCGGAACTCGCCGGGGTGGCGCTCGTGACCCCGGACACCGGTGAGGAGGGTCTTGTGGAGCTCGAGGACGAGCCGCTGGCTGAGCGGCCAGCTCCTGATGAGCTCGAATCCCTGACGGGTCGCGGCGAGGTAGGCCTTGACCTCGGCGACGTCCTCGCTCCTGGTCGCCTGACCGCTGACCTCGTCCTGGAGGACCTCCTCCAGAGAGGTCTGGGTGCCCTCGATCCGGGAGGAGGCGACCGCCTCCTGGGTCAGGTAGGGCCCGATCAGCAGCTCGGGATCCTGGATCAGCGCGCTCACTCCCTGGAGGCGCCCCAGCGCGGCGTCGGCATCCGAGAGCGCCTTCACGGTGAGCGGCTGTAACGGCAGGTCACGCGGGATGTGGGCGGGTTTGTAGTACCAGTAGGCCCACTTGTTCCCCGGCTCGCGGGTCGCCCTGCCGAACTGCGGAGCGTCGTACCTCTCCGGATCCATGACCGGTCAACTTACCACTCAGACGTGGCTTGAGTTGGAAGTTGACAGGAACTTCCAAGTCCCGCTTGAGAGTTCCTTGCCAACCTCCAAGTCGGTCCTACGCTGGGCATCGTGCAGTTCGGCCAGTATCCCTCTCCTCGTCATACGATCGCCCACCTCTCCGACCCCCACCTCTATGCCGGGGACCGGCGGATCTTCGGCAAGGTCGACCCGACGCCCGGGTTCGAGCGGGCGCTGGATCGGCTGCGGGGGATGACGATCCCACCGCAGGCGATCGTCTTCACCGGCGACCTCGCCGACCTGGGTGAGCGCGACGCCTACGTACGCCTCCGGAAGCAGGTCGAGCCGGTCGCCGCGGACCTCGGCGCCGAGATCATCTGGGTGATGGGCAACCACGACGAGCGGGAGGTCTACTCCGAGGTGCTCTTCGGCGAGGCCTCCGACGCACCGCAGGACCGTGTCTACGACATCGACGGCCTACGGATCATCGCCCTGGACACCACCGTGCCCGGCTGGCACCACGGCGACATCACCGAGCCGCAGCTCGACTGGCTGGCCGATGTGCTCGCCGAGCCGGCGCCACACGGCACCCTGCTCACGATGCATCACCCGCCGGTCCCGCTCCCCCTCAACGAGGCCAGCGTGATCATCGAGCTCGACGGCCAGGACCGGCTTGCTCAGGTGCTGGCGGGGACCGACGTACGCGCTGTTCTCGCAGGTCACCTGCACTACTCGACCTTCACCACCTTCGCCGGCTTCCCGGTCTCGGTCGCCTCCGCGAGCTGCTACACCGCCGCGCCGGCGACCCTCGACCGCTACTCCGCCTCCGTCGACGGCCACCAGGCGATCTCGCTGGTCCACCTCTACGACGAGGGCGTCGGCGACGTCCCCGGCGCGCCGGTCGTCCACACCACCGTGCCGATCGGCGAGGCCCCCGAGGTCGCCGGCTTCCCCGCATCCGTCCTCGAGAAGCTCGGCCCGATGACCCCGGCCGAGCGCCGCGACCTCTTCTCCCGCAAGGGCAAGGCCGCTCGCGCCCTGCGGCGTCAGCTTCGGGACTGACCAAGAACGCCTCGATCTCCGACTCGAGGCTGATGTGGGCGTACGCCCGGGCCCGGAACGATGGCTGCGAAACGTCAACGACGACAGGAGCAGCCATGTCTCGGACCCTCGTCCGCACGGGCACCGCAGCGATCGCCGCGGTGCTTCTTCCTCTGACGGCCGTACCGGCCGCGTACGCCCAGCCCGATCCCGAGCCCGCGGCGGCGGTCGCGCCGGACCCGACCGCACTGACCCGGGAGGCGACCGCGATCGCCGAGAAGGCCGCCGGCGAGCGGCAGGGTCTCCGGGCCCGGTCGGCGACTCCCACGGCCGCCGACCTCGACCGTGCCGTCGACGCGTTCATCGCCGATGGCGCCGTGGGCGTGACCGCCCGGGTGGAGACGCCCGGCCAGGAATGGTCGGGGGCGGGTGGCGTACGCGAGGTCGGGAAGAAGAAGCCGGTCAGGCCCGGCGACAGGTTCCACGTGGCCAGCAACACCAAGACGCTGATCGCGACCCTGGTGATGCAGGAGGTCGAGCGCGGCGGCTGGACCCTGGACACGCCCGCGAACGACCTGCTCCCGGGCACCTTCCCCGACGGCGTCACGATCAAGCACCTGCTCAACCACACCTCCGGCGCCCCGCGCGGGCCCGAGGAGATCCTCTTCGATCGCGTCGAGGACCCGAGCTCGTGGGACCAGCTGATCGACGCGCTCGGGCAGTACTACTCCGAGGCCGAGCACCTCGCCTTCATGCGCGGCGCCGGCTGGCTCTTCGAGCCCGGCACCGACTTCTCCTACTCCAACTACGGCTATGTCGCGCTCGGGGTCATGCTCGAGAAGGAGACCGGGGAGCGGATCGAGGATCTCGTACGCGACCGGGTGCTCGAACCCGCAGGCATGCGTCAGAGCGCCTACCCGACCGATGCCCGCAACCGCGGCCCGTTCCTCGAGGACGCCGGTCACTACGAGGGCAGCTGGCGGCCGATGACCGACCTGCACCCGAGCATCTTCCACGCCGCCGGGGCCGCGACGAGCACCACCGAGGACCTCGCCGACCTCAACGAGTCGCTCCTCACCGGGAAGCTGCTCAGCCCGGCCTCGGTCGAGAAGATGCTGCCGCCGATCGCGGGCAGCACCGACCCTGACTACGGGTTCGGGATCTACCGGGTCGCCGACCCGTGCAACCCCGGCGAGTACCTCTACGGCCATGACGGCGCCCACATGGGTGCCCAGTCGATCAGCTGGGGCTCACCGGACGGCACCCGCCAGATCACGCTCGGCTGGACCGGTCGCAACTGGGACAGCACCGACCCGATCTACGACCTCGGTCTCCTGCTCGAGCCGATGCTGCTGGCGACCTGCTGAGACGCTGGGCGCCGGCGTCAGGGCCAGGGTCAGGGTCGCAGGATGCGGCGCTCGATGGCCGTGGCGACGGCGCCGGCGCGGGTGTCGACGCCGAGCTTGGTGTAGATGTGGGAGAGATGCGACTTGACCGTCGCCTCGCTGACCAGCAGCTCGCGGGCCATCTCCTTGTTGCCCAGGCCTTTGGCGAGCAGCCGCAGGATCTCGACCTCGCGCGGGCTCACCTTCGGCGCCGGCGAGGCGGCGCGCTGCAGCAGCCGGGTCGCGACCGACGGGGCCAGCACGGTCTCTCCTCGTGCGGTGCCGCGGATGGCGCGGAACAGCTCGTCGGGCGGCGCGTCCTTCAGCAGGTAGCCCGCCGCGCCGGCGTCGACGGCCTCGAGAACGTCGGCCTCGGTGTCGTAGGTCGTCAGCACCAGTACGTGCGGCGGCGACGGCAGCTCGCGGACCAGCCTGGTGGTCTCCGCCCCGCTCGGTCCGTCACCGAGGCTGAGATCCATCAGCACCACGTCCGGCCGGGTCTCGCCGACGACCGCGACGGCCCGGGCCGAGTCGGCGGCCTCGCCGACGACGTCCAGGTCGTCCTGGGCGTCCACCAGGGCGCGTACGCCTGCCCGGACCACCGGATGGTCGTCCACCAGCACCACCCGGATGCGTTGCTCAGCCACGACGTTCCTCCCCCTGACTCTGTCCGGCAGCGAACGAGGCCGCGACCACCGTGCCCTCGCCCGGAGCGCTCTCGATGACCAAGTCTCCACCCAGCAGGCGGGCGCGAGCCCGCATTCCGGCCAGGCCGTGTCCGCGCAGCCCGTCGGGCTCCTCCTTCAGCCGGGTTGCGTCGAACCCGGCTCCGTCGTCGCGTACGTCCAGGGCGACCCCGCCCTCGTGGAAGGTGAGGGAGACGACCGCCGTGGTCGCGCCGGCGTGCTCGGCGACGTTGGCGAGCGCACCCCGCAGGGTGCGTACGACTGCCGTCGCCACCCGCCCGCCGACCTCGTGCGGGTCGCCGTGGACGTGGACCGGGACGCTGAGGCCGGTGGTGGCGGCGACGTCGTCGGCGACCTGGCGTACGGCGGTGGCCAGCGCCGATCCGCCGGTCAGCTCGGTGGGGGCGAGGTCGCGTACGACCCGGCGCGCCTCGTCGAGCGAGGAGCGGGCCATGGTGGCCGCCTGGTCGACGTGGCTGCGGGCGTCGGCCGGCCGCGACTCCCACTCCTGGTCGGCTGCCTGGAGCAGCAGGTTGATGCTGGTCAGACCCTGGGCGACGCTGTCATGGATCTCCCGGCTCAGCCGCGCGCGCTCGGCCACGACACCGGCTCGGCGCTCGGCGTCGGCGACCTCGTCCTGGGCCGCCTCGAGCTCGTTGAGGAGTGCACGACGAGTCATCGCGTCGCGCTCGAGCGCGCGGTAGGTGGTCACCGCGAGCACGGCGACACAGACCGGACCGAGCAGCACGGTCGGGTCGGCCAGGCCGGTCATCCGGCTCCAGGCGACCGCGACCACCGCGACGAGGAACACCGTGGCGGCCACCGCCCAGCGGAACGGCAGCACCCGCAGCGCCAGGAAGACCAGGGGCACGGCCGCCCACGAGAACGACGGCGCGATCAGCGCCAGCACCGTCCAGCAGGCGATCACTGCGCCCAGCCAGACGACCGCGGCCGTGCCGGCGAGACGGCGGCCCGCGGCGTACGCGATCAGGAGGACGGCGGCGCCGGGCAGGACCACCTCCGCCTGGTCGCCGAGGCCGTGTCCCTGCAGGTAGCGCGCTACCGAGGCGATGACGAGCACCACCAGCGAGATGTGGAGCCAGCGGTCGAGCAAAGTCTGGCCGGCCAGGATCCCACCGGCGCTGGGTCCTGGAGCTGGCGCGGTATCGGTCGACATGGTCGTTCCAGGCTAGGCCGGTCGCGGGGCTCCGGCATCATCCGATCGGCTATCCGGGGTGTCGCCGAACGGCTATCCAGACGTCGCCGGTCACCCGATGTCTCGACCCCTCCCTGACGGCGATGGTTGATGCATCAGCTCGACCAACAGCACCGAACACCGGAGGAGCACCACCATGCGTACGTCCCGAATCGCCGCCCTCGCCGGCCTGGCCGGCATCGCCGCCTCGGCCACCCTGTCCTTCACCGCCCTCGGCATGGGCACCCCAGCCAACGCCGCCCAGGCCGACGCCACACAGGGCAACGGCCGCCCGGCGAGCTACCTGCTCGAGGGCGACCCGTCCGCCCAGGGCGGCTCGAAGTTCGAGGGCATCGGCGTGGACCAGGAGTCCGGGAAGTTCTACGTCAGCGAGGTCACCGGCGGCGAGATCCAGCGTGGCTCGGCCGACCGTGCCCAGGCCGAGGAGTGGCTGGCCGGTGACGGCACCGACGGCCGCTACACCGCTCGCGGCATCACCGTCGACGGCGAGGGCCGCGTCTACATCGCCGGCGGGCCGAACGGCACCGGCAACGACCGCCCCGACCTGTGGGTCTACAGCCCCGAGGGTGAGCTGCTCGCCGCCCTCCGTGTCCCCGACAACAACGCGTTCCTCAACGATGTCGCGATCGGGCCGGACGGGGCTGCGTACTTCACCAACTCCAACGACCCGACGATCATCCGCGTCGCCGAGGGCGCGGACGGCTGGCAGGCCACCGAGTGGGCCGACGGCAGCTCGCTGATCACCCCGGTCGAGGGCTTCAACCTCGGTGGCATCGTGCTGAGCCAGGACCGCTCCGCGTTCGTGGTCGCCCAGGGCACCACCGGGCAGCTGTGGCGCTTCTCCGTCGCCACCGGCGAGGTCAGCGAGATCGACACCGACGGCGCGAACCTGCGCAACGCCGACGGTCTGATCCGGCAGGGGCGCGACCTCGCGGTGATCCGCAACTTCGACAAGGAGATCGTGCATCTCGAGCTGAACCCCTCCGCCACCTCCGCGGAGCACGTCTCCTCCCGTGCCACCGACCCGAACCGCGTCTTCACCACCGGCAAGCTGCTCGGCGGCAGGCTGCTGCTGGTCGACAGCCACTTCGACGAGCAGACCGCGCAGGGGCCGTACGAGATCGTCACCGCCCGGATGCCGCGATGACGCTGTCCACATCTGCGCGGCCACACCTGCGGTGGTCGACCGCCGCCGCGGCGATGGCCGTGCTTCTGGCAGGCTGCGCCGCGGCGCCGTCGGAGACCGCTGAACCGTCTCCATCGAGCTCCGCGTCGGCGTCCGCCCCGACGAAGGCGGCGAAGAGCACCCCCGGCCCCGAGGAGCGACAGCGGATGAACGAGCAGCTGATCAAGGCCGCGTGGGACAACGACGTCACCCGTGCCCGCGAGCTGATCCAGGCCGGGGCCGACGTCGACTACGAGGACGAGACCCAGCAGAGCGCCTACCTCATCGCCGCGAGCGAGGGCTACGTCGACCTGCTCGACCTGACCCTCCGCAACGGCGCCGAGGTCGACGCCAAGGACTCCTACGACGGCACCGCGCTGATCCGCGCCGCCGAGCGCGGCCACGCCGACATCGTGGGGCGTCTGGTGCAGGCCGGGATCGACCTTGATCACGTCAACAACCTGGGCTGGACCGCCCTGCACGAGGCGGTCGTCCTGGGTGACGACGGCCCGGACGCGGCCGACACCGTACGGGTGCTCGTCGCGGCCGGGGTGGACATCTCGATCGAGGCCGGCCGGGACGGGAAGACCGCCCTGGAGCACGCCGAGGAGCGCGGTTTCGACGCGATCGTGTCGACGCTGCGTACGGCTTCGGCCGGGGTCGCCGACGGTGACCAGCAGCTCTTGCGGGCGGCGGTCTCGGGCGACGCGGACTCGGCCGCGGCGGCCCTACGTGGCGGCGCCGATCTGGAGACCAGGGACGGCAACCGGCGTACGCCGCTGCTGCTCGCGGTCACCGACGACCACCTCGAGACGGCCCGTCTGCTGGTGCACCTGGGTGCCGACCCGGACGCCCTCGACGGCCAGCACGACACTCCCTGGCTGGTCACCGGTGTCACCGGGAGCGTCTCGATGGCCGAGCTGCTGCTCAGCGTCGACCCGGACCTGACCGTACGCAACCGCTACGGCGGCCTCTCGATCATCCCCGCCAGCGAGCGCGGCCACGCGGACTACGTGGAGCGGGTCGCCCGCACCGAGATCGACATCGACCACGTCAACGACCTCGGCTGGACCGCCCTCCTCGAGGCCGTCATCCTCGGCGAGGGCTCCGACCGCTGGCAGCGCGTCGTCCGCAGCCTGCTCAAGAACGGCGCCGATCCGGGCATCGCCGACCGCGACGGCGTCACCCCGCTCGAGCACGCCCGCAACCGAGGCTTCACCGAGATCGCCCACATCATCGAACGGCACAGCATCGAGCAGCGCGGCGGCTGATCAGTCGCCGCCTCAGAGACCGAGGCCCTGACCGGCTCCCCCGCCGGTCGGGGCCTCGTCCCGGGTGAACGTGAGCTGCTGGACGTCGATGTAATCAGCGGCGAACCCGGCCCGGGAGTACTCCAGGTAGAAGTGCCACATCCGCAGGAACGTCTCGTCGAACCCGAGCGCCCGGACCTCCTCGGCGCGATCGAGCAGCGCGAGATCCCACCGCCGCAGGGTCTCCGCATAGTGGGCACCGAACGAGAGCCGGCTCCGCAGCCGGAGCCGGGTTTGTGCCTCGGTGACGCCGGTGATCGCCTCGGTCGAGGGGAGCAGCCCGCCGGGGAAGATGTACTTGGTGATCCAGGTCTCGGTTTTCCGGGTGGCGAGCATTCGGTCGTGCGGCATGGTGATCGCCTGGATCACCGCGGCGCCGCCCGGGGCCAGAACCTCGTCGATCTTTGCGACGTAGGCCGGCCAGAACCGTTCACCGACGGCCTCGATCATCTCGACCGAGACCACCGCGTCGTACGTCCCGTCCACGGCCCGGTAGTCGCGCAGCTTCACGTCCACCCGATGGTCCAGACCGGCCGCGCCGATCCGGCGCCGGGCCAGCGCGGCCTGCTCGACCGAGAGGGTCACCGAGGTGACCTGAGCGCCCCGGGCGGCGGCCCGCAGGGCCAGCTCTCCCCAGCCGGTCCCGATCTCGAGCAGACGGGTGCCGGGTCCGACTCTCGCCTCGTCGAGGATCCGGTCGATCTTGCGGTGCTGGGCGAGCGCCAGGTCCTCCGTCGAGGGCAGGGTCGAGAAGAGGCCCGCCGAGTAGCTCATCGTCGGGTCCAGGAAGAGCGCGAAGAACTCGTTCGACAGGTCGTAGTGGTGGCCGATGTGCTCGCGCGCGTTCTCCGGTGTGTTCAGGTCCTTCGCGCCGCGACGCCGCTCGTAGATCCCGCGCATCCGCTGCGCCCACCCGGGCAGGAGACCGTCGAGGTCCCGGCACAGCACGGTCAGGGTCTCCCCCAGCTCCGGGGCGTCCCAGGCTCCTGTCATGTACGCCTCGCCGAAGCCGATCAGCCCGTGCCGGCTGAGCCTGGCGTAGAACTCCTCGGGCCGGTGCAGCACGATGTCGGCCGGTCTGCCGTCCTCGCTCACACTGATCCCGAGCCGCTTCGTTGCGGCCCGGAAGACGGTCGCGGCGGCAGCCGCCGTGCCCCGGGTCACCAGCCCACTGGGTGCTTCCTCCAGCATGGGCCAGCGCTCTCCCACCGAGGTCTGCGCGGTGGGGGCTTCGATGGTCTTCATCGGACTCCTTCTTGGTGATGCAGCGGCCTTCTCTGGACCGGTAGGCGCCGTAGCCACAGCGCTACGCCGTGGAGGCGGATCAGGACCGCGCCGAGAAACGCGGCGGGAGCAGAACGGAGCGTGTCCCCGAACCGTCCTTCGACCCGGGAGCCGCGGACGGAGGCGTCGAAGACGGTCCCGTCCTCGGTGGTGAGTCGGACGGCGACCCGGAGTCGCCCGTCGGGTGGCGGCACGGTCAGCTCGTAGTGGCCGTCGACGCCGTGGAACGGCGAGACGTACATCGCCTTCGGGACCTGTGCCCGATGCCGTTCGTCGGGGTGGACGAGGTAGGCGTGCCGGTCGCCGTAGGTGTTGTGCACCTCGACGACGGTGGCCAGTGGCTTCCCGGAGGCTGCCGTGCACCAGTAGGCGCTGATCGGGTTGAAGCTGAACCCGAAGGCCCTCGGCTGGGCCGCCATCAGCACCCGCGCATCGCCCACGTCGATGTCGTGGAGCTTCAGGAACGCGGCGAGGTTCTCCCGGATCGAGAGCTCGGGGTCGCCAAGATGATCGCGTGCCTCGAAGCGGCCGAGGGGCCCGCGATCGGGCAGCCGTTCCAGGTCGACCACCTGCCAGTGGGAGCGGTGCACGAACCGGTTCCGCAGCGGCCCGCGCCGGGTGTGGCTGATCGTGGTGCGATACACCCCGGTCGCGTCGTCGGGCCGCTCCGCGGGGGCCGTCCAGGAGAGCCCCAGCCGCTCGGCCGCCCGGGCACCGGATCGGGCGCCGTCCTCGTGGAACCCCCAGCCCCGCCAGGCGCCGGCGAAGGCCAGCGCGTCGGAGTCCAGCTCGTCGGCGCGCCGCTGGGCGGCCACCGACTCCGGCGTGTAGAGCGGGTGCTCGTACTCCATGGTGGCGATGACCTTCTCGGGGTCGATCAGGTCGGCACCACCGAGCGTGACCAGGTGACGTACGCCGCCGGGAGCCGGCAGCCGCATCAACCTCGTCAGGTCGTAGGTGACCGTGACCTGGCCGCGGCCCGGTCGCTCCAGGTGGTTCCACGAGGACCGGATGTGCTCGCTGGCCGGCAGCAGGCTGGTGTCGGTGTGCAGCTGAGCCTGGTTGGCGGAGTACGGGAACGCACCCAGGATCTCCCGCTGGGCCGCCGTGGGCTCGCCGAGCATCGCCAGCGATTGTCCCGGATGGGTCGCCAGCACGGCCGCGTCGAAGAGCTCGGTGCGGCCGTTGCCGTCGGTGATCTCGATCCCCCTGCCGGTCTCGACCACATTCACGACCTTCGTCGAGGTCAGCACCCGGCCGCCGCGGTCACGGATCGCGGTGGCGACCCTCTCGACGTACGCCACCGACCCGCCGGTGACCGTGCGCCAGCGCGGCGAGCCGAAGACCTGCAGCATCCCGTGGTGGCTGAGGAACTCGAAGAGGTAGCGAGCCGGGTAGCTCAGCGCGGTGGCCGGGTCGCAGGACCACACCGCGGCGACCAGCGGTGCCATGAAATGGCGACGGAAGTGCGGGGTGAATCCGTGCTCGTCCAGGAACGCCTCGAGGGTGCGATCGTCGGGCTCGTCGCTTGCGAGCAGCGCCCTGGCGGCCCGGTGGAACCGCGGGATCTCGGCGAGCATCTTCAGGTGCGCCGGACGGAACGCGCGGCGGTCGGGTAGGACCCCGCGCAGCCCGCGCGCGCCGGCGTACTCCACGTCGGCGCTCTGCGAACGCACCGACATCGACATCTCGGAGACCTGCGTCGGCACGTCGAGCTCGGCGAAGAGCCGGAGCAAGGTCGGATACGTACGCCGGTTGTGCACGATGAACCCGGTGTCGATCGCCAGCTCGCTCCCGTCCGGCGCGGTGACGCGGTGGGTGTCGGCATGGCCGCCCAGCCTGTCGTCGGCCTCGAAGAGGGTCACCACGCTGTGGCCGGAGGCGACGTAGGCCGCGGTCAGGCCGGCCACCCCGCTGCCCACCACCGCGACCCGACGGCGATCGTGGTCGGGACTGCTCATCAGGCTCCTCGGTGTCGAAGTGGGCGGTCGGCGCAGAGGCGCCGCCACCCGGTCTTCGGCCACCGGGGCGAATCGGATTGGCTTCAGGCCATCTTTTCCGTGCCGTCACCGAGACCGGCTCGGTGGGTAGCTGGTGCGAGTCCTCGGCCTATCTGCGTCTGGTGAAGCGGATGTCGCCGCTGGGTCGGCGTTCGTGGAGGGTACGCGGTGTCGTGGGCGCGGTGGTGGTGATGGGAGCAGAGCAGGGCGGCGTTGTCGAGGTCGGTTCCGCCTCCCTGGGCCCAGGCAAGCCAGTGGTGCGCCTCGGCCCAGGTGGCTGTTGCGATTTGAAAATCGCCGGGTGGGTTCCGTGACGGTTGGCCTGTGCCGCGAAATACTTCGGTAT